>JAZQOD010000235.1:0-5846 GCA_045627685.1 Prevotella sp. | reverse complement strand
ATGTGAAGATTGTTGCGCCTACAGGTGAGGTGCCGGCAGTGAACGACTCTGGTTGGAACGATGCCCGTCCATCATTGGCACAAGGTTTCGGTCTGTTCCCTGAGCGTACCGACTTCCAGTATATCGCCACCAACGGCAAGGAAGGCACAAAGCCGTCGTACACATCAACATGGATGCCTTGGGCTGGATGGTATATGATGCTCTCGGGCTGGGGAGAGAGCGATTTCTATTCTCACTTCGAGGTAGGACCATATTCGCCTGGTCATCAGCACGAGGACAAACTGTCGGTTATACTCTATGCCTACGGCAAACGACTCATCACAGAGGGAGGCACTTATTCATACGACACCTCTGACTGGCGTAAGTACATCCTCTCTGCTCGCGCACATAATATAAGTAAGGTTGACGGCAAGTATCAGAATCGCCATGACTATCAGCCGGAGGAAGATTTGGAATACTCTCGTGAACCGATGGCAAACCGATGGGTGAGCAATGACGACTGTGATTTCGGTGAAGGCTGGTACAACGAAGGTTTTGGCGATGAGGCTGGAAAAGCCGACCGTAATGTGGAGCAGTATCGTGCCCTCGCATTCATCAAGAACAAGTATTGGATTCTCTTCGATGTCTTTACTCCAAAAGATGAGGCTTCGCATCAGTATGAAACATATTTCCACTTCACCACCGACAAATATGCAAAGTTCGGTAATAGTGTGATGTCCGACGATGAAGGGGCGAATATTGCAATCATTCCATTGCGCAGTGATGCCAAGGTGGATGTGATCTGTGGACAGAAAGAACCAGAACTGCAAGGTTGGATTCCTCGGTGGACTAACGACGGTTATGTTTATGACCCTGTTGCTACACCAACTTTCAGTTACACCGAACCTGGGCAGAGCGTGTCGGCATATATTCTCTATCCGCTTAAGCCGGGCGAGAAGAATCCTGTGAAATCGGTACGCACAAAGGGCAACACCATTGAGGTGCATTTCGCTAATGGCGAGAAAGATGTCATCACTTATTCCATCGAAGGGAAACAGTTGGAAACACTCAATTTCAAGTCAAAGAAAAAGAATTTTTCTATCCTTACTCCCCATTCGGAGGGCAGGCTCTTCGTCAATGCCCGTCAATACAAGCATCGCCTTGATGACTTCGCGTGGGAGAATGGTTCGGCTATATGGCGTGCCTATGGACCGAAATTGCAGAGCATAGGTGAGAAATCGTATGGATATGATGTGTGGACTAAGAACACTTCGGAGATGCTTATGGATGATCGCTATCTGCAGGATTCTATCATGGAGGCTCGTTGCGATAGTCTCTATGACTTGGGACTCGATGACAAAGCCGATAGTCTGAAACTCGTAATGAGTTATCACTACGACCACGGAACGGGACTCGACTGCTATAGTGTGGGTTCAACACTCGGATGCGGTGCTCCTGCACTGATGATGAACGACTCGCTCCTCATGCCTTGGTGCTATGAATCGTATGAGATATTGGAACAGACACCTGAGCATGTGGCGTTCCGACTGACATATCCGCAGTTTGAACTGGAAGGCATGACATTGCAGGAAAACCGAGTGATAAGCGTTGATGCGGGTACACGATTCTGCAAGTCGGATGTGACATTCAATCTCGTGAGTGGCGAGAAGAAAGATATCGCAGGACTGAGACTCGCTGCGGGAGTTATTCTGCATGATGAGGATAGTGCAAGTCTGCAGATGGAGAAGAAAGGAAATGGAGCCTTTGTTGCTTATGCCGATCCTACCGACCGTCCGGATGAAGATCTGGGTAAGGTGATGGTAGGGCTGTGGATGCCGAATACTGACTCTGCGGTGGAAACAAAGATTGTGCAGCAACATGCAACTCTCTCGGTGCCTTATTCAGTGGGGCAGACCGTTACCTATTATTTCGGCAGTGGATGGTCAAAAGGCGACTGTCCTACACTCAATCAAATGATAGAAGAACTCACATCGCTATCATCGCGATGATTTACTGATTTACAGATTTTCAATTTAAATATTTGTCATTTTGTCTAAAATAATATACTTATATGAAAAGAACAATTATTGCCATCGCTATCGCCATCGTTATCGCTAACCTCTTCTCTTCTTGCTCGAAGCAAAACACAGAGGAATCCATGAAGGAAATATCCGACAGAGTGTTTGCTCTGGCTGATTCACAATTTAAACTCCTTGCTTCGCAGTTGGAAGACGGCGAATTCCCAATCTCCGTTGAACCGGGCGACACCCTCGACAAATACACCGTCGAGGCATGGACAAGCGGATTCTTCCCTGGTTCGCTGTGGCTGACCTACGAACAGACTGGCGACGAGGAAGTGAAGAAACTGGCAGAGCGATTCACCAATCAGATGTCCACCCTCCTCGATCACGACACCGACCACGACCTTGGTTTTCAGGTCAACAGCAGTTACGGCAATGCCTATCGCATCACTGGCGATTCTCTCTATCTGCCAATGATGGTGAATGCAGCAAAGCGTTTGTCGGAGCGTTTCAATCCTATTGTGGGCTGTACCCGCAGTTGGAACCACGGCGAGTGGGAATATCCAGTCATCATGGATAATATGATGAATCTCGAACTGCTGCTCAGTGTGGGTAATATCGTTGATAGCATCGACTACACCGATGTGGCAAAGACTCATGCCGATACAACCATAAAGAATCATTTCCGTGAGGATTTCTCAACATGGCATCTGGTGAACTATTCGGCAAAGGATGGTCATGTGATAAACAAACAGACCGTTCAGGGATTCTCCGACGATTCGATGTGGGCTCGTGGTGAGGCTTGGGCACTCTACGGATACACCATGATGTACCGTTTCACTGGTGAGGAGCGTTATCTGAAGCAGGCTTGCTCGGTGGCAGACCTCCTTCTGAAGCGCCTTCCTGAGGACGGAATCCCATATTGGGACTTTGATTGCACAGATATTCCAAACACCTATCGCGATGCTTCGGCAGCATGTATCATGGCTTCGGCATTCGTAGAACTGTCGCAGATGGCAAGCAAACCGGAATACAGGGCAATGGCAGAGAAGCAGATTCGCACACTCACATCGCCTGAATATCTCGTCGGCGAAGGTGAACTGCATGGATTCCTCCTCAAGCATAGTGTTGGTCATCTGCCAGGCGACTCTCAGATAGATGTGCCACTCACTTATGCTGATTATTATCTGCTGGAGGCACTGAAAAGAATAAAAATTGAAAATTAATAAATAACATGAACTGTTTTTCATTAGAAGGAAAGGTGGCACTCGTTACAGGAGGTGCCTACGGAATAGGTTTTGCCATTGCTGAGGCTTTTGCTAATGCTGGTGCAAAAGTGGCTTTCAACTGTCGCAGTCAGCATCATCTTGATGAGGCTCTCGCAAATTATAAGGCAAAAGGAATAGATGCAAAAGGCTATATTGCCGATGTGACCGACGAGTCACAGGTGCAGCAACTGGTAAGAAATATCGAACAGGATCTTGGCGTTATTGATATCCTGGTGAACAATGCCGGTATCATAAAGCGAATCCCAATGCATGAGATGAAGGTGGAGGAGTTCCGACAGGTTGTAGATATCGATCTGAATGCTCCGTTCATTGTATCGAAAGCAGTCATACCTGGTATGATGAAGAAAGGTCACGGAAAGATTATCAATATCTGTTCTATGATGTCGGAACTGGGTCGTGAGACAGTCTCTGCCTATGCTGCTGCAAAGGGTGGATTGAAAATGCTCACCCGTAATATCGCATCGGAATACGGTCAGTACAACATCCAGTGCAACGGCATCGGTCCGGGATATATCGCCACACCACAGACGGCTCCTCTGCGTGAGCCACAGGCAGACGGTTCGCGCCATCCTTTCGATTCGTTCATCATCGCAAAGACTCCTGCTGCACGATGGGGCACCCCAGAGGACTTGATGGGACCAGCAGTGTTCCTCGCTTCTGATGCTTCAAACTTCGTCAACGGTCATATTCTCTATGTAGACGGTGGTATCCTTGCTTATATCGGTAAACAACCATAACGCTATGGAACAAGTTTTTTCATACATCATCGGACTGGGTGCCGCAGTGATGATGCCGGTCATATTCACCATCTTGGGCGTGTGTATCGGCATAAAGTTCTCGAAGGCTCTCAAAAGCGGTCTCTATGTAGGCGTGGGATTCGTGGGGTTGAGCATTGTTACAGCCTTGCTCACCAGTTCACTTGGTCCAGCTCTTTCACAGGTGGTCAGCATCTACGGACTCGAGCTTCAGGTGTTTGATATGGGATGGCCAGCAGCAGCGTCAGTGGCTTACAACACACTCGTGGGCTCGTTCATCATCCCTGTATGTCTTGGTGTGAACCTCGTTCTGCTGATGTTCGGTTTCACCCACACGGTGAATATCGACCTATGGAACTATTGGCATTTTGCCTTCATCGGGGCTGTCATTTATTTCATGACCGATTCAATAGTGTGGGGCTTCTTTGCTGCTGTGATATGCTATATCATCACACTCGTTCTGGCAGATGTTTCGGCAAAACGCTTCCAGCAGTTCTATCCTGGAATGGAGGGCATCAGCATTCCACAACCGTTCTGTCAGGGATTTATGCCTGTGGCAGTGGTGGTGAACAAGGCCCTTGATTATGTGCCGGGCATCAATAAGGTGAACATCGACTCTGAGGGTATGAAGAAACGCTTTGGACTCTTCGGCGAACCGCTCTTTCTTGGTGTCATCATCGGTATCATCATAGGTTGTCTGGCTTGCAGAAACACAGTAGAGTTGGTGGAGAAGATTCCTGAGACCTTAGGTCTGGGCATCAAGATGGGCGCTGTGATGGAACTCATACCACGCATCACGGGACTGTTCATAGAAGGTCTGAAACCAATCAGCGAGGCTACTCGCGAACTCATCGCGCGCAAGTTTGGTAAAGACAAGCAACTCTACATAGGAATGTCGCCAGCACTGGTCATCGGCCATCCTACCACACTCGTGGTGTCGCTCTTGCTCATCCCAGTAACACTCGTTCTCGCTGTTCTCCTTCCGGGCAATCAGTTCCTGCCTCTGGCATCGCTCGCCGGAATGTTCTATGTCTTCGTGATGGTACTGCCTTACACCAACGGCAATGTTCTCCGTTCGTTCATCGTAGGACTGGTTGTTGTTGCGCTCGGACTGTATTTCGTCACATGGATGTCGCCCGACTTCACCAATGCCGCCCATTCAGTGCAGATGGCACATCCGGAGGATAAGTCGGTGGCTGTGCCCGACGGATTTATGGCTGGTTCGCTCGACTTCGCTTCGAGTCCGCTGTCAACGATGATATATCTTGCAATGAAGCATCTGCAATATGTTGGAGCAGGGCTTCTCACTCTCATGACAATGGGATTATTATGGTGGAACAAAACAAGAAAATAAATACATAATAAATATGAAAAAGTTATTCTTGGCAGCGTTTGCTGCAATGACCGCGATGACAATGAATGCGCAGATGAACTACACCGTTCAGACTGCTTGTCATCCAGATGATGTGAAACACTATGACACAGAGACTCTTCGCAGTCGGTTTATGATGCCGAAGGTGATGAGCCCTGATGAAATCAACCTCACTTACACCCTCTACGATCGTCTCATCTATGGTGGTGTGATGCCTGTATCGAAGACTCTCCGTCTTGAAACCTTCCACGAACTCGGCCCAGAGATAACCTATTTCCTTGAACGCCGTGAACTGGGAGTCATCAACATCGGTGGACCAGGTGTTGTCATCGTCGATGGCGAGGAATATCCTATGGAGTACAAAGAAGCACTGTATGTTGGTTGCGGCAAGCAGAATGTGGAGTTCCGCAGCAATGACGCAAGCAATCCG
>JAZQOD010000234.1:0-2403 GCA_045627685.1 Prevotella sp. | reverse complement strand
CTTTCACATTGACAATACAACCACGAAGTGGAGATTATCAGGAAATCATTTTTCATCATAAATAAAAATAAGCAAGGATTTCTGATCTGATAAAACAACTCTGTGCCAAAAGGCTATCGTTTCTTAATATAAAGGGTGTTTTTCATGAAATCCTTTGGCGGTTTCGGGGAAATGATGTAAATTTGTTGCGTGATTAAAAAAACGTCGGATTATCAATGAATACTTTTATCTTTATGAGAAATATATTACTCGCTATATTGCTGTTTGCTGTGCTTCCTGTTGCAGCCCAGAATAACCAGAAAGAGGCACTGGATGTTGACTGCTGTCCGTTTGATAAAGACGCAAATGCCTTTGTGCTCTTCGCGGATATGGATATGCGTATGGAAAGGTGGAGAGATGTGGAGTGTCTGCGTGTGGCAATAAAGAAACAGATAAAGATTCTGAAGGAGGATGGCACCGGGGCTGGCGATGTGGAGGTTGTCATCTATGATGATGCATCGAGCGACACCGACGATGATGAAGTTCTGGATATAAAGGCTTCCTCTGCCAATGTGGTTGACGGAAAGGTGGAGGTGACGGAGATGACAAAGAAGATGATTTCACAGCAGAGGATTGACGACAAGCGTGTCAGTGTGCGCTTTGCTATCCCACAGGTGAAGGTTGGTTCGGTCATCAAATACAGTTACTCGATTTATCGCAGGAGGATTTACGATATTCCTTCGTGGCTTGCACAGGATAAATATCCTGTGAAATCTACCCACTGCAGCATACAGATGCCGGGATATGTGGGTTACTACTACGAGCAGACGGGCAGTCACAAGGTGACGATGGACAAGCGTGAGACAATGAACGAGACTCGTGATGTGCGCTTCGATTTCTCATACTACGACCTGCCGGCTCTGCCAAAGAATGCGGATTACATATACTGTCCGATGGACTATGCTGACAAAATCGACTTCGAGGTGATGGAGGTTCTGTGGCGTGGACAGAGGCATAACTTCACAAAGTCGCAGAACGATGTGAACCGACTGCTCTTCACCTCAAAGGAGTTTGGTGGGCGTCTGCGTCAGAGCAATCCGCTGAAAGAAGAGATGGAGGCGCTGAACATAAAGGCTATTCCTGATGTGATGGAGAGGATTGAGGCTACCATAGCATTGCTGAAAAGCCGACTCCGCTGGAATGGGAAGTATGCCCTTGTGGGAACATCGCTGTCGAAAGTGCTGAAGGAGGGTTCGGGCGATAATGCCGACCTGAACTTTGTGCTGATGAGTATGCTGAAGGATGCGGGAGTGGATTGCTATCCTGCGGTGATGAGTCGCCGCTCGAGGGGAAAACTTCCTGCCAACCGCCCTTCTATTGATGCACTCAACACATTTGTCGTTGCTATTGCAGAGAACCCTACCACGATGCATTACTACGACTGTTCGGCTGAGAATGGATATCTGGATATCCTGCCGGCTGAACTGAATGTGGACAGGGCTTTCATTCTGTACAAGACGAATAAGTTCGAGGAGGTGAACTTGCAGAAGGTTGTGAGCCAGCGCACTTTCGTGAATATCACTGCCGAACTGACTGCCGAGGGTAAGATGACGGGAAAATGTGTTTATTCACTGAGCGGAATTGCCGCGATGAATTTCCGCAACAAATGGTTTGAGAAGAACGACAGTGCTGCGTTTGTTGCCGACATAGAGGCAAAAAACGGAATCAGCATCAGCCAGTTCCATACCACGGGTACTTCCGACTTCTCGAAGAGCGCCACCTATGAATATGATTTCACCATTGACTATGGCGAGTCTGACGAATACTATTTCCGTCCTTTCATCATGCCATTCTTCAATGAGAATCCGTTTACCGAAGAGACACCAATCATGCCGAAGGAGTTTCCGGCTTTATCATCTTCGATAATGTCGCTCGACATAAAACTGCCTGAGGGGTATTATCTTCAGGAGGGTATCACGCCGGTGAATCTTGCTTTGCCGGGGAATACTCTCGACGGAATATTAGGAGTGAAGGAGGTAAATTCGCATATTCAAGCGAACTGCCGAGTGAGAATCAACAAACTGCATTTCAGCATCGATGAATATCCTCCTCTCAAAGAATTCTTCGAGAGAATGGAGACCACCTGCGGGAAGATGATTGTGGTGGGGAAGAAATAGGAGGCCCAAGCCTGAGACCCCCTCCATCTCCCCCATAGGGGGAGGGGTGTGGAATTACCTACTGAATTTTACGATACAATCGATACAAACTGGCTTGGCTGTTACTTCCTCAACGAATACATTGGCTGGATGCATATCCTGAAGTTGAAGACGGTTTGAAATATAATTAACTCCACTGGTGTCGCCATTATCACCAAAACCCTTTTCTGCGACCATTCTGTCTATCTCACCCTTCGTAGCGAGACGC
>JAZQOD010000233.1:0-15363 GCA_045627685.1 Prevotella sp. | reverse complement strand
GGCGTTCTGCTTTGTACGCGACTATGACGACGAGGTGCCAGGCACTACGCCTGCCACCTGTGGCAACTATCTCATGCACGACCTGCCGATGGCAAAATGGGAGGCAGCACGATATGTTGACAGACTGAAGAATAAGTTCTGCTGTGAATATCCGGGACTGGTTCGTCCGGAACTGGAAGACGGCAAGGTGTTCTTCGATGCATAAAAACAAACAATCCCTTCACCAAGCGGTGAGGGGATTGCTGTTTTTTATATCCTTTCGAGGAAGGTGCTCAGAGCCTTGAAACTGCCTTCGGCGATGCGGTCCCAGAAGTCGAAATACTGTTCGCCCTTCTCCGAAGCAAGAGGGATGTCGCTGATGATGCGGAACGAGATGAACGGCACATTGTAAACATAGCAAGTCTGGGCGATGGCTCCACTCTCCATGTCTATCGCCAATGACTCAGGGAAATGGTCGAGAATCTCGCCTGCCTTGCCCTTTGTGTCAACAAACCAGTCGCCCGAAGCGATGAGGCCCGGGTTCACATTCTCTATCTGCGATGCGATATCCACCAGACGCTTGTCGGCAGGGAATCGCTCAGGCATGCCCTGAATCTGACCGTAGGCATTGTCGCTGAAACAATAAACATCATGATACACCACCTCTGTGCTTGCCACGATATGCAAGCGAGGCACGAGGGTTGTAGCACCACCAGCCACACCGCTCGAAACGATGCAGTCAGGGGCGTAGCAGTTTATCATCTCCACTGTTCCGATAGCAGCGTTCACCTTTCCGATGCCACACTGCTGAATCACCAACTCTTTCTCGTCCGACATCTTCCCTGTGTAGAAAGTCTTGCCGTGAACAGTCTCTTCCTTTGTGTCTGTGAGCAATGCCAGCAACTGCTGGAGTTCCTTCTCCATTGCAACGATAATACCAATCTTCATATTTCCTTATTTCTTTGTTTCTGCAAAGGTAAATATAATTATGTGAAAATCCTATTCTTAACCTAGGTTTTTTTATAATAGATGATTAATGGCGTTGGCAATGCCATTGTTGTCAACATCAGTGGTGATGAAATCAGCCACAGCCTTGACATTATCGCCTGCATTGCCCATAGCCACACCGATGCCCGCTTTTCTTATCATCGGAATATCGTTGCCACCATCACCGAAGGCGATAGTATCGGCAATGTCGATGCCGAGATAGTTGGCAATGGCTGTTATACCATTGTCCTTGCCCGCCTCGCGTGATGTTATATCGCTAAACGCAGGGTGCCATCTTCCCGAAACGCAGTTAGGAATGCGAGGCATGAGCAACGCTTCCTGTTCAGCATTGCAGAAAGGAGTGAGTTGGGTAATCTGCTGGGTGGCAAGCATTTCCTCCACCGACATGATCTTGTTCAGATCGACATCGAGCGATTTCACAAAGATATCATCGATGACATTCTTGTAGTTGAACACCGCAATATCATTGGCACTGCAAAGAATCACAGGATAGTCGTTCTTCTTCGCATCGTTCAGGACGATGTCCACCTCCTCGCGTGACATGGCACTCGTATGCACTACATCATCGCCGATGAAGCAGTGAGCACCGTTGGTTGTCACATATCCGTCAACGAGATGCTCTATCTGTCCCACATTATTCAGGATGGCGATAGGGCGTCCGGTGGCAATGAACACCTTGTGACCTTGTTTCTTTGCATCCTCCAAAGCCTTTACTGTTGAGTCAGGAATACGGTGAGTCTTGATGCTCACCAGAGTTCCGTCAATATCGAAAAACAGGGATTTCATTCGTATCGTTCTTTTTTTACAAGGCAAAGTTAAGACAAACCTGATGAAATGCCAAAAAAATCGTGGTATTCTTGCAGGGAATAGGCAATTTTGAGATTTCCGTCAATCCTATTGTTTGTCGTGAAGATTTTTTTTGATACAAAAGTATCAATATTATTTCACAATTGATATTTTTGTTGTAACTTTGCATTATGCCTTAAAGCAGCCTTAACAAAATAGCGAAAATTAAAAGAAAACATTATATGAAGAAACTGTTGGACCTGATTCCGAGTGGAGTGCCCTGTCTTATTGTTATCATAATCCTATTCGGCAGTCTTGGTGCCGTGATGGGATTCGACCATATGCTCAACACGATGATGAATACTGCTCATCGCCTGTTGCTCGATGTGGTGTTCTACCTTATGGGCGTTTGCGTCCTCACTGGAGCATTGAGCAAGATATTCGTTGAGTTCGGTGTGGTTGATCTCCTCCAGAGAATACTCCGTCCGGTAATGAAACCAGTGTTTAATATGCCAGGTGTTTCATCGTTAGGAGCAGTCATGACCTTCCTCAGCGACAATCCGGCAATCATCTCCCTCTCGCAGGACAAAGCCTTTGCACGCTATTTCAAGAAATACCAGCATATCTCGCTCGTGAATTTCGGTACCGCCTTTGGTATGGGACTGCTCGTGCTTATCTTTATGGTAGGTCACGGATATGTGGCAGCACCGTTGCTCGGATTCGTCGGTGCAATGTGTGGTTGTGTCATCTCTACACGACTGATGCAGTATTTCACACTCCGCCAGTTTCCTGAATACCGCGACCAGGACGCTGTCGTGCCAACCTCTGCCGATGGAGAGGGTGCAATGGCATCGATGACGGCTTCGGGTGGCAATGGCAAGGACACCCTCTTTGTAAGAATCCTCAATGCCTGTCTCGATGGAGGAAAGGATGGAGTAGGTATCGGACTGGCAATCATCCCTGGTGTGCTCATCATCTCAACCTTTGTTATGATGCTCACCAACGGACCAACCGTTGAGATGGCCGACGGAAAGATGGTGGAGCACTTCACCGGTGCTGCCTACGAGGGTGTTGGTCTGCTGCCTTGGCTCGGTGGTCAGGTGGATTTCCTGTTCCGCTGGTTGTTTGGCTTTGAGTCTGCCGAACTCCTCGCATTCCCAATCACCGCATTGGGTTCTGTGGGAGCAGCCCTCGGACTTGTTGACGGTTTCGTGGCACAGGGACTCATCGACGGCAACGCCATTGCTGTGTTCACGGCGATGGGAATGGGCTGGTCGGGCTATCTCTCTTCCGACGCTGCCACCCTCGACTCATTAGGCTACCGTACCCTTGTGCCAAAGGCATTCCTCAGCACATTCATCGGTGGTATCTGTGCAGGAGTCATCTCCCATCTGCTCTTTATGGGTTTCACCTTCACAACAGCGCTCTTTGCCCCACAGACAGAGTGGACAACAACAGCACAGGCATGGAACGACACCACTAACGAGAGCATCAATGTGGAAATGTCGAAACTCGACAACGGCAGTTACCGTATCCACAACTGGTATGGCAAGGAAGGCGCTGACCTTGAATTTACTGTCAATGAGAACGACAGTTCGGTTAATATCACTAACGCTTATGCCGATAAGAATGGCGAATATTATTTCGTTACAATCAATGATAAGGCAAAGACAGGCGAGTCATCTTATGCTGCTCTTTATCCTCTGGAGGGTTATTCAGAGTTTGATGGAAATAAGAACGCCGGTCACTTCTATATATTTGCGTTCATCTATGATAATGAGAAACGATTGATAAACCGTTGTTATTATGAGGTGACATGGGGCAATCGTCAGCGTCAGACATTTGAAGCAGAACAAAGTCTTGAGAATGCCATAAAGTCAGGCGAGACCGCCCAGACAGATTCTATGGCCCGAAAATTAGAAAACTGATATGGGATACAACGATAAAAAGACATACGAGACACATAAGAACACCCGAACCCATAAGGGCAAGGCTGTTGACGGAAGAGTGACACCGAAGAAGAACCTCGGTCAGCATTTCCTTGTTGACGAAGGTATATCAAAGCGCATCGCCGACACGGTGGATGCCTATCCTGATATTCCTGTCCTTGAAGTAGGACCGGGCACTGGTATGATGACAAAGTATATCATCCCGAAGGGCCGTCCTTTCAAGGTAGTGGAAATCGACTGCGAGAGTGTTGACTACCTCCACGACCACTATCCTGACCTCGAAGTAATCAACGGTGACTTCCTGAAAATGGACCTCACCACTATCTTCCCTTCCTCTGTTCCAGAGGCCCTCCCCCTCGTGGGTGCGGGGAGAGGGGCCCCTTTCCTCCTCACCGGCAACTATCCTTACGACATCTCATCGCAGATATTCTTCAAGATGCTCGACCATCGCGACCTCATCCCTTGCTGTACCGGAATGATACAGCGCGAGGTGGCATTGCGTATCGCTTCGCAACCAGGCAACAAAGCCTACGGCATCCTCTCTGTGATGCTTCAGGCGTGGTATGACTGCGAGTATCTCTTCACCGTCGATGAGAATGTGTTCAACCCACCACCAAAGGTGAAATCGGCTGTTATATGCATGAAGCGCAACAGTCGTACCGACCTCGGATGTGATGAGGCTCTGTTCAAGCGCATCGTGAAGACCACCTTCAACCAGCGTCGTAAGATGCTCCGCGTATCGTTGAAACCAGTCTTCGGCGCAGATAATATGCCATCGGCTGAATTCTTCCAGCAGGACATTATGACAAAACGCCCGGAGCAACTCACCATTGAACAGTTCATCGAACTGACAAATCTTGTTTCTGAAGTTATCTGACACTCTATATGAAAAAACTATTCTTATCTATACTGCTCGCCGTCTGTTTCACAACGCTCTGTGTAGCACAGGAATGGGACCCAGTGCCAAACGAGGAGGCTGTAGTGGAAAGCGGTCGAGCACGATTCACCGTTCTCACCCCAGAGATAATCCGTATTCAGTATAGTGCCCGCAAGAAGTTCGAGGACCGTGCTTCGTTTGCTGTGGTAAACCGTAAACTCGATGTGCCAGCCTTCACTACAGAGGAGGCCGACGGCTATCTCTATATCCGTACGGAGAAGGTAACACTGAAATATAAGGTCGGCAGTGCCATCTCGGCAACGCTCAACGATCCGCAGAACCTCTCCGTGACTTTCACTATGAACGGCAAGGAGAAACTGTGGTATCCGGGCAAGGACGATGCACTGAACCTGTTAGGTACATCGCGCACCCTCGATGGCGACATAGGGGATACCCATCGTGTGGAACTCGAAAAGGGCTTGCTCTCACGCGACGGATGGGTTGTCCTCGATGAGAGTCCTTCGGCAGTGCGAGGCGATGGTAGCAAGAGTTATGTGTTCGACGATGAGTGCGACGGAATTCCTTGGTTCGATAAACCTGTTGACACCACAGCCCTCGACTGGTATTTCATGGCTTACGGTCACGACTACAAGCGTGCGTTGGGCGACTATGTGAAACTCGCCGGACGCCAGCCACTCCCACCACTTTATATGTTCGGCTACTGGTATTCGAAGTATCAGGCATATACATCCACCCAGTTCCAGCAACTGGCTCGTGAGATGGAGAAGAACGATGTGCCTCACGATGTGATGATTTTCGATATGGACTGGCACAAAGCCGGATGGACAGGATGGACATGGAACAACAGTCTTATTCCTGATCCAAAGGGACTCATCTCGTGGATGCACAACCATAATCTTAAGGTGGCACTCAACCTCCATCCTGCCGATGGAGTGGACAGTGATGAGGACGGATACTCAGCAATGCAGCAGGCAACAGGTTTGAGTGGTGATGTGCCATGGATGATTGAAAACAAGGCGTTCACCTCGGCATTGTTCAAGAATATTATTCGCAAGCGTGAATCCGAAGGTGTGGATTTCTGGTGGATTGACTGGCAGCAGAAGAAAACCGTCGGTGAACATGCCCAGGAGCGAGGCTATGCCTGTCCTGCCGGTGTGGAAGGACTTGGCGAGACATTCTGGATAAACCATGTGTTCTATAATGATATGCGCCTGAACCGCACCGACCGCCGTCCGGTCATCTTCCATCGTTGGGGCGGAATGGGCTCGCATCGCTATCCGATAGGATTCTCGGGCGACACCTATGCCACTTACGGCACTCTCGCCTTCGAACCATACTACACAGCCACTGCGTCGAATGTATGTTTCGGCTATTGGGGACACGACATCGGTGCTCATCTGCTCATTGGCGACAGTGAGAAAGTCGATCCAGAGATGTACCTCCGTTGGTTGCAGTATGGTGTGTTCTCGCCATTGCTTCGCACTCACGCTTCATCGCAGGGCAACAATGAGCGTCGTATATGGAAGTTTGATAACTTCGACCTCATGAACAAAGCCGTGAAACTTCGCTATGCGCTCGTACCTTATATATATACGTGTGCGCGCGAGGCTTACGACACTGGTGTTTCCATCTGTCGTCCGCTCTATTATGAATGGCCAGAGGACAACCGTTCTTATTCCAACGAGTCGGAGTATATGTTCGGCAACGACATCCTCGTGGCACCTATTGCTGAGGCTACGGGCGCTGATGGAAAGGTGGACCGAAAGATATGGTTGCCGGAAGGCCATTGGTATGATGTATGCCGCGGCCGACTGTTGAGTGGCGATATGGAGTTCACTGATTCCTACACCGCTGAAGAGATTCCGTATTTCATTCGTCAGGGAAGTATCATCCCTTGCTATCCTGACATCGACCATCTGAAAGAGGCAGTGCCAACGGTAGTATTGAAGGTTGTGCCGGGCAGAGATGGAAATGGTGTGATGTATGAGGATGATGGTGATTCGGATAGTTATCAGAACGGAGCATTCTCAACAACCACCTTCGCCCAGCAGCGCACTGATGATTTCGTTATGCTGATAATCAGCCACCGTGTGGGAGCCTTCCCGGGACAGTTGGCAGAGAGAGCCTATC
Organism: Prevotella sp.; assembly: GCA_045627685.1. Taxonomy (GTDB): domain Bacteria; phylum Bacteroidota; class Bacteroidia; order Bacteroidales; family Bacteroidaceae; genus Prevotella. The sequence goes on along the minus strand of JAZQOD010000233.1, from coordinate 8,613 downwards.
AGGTGGAGTTCCTTGCCGAGGGTATGCCGGAGAAGATACTCATCGATGGTCAGGAAACCGACAATTGGACTTATGATGAGGCTGCGAGAAGTGTCGTAGTTAATGTGCCAAGCATATCGGTGGATAAAGGTGCGCAGGTGATGCTCATCTGCCAGACTGATGGTATCAAGCAACCGGAGATTAGCGATGATGGCGCTAAATACAGCCCGCAAGGTCTTAAGGTGACTGATAGTTACCAAGGTGTGATTATCAGTAACACAAAGAAATATCTTAGAAAGTAGTATCTAAAATCAGTCATTATGTCATTCTGTAAAAATAAAAGATACAGTGTCCTCATAGCATTGTTTCTCATGTCGCTGGGGTTGAATGCCCAGACTGTCACCGAACTGTGGATCACTGGTTCGGCAGTGCCTGACGGAGTGCAGAAACTGACAGCCTTCCCTGATGGCAAGTTCAAATATGCCGGAACACTGATGGAAGGCGAAGTGAAGGTCATGACCACCGAGACACCACAGACGGGCACATACTATCTCGCCCCTGACCGTGTTGACTCGTATGTAGTAAACCACGGATTGCCATACAGCCTCTCCACCAATGCCAACAAAGACGGATGGCAGGTCACCTTCGATGAAGACCGTTACCGCTTCACTGTCGATACAAGGTCGAAGACTCTCACAGGCGAACTGTTCATCCCTTGGAACGAACTGTTCATCGTGGGCGGTTGTCTGTCGTGCGGTTGGGAAGGACATTATTTTCTGCCTTTCACACGCGTGGAAGGTGAGCTGTGCACCTACACCTGGACTGGTGAGATGCGTGAACACTCAGAGTTTGTTGAGCCACGCCGGTTCAAGATTATGGGCCAGAATGCGTGGGAGCCAAAGCATCTCCATCCGTTCACCCAAGACCAGAATATCATGACCTCTACGCAGGTATGCACCGGAGGTCCCGACAACAAGTGGAACCTCGACCAGCCCGGCATCTACACCATCCGCGTGGATGTGTTTAGAGAAACTATAAGTGTCAGCCGCCCCTAACCCCTCGCCTTCGGCTCTAAAAAAGTTATCATCATCGTTATCGTCATCGTTATTAAAATATGAAATCATCTCGCTACGAACTCGTACTCAAACAGATATCAGCCCTTATTGCCGGTGAGACCGACGAAACTGCCGTATTGGCAAATGTATCATCAGCCCTTGCCACAGCCTTCCCTGAATGGCTCTGGACAGGATTCTATCTCGTTCGCAATGGCGAACTGTTGCTCGGCCCGTTCCAAGGACCGGTGGCTTGCTATCACATAAAGAAAGGTCGCGGAGTGTGCGGCTCGTCGTGGGAGAGGGAAGAGACAATCGTTGTGCCAGATGTAGAGGAATTCCCAGGACATATCGCCTGTTCATCATTGAGTCGCTCAGAGATTGTTGTTCCAATGTACAGCAAAGCCGGTGACATAGTAGGCGTTTTGGACATCGATTCCCCAGAAATCGGAACTTTTGACTATATCGATAAGCAATATCTGGAACAGTTGGTGTCTATTTTGAAAGATACACTGTACTAGTTTGTTGATTCCTCCCTGTTTTTTAGATGAAAAATGGATTAACATTATGATGAAGGCTTGTTGCCTTTGTTGACTTGTCGCATATTCATTGTCTAAGAGTGCACTCTATGCCAATGAATCTGATGCCAATGCCACTCTCGCTCTGATGAGCATCGAGTGCATCATAATATTAATCTAAAATCGCTGTCGCAGCAAAATATTAAAAAATCTGTTCACGCGCCGCTATCCCCGCACTGTCAGAAAGAGTATCTTCTTAGCCCTCCCCCTCGGGGGAAGGCTCGTGCCGCTCGACATCCCGCAGGGTGGCGCTTTCATAGCGCAGCGGAGAAAGAAAGTGAGGAAAGAGAATTTATTCTCAATTTCCCGAGTGTAGCCGAGGCTCGAAGATATTCAACGGGGAGAGGGGCCCTCTTTACTTTTTTCGGCGTTGGCCGAAGAACACTCCTCCAATGATTGCCAAGATAAGCACTACATACGAGATGTATGCTATAGTCTCGGTGGTCTTTATCGAATGAGGCTTGAAGGTGAGCACCACCTCGTGCTTGCCTGGTTTCACATTGAGAGCGCGAAGCAGATAGTCGGCACGACCGAGTTCTGTCTTCTGACCATCGACGGTGGCTGTCCATCCTGGGTAATAAACCTCAGAGAACACCACAATACCACCCTTACCGGTATTAACCTCGTAGGTCAGTTCGTTTGGCTTGTAGTCGGTGATGACAACCACACTTGTCTCGTCCTGCTCAACCGACTGACCGAGCACTGCTTCAAACTTCTTGTCTGCCACAGCCTCATGGCGCAGGTTCACTGCCTTCATGCCGTCAATCTCCTGATTGGCGTTGTCCACATACTTGATATTATCCACAATCCATGCGTTGCCATAAGTGTATGGATTCTTGATAGGCACTGTCTGACCGCCCTGGAGTGGGAAGATGAAGTAGCGGGTGTTGAGGGCGTTGAGCATTGGGAAGATGCTGTCACCATTCACCTGTGTGATATCGCCCTGGGCTTCAACAACGGCTTTCATCACACCTTGCATCTCTGGCTGGATGAGATACTCGATGACATCCTGATAACGCTGGAGTTTTGCTGCGTGATAACCGCCGATAGACTTATGATAATAACTTGTCTCGTTCTCATTGAAGGTGTTCGAAGCAAGGTTCAGCACACGATAGTCGAGTGTCTTATCTTGCAGAATCTGCTTGTCGGTCTCAGTCATAGGCTGTGCCTGTTCGCGCTGACTCTTCTCTACGAACATATCATCAAAGAGATAACGCTTGTTCACCTGCCACATATCCACCAAGCAGAGCAATGCCATAAGTCCGATAGCCCACTTAATAGACAGTTTCTTTGAATAGATGGTCCAAAGGAGGATGGCTCCCACGGTGATGATGAAGAACGAGCGCCAGCAATCGGCAGTGAATACGGCCTGACGCATCTCGTTGAGGTTGCTCATTATTGGAACGAGATATTCTGCTGGCAACTGCTGCAAAGCGTTGCGCTCCGATATTGAGGTGAAGTCAGAGAAGAACAGCGATGGGGCAACGGCAAACAATGCACAGATGCCGGCTGTGAGGGCGTAACTTGATGCCACGAACTTAAACTTCTTCTTCAGGATCGTAGGATCATCAACAATCTCCTTCAGTGCCATCATTGCAAGGAGTGGAATGGTGAACTCCGCAATGACGAGGATTGATGCCACCGTACGGAACTTCGAGTACATAGGCACATAATCCAGGAAGAAGTCGGTCATGCCCATGAAGTTTCTACCCCATGAGAGGAGCACCGACAGGATTGTTGCTCCGAGGAGTGCCCATTTCATCGGACCTTTCACAATGAACAATGCCAATATGAAGAGCATCATCACAAAGGCACCGACATATACCGGACCAGATGTGCCAGGCTGGTCGCCCCAGTACTGGCCCAACTGCTGATAAATCTGCATATACTCCGGATTGGCTTTGCTCATCGCCTTCTCGCTGTGAGTGAGAGGCATCGAAGCGCCACCCTTGGTATTCGGAACGAGGAGTGTCCATGTCTCATCAATGCCGTAACTCCACTGGGTGATATAGTCACGGTCGAGACCACTCGATGTCTGGTTTTCCGAATGTTCCTTCACGAGTTCGCTCTTTCCACGCATACTCTCCTTGCCATACTGCCAAGTGTGATAGAGAGTGGAGAGGTTGATGCACACGCCGAGGGCTGCACCGACAGCACACACAGCCGAAGCCTTGAAGAAATGTGCCAGTTGCTTGTTCTTGATAGCCTCCTCAAGGTATGCGAGAATCATCAGCGCGATGATAAACAGATAATAATATGTCATCTGCACATGGTTAGCCTTCACCTCGAAAGCGGCAAAGACTGCCGTGAGGATGAAGCCACGCAGATATTTCCCTCGATAGGCATACACCACGCCGGCAATCATCGGCGGCAGATATGCCAACGCCCACACCTTCCAGATATGTCCAGCGGCGATGATGATGAAGAAATAACTCGAGAACGCCCATATTATCGAACCCAACGCCGCCAGTTCCTTGCGGAAGTCGAAGGCGCGCAGAAGGATATAGAAACCGAGGAGGTAGGCAAACACGAACCACACATTCTCTGGCAACCAGAGGTGGTAAGCGTCCATAACCTTCGACAGCATGTCTGTTGAACCGTAACTTGGAGCCGTCTGGTAGGTTGGCATTCCGCTGAAAGTAGCGTTTGTCCAACGGGTGCGCTCACCAGTCTGCTCGAGATACTGCTGCTGTTCCTGTCCGGCACCACGACCGGCAGAAGAGTCATGACGGTAAAGAATGCGACCGTCTAAATCAGCAGGTGCAAAGTACGCAAACGAGATTGCAGCAAAGAGTGCAATAACTGCAATATCAAATCCATACTCCTTGAAAAACTTCTTTATAATGTCCATATTTACTGTATTTTCGTCTTTTATGTTGCAAAGGTACAAAAATAATTCAAGAAAGATATTGCTCAACCCGATTATTTTAATTATCTTTGCAGAAAAGATAATAAAACACAATGAAAAAAGGATTGGTTTTAGAAGGCGGAGGACTTCGCTCACTGTTTTCCGAGGGTGTATTTGATGTGCTTTTGGAGAATGATATTTGCTTTGACGGGGCTATCGGCGTATCGGCGGGAGCCTCTATTGGTTGCAACATGAAGACGAAACAGATTGGTCGCGGACTGCGTTACAATTCCAACCTGGCTCACGACAAGCGATACATAAGTCTTTGGTCGCTGTTCACCTCGGGTGACATCGTCAACCGCGAGTTCAGTTACCATGTCGTGCCGTTCAAACACGACATCATTGATATCGAGACATACGACAACAATCCGATGGAGTTCCATGCTGTCTGCACCGATGTAGAAACCGGCGAGATGGTTGTGAAGCGCCTTGACAAAATGGATCACGAGTCACTCGACTGGCTTTGTGCATCATCGTCGATGCCGATCGTGTCGCGCCCAGTGGAGTTGGACGGCAAGAAACTGCTCGATGGAGGCATCGTGAACTCCATTCCGTTGGAGTACTTCCAGCAGTTGGGCTATGAGAAGAACCTCGTCATCCTCACCCAGCCAAAAGGTTACAAGAAGCACAAGACCAAGTTGATGCCGTTTTTCCACATCTTCTGCCACAAGTACCCAGCCATCATCCGTGCCATGGCCCGTCGTCATGAGATGTATAACGACCAGTTGGATTTCATTGCCGAACAAGAATCAAAGGGCAAGACACTTGTCATCTGTCCTGACAAGGTGTTGCCTATCGGTCGCATCGAGATGAAGCCCGAAAAGATGAAGGTTGTTTACGACATGGGTCGCCGCGCCGGCCTAGCCAACCTCGAGCGAATCAAAGAATTCCTCAACGAGGAGTAAATTATCGCCCCGCCCTCTCGGAATATAATTTACAAATCATCACGCCCACTTTATCATCTTGGCGTGTCTTCTTTCTGCATTTATGCCTTGCCTTCCCTCAGCAGCCTCTTCTCCCAAAGGAGTGCGCTCCACCCTCGCATCCTCAGGTTTGCCTGCTGTCCATGTCAGGTTTCCGAGCACCGGCTGTCTTCCTTCTGTTGTCATGGTGAGCATATAGATACACCTCGACTGATAGTCATGATCTGCCATCCGTCGAAGCATTGAGTGTTCCGTCTCGTATCGCCATCCCACTCCGTCTATATATGTCGGCTTCTTGTCTTCAGCCATTTTGATTTTGCTATATTGTTAATCTGGGCGGTCATATAATCCATTATTGGTGTCCGATAATTTGATATAAATTTATATAACAAAAAATGCATCTTACATACAATAAAGGCAGAGGAAGTTCCTCTTCGAGCGCGCACGTATGTATTATAAAAGATGTCTATTCGGCAATAGGTTCAAAAGCCTGTCGCCTGCCCCTCTCAAATCATGAAGACTACACACCCCACCCCATTTTACTTCATCAATGTCCGAGAAAACAATGATAGGTAATGAAAAACACACTATAAGTAATATAGAATCAGGCTATGCATCTCCTCGTTTTCTTCTTAAATCAGCCCCACCATATAAATATGTATCATTAGCGTCTCACCTTCCTTGTGCAACTCCTTTGTATAAAACTATTCATGTATCTTATGTATCCCGTTAAGACATAACGTATGGAAAATCATTTTTTTCTTGATTTTTACTTTGTTACCATAATAGTCAACTACTATTGACTTATGGTTCAATGGTAATGTGATATAGCCAAAACAACCATCATCTTCTGAGGTGTGGTGTATTCCCATACTCTCTTTTATCTCGCCCAAAGACACATACTCAGTTTCGAAAAACGGAATAATCTTCAAGTCTATATATTCCTTGCAGTGAATAGGAACTCCTTCGTTTTTCGTACCATCATAGTGTGAGTATATTATATATTTTTCTCCGTTATTGTCGGCAGTCAATTTATAACAATTGTTTTTTATTTTTGTTATATTTAAAATGCGGAATCTTGCTATGTCTTGGGCGGAAACATTTATGTATGTTAGCATTCCGTAAATAATAAGTACTATTAACTTTTTCATGTCGATAACTACAGTGTTAAGAAAATTACTTCATCTCCAAAGGGGGCACGGGGACACTCACGACTCGCTTGATTAATTCTGCTGCTAAAGTTTCTTCTCAGAGAATTTGCTGTCGCTCAACAAAGTATATTCAAGTAAACTTGATATTCTCTATGTTCGCTTGGACAAAATTACATCATTTATTTCATTTCGCCAAAGGATTAGCACGTCTTTTTTGAAATCACTGGAAAATTTTTGTGTTTCAATTACATTTTGTAGCCAACAACTAATGTCCAGTAGAATGTTCATTTGCCTGTGATGTACGCTTTTTGTAAAAGTACCCAAATGACCACAAATTCGCTAGCGAATTATCTCTCATTCCACCGTTTTGACCTTGTCATTTCAATGGAATGACCACTTCGTTTCGCCCAAATGCCCACTTCATTCCACCACTTTGACTTCCTACTTCATTCTATTTACTCCCCCCTCGGGGGGGCTTTACTTTGATAATCTATATCCATCTATCAAAGACAGAAAGAAAATATTTTTAGAAAAAAGTAGAAATCATCCTACATACCTACATCGTACGCTTGTAAGTCCAGTAAATACTGTCTTTTCCTAAAATAAGTAGACAGTTTTTTGTTAATTTGACTATACAAATAGACATTTTCCTAAAAACATAGACACTTTACTGTTTGTATTGACAATTTTCTAAATCTGTAGACATAGCACATGATTTCTCACTCCAGTTCTTCCACATTCTTGCCTGTGGTCCAGTTTGAGTGTGCGCCTTGCTAGGTGTCTTGTATCCTATGCTCATATGCGGTCTGCGATTGTTGTAGAAATCAATGAAGCTGGCGATGTCATCCCTTGCCTCATATATGTCAGCATAAGGAGACCGGCGATAGAGTTTTTCCGTCTTGATTATGCCGTTGACACGCTCTGCTATACCATTGTCCGTGGGTTTGTAGTCCTCTGTCATGCTTATCCTTGCCCCAAGGCTTTGAAGTGCCTCCACATATGCGTTGCAGCAGTACTGGACGCCTCTGTCAGAGTGGTGTATGAGCCTGCTCAGGTCACTCTGCCCAGCTTGCCTTACAGCTGCTGACAAAGCCTCCAATGTATATTTCGCCTCCAGTGTTTCCGAGAGACACCATCCCACTACTTTGCGTGAGTATGCGTCTGTCACCAGATGCAGGTAGCAGCAACGTCCGTTATTCATTTGAATATATGTTATGTCGCTCACCCATAGCATATTGGGGCCAGAGGGCACGAAATCCTTTATCAGATTCTTCCACTTGTGGAAACGGTGGTTGGAATTCGTCGTATGACGTGGCTTTGGACGCCTCAGCTTGAGTCCTTCGCGCTCCAGGAAGGCATAGAAAGCATCGCGCCCCATCATACCCTTGCCGAAGATGGTTCCACCCATCAGCCACAACTTGTATTGCCCTATGCCGGGATCTTCCTTGCGCACGGTACGGACGAAATCTGCTATCGGAGTCTCGCGCTTACATTGATTCGCAAAACGTTCTGATTGTTGGTAATAAGCCTGTCTGCAATGGCCAAACAGCTTGCAAGCGGTACTGACGGACAGGCCTTCCCGCTCGCAAAGTCGTTCTACCGCTTGGCCCCAGATTTTTTTCTGATACGAATGCCTTGCTCCTCTGCGATGTCTATCATCGTGTTGAGGGCCAGATTCTGGAGCCTTGCCCACTCAAGTTCTTTCTTGGTCTGGGCAAGCTCGGCCTCGATTTCCGTTATTGTCTTCTCTTGCATAAATGGCTCGCATACATCTTTTGGGATGCTTCCGGATGCAAAACTAATACTTTTTGTCGACTTGCGCAAACTTGCGCGCCAATTTGTAATGCAACTAATGGATTTTATGCCGTATTTCTGGCACAATTCCGGGAGGGAAAGATTTGTAGTTTCGTACTCGTGAACAATCTTTGCACGTTGTTCAATTGTAAATTTTGATGGATTCCTTTTCATAAATAGCACATTATTATAGTTCATAATGTGTCTACTTATTTCAGTATAAGACAT
>JAZQOD010000232.1:0-2745 GCA_045627685.1 Prevotella sp. | reverse complement strand
GCATACTCTGGAGGAGAAACAAGGCGGTGCGGCGAAAGCCGTGTCGGGTATGCCGATGGTGCAGTTCTCGTTGCCAGCCATGCTTACATTAGCCTGCACTTTACTCCCCTCTCCTTGTGGGAGAGGGGCTGGGGGTGAGGCTCTTGAGCGAGTGGTACAACTGATGTGCCACAATCAGGCACGACTGTTTGGCGTTGACGACCGCGGATTTATCCGAAAGGGCTACAAGGCCGATATAGTGATTGTGAAACAAGAACCCAGGACCGTCACACAGGACTGCATCCAGAGCAAATGTGGATGGAGCCCACTCGAAGGACGACAGCTCGCATGGAAGGTGGAGCAGACCATCTGCAACGGACACCTTATATATAATAGAGGAGAGTTTGACGATGAGTACAGAGGTGAAGAGATTTCATTTCGAAATACCTGAACTCCGTGAGCGCATCGACTGGAACTATTTCTTCTGGGCATGGGGACTCGGTAGTCAGGACGCAACGAGCGAGGCGTGCCAATCGCTGAAAGCCGAAGCCGAGGCGATGCTGAAAGAGTGGGAGGGAAACTGCTCGTGCAAGGCTCTCCTGATGCGCACTCCGGCAAACAGCGACGGTGATGACATCCTCATTGGCGACAACCTCGAACTGCGATTGCCGATGCTTCGTCAGCAGAAAGTGCAAGAGGAAGGAAAACCGCTGCTCTCGATGGCCGACTTCGTGCGACCGTTAGCACAGGGCATCAGAGACGAGATAGGACTGTTCTGCACCACCGTCGATGCTGCGATAGAATACTACGAGAACGATCCTTACCTGAGGATGATGGCACAGACGCTTGCCGACAGACTTGCCGAAGCCACAGCCGAGAGGATAAGCGATGAGATGCCCGGCATCAGGCCTGCTGTGGGATATCCGATGATGCCCGATATGAGCATGAACTTCGTGATAGACAGCATCCTCGACATGAAACAGATAGGAATAACGCTCACCACCTCGGGAATGATGCAGCCCCACGCTTCGGTGTCGGGATTGATACTGCCTAACCCGGGTGCCGTGTATTTCAATATCGGTACTATCGGCGATGACCAGTTGGAAGATTACGCCCAGCGCCGTGGGATGAGCCGAGAAGAGATAAGACGATTCGTAAGGAAGTAAAACCCTTTAATTCATTGATACGGATTTGAGACGCTTTGTTTACAGAACATACCAATTGCTGTTTGTACTGCCGGTGGGACTGCTGGCTACATTCATCACTGCAATAGTCACCATCGTGGGGTGTGCCCTCGGTGGACAGCGTGTGTGGGGATACTACCCGGGAAAATGGTGGTCGTGGTTGCTTGTTCGCCTGTTTCTTCTGCCGGTGACAGTCGAGGGGCGCGAGAAGATTGTCGATGGTCAGAGTTATATCTTCTGTCCAAACCATCAGGGAGCGTTCGACATCTTCCTGACCTATGGTTTTCTCGGACGCAACTTCAAATGGGTGATGAAAGCCTCGTTGCGTAATGCTCCGTTCATCGGCAAGGCATGCGAGTCGGCAGGGTTTATATTTGTTGACAACCGCAATCCGAAGAAGATACAGAAGAGCATAGATCAGGCTCGTCACACACTGAAAGACGGCATGTCGGTGGTGGTGTTCCCTGAGGGACGCCGCTCGTGGACAGGTGAGATGGGCGAATATAAGCGCGGAGCCTTCATGCTGGCAGATGAGTTGCAGTTGCCGGTGGTGCCAGTCACCATCAACGGCACATTCAAGGTGATGCCTCGTTATCGCGACTTCCACTTTGTGGAGTGGCATCCGTTGCGCCTCACCATCCATGAACCGATAAACCCAATAGGCCAAGGCGCCGAAAACCTGAAATACCTCTCAGAGAAAGCCCGCGAAGCAACAGTTTCTGCGCTGGAAAAATGATAAAAAAAGAAACAAATTATGTCAGATAGTATTGTAATCATTCCTACTTATAACGAGAAGGAGAATATAGAGAAAATCATCCGGGCGGTGTTCGGATTGGAGAAGGCGTTTGATATCCTGGTGATAGATGATGGTAGTCCTGATGGTACTGCGGCGATTGTGAAGAGCCTCATCGCTACGGAGTTCAGCGACAGACTGCATATCCTTGAACGTTCGGGAAAACTCGGTCTTGGAACAGCATATATCATGGGTTTCAAGTGGGCGTTGGAGCACGAATATGAATATATCTTCGAGATGGACGCCGATTTCAGTCATGATCCTAACGACCTGCCACGACTCTATGCCGCTTGTCACGATGAAGGCTACGACGTGGCTATCGGTTCGCGATATGTCACTGGCGTGAATGTGGTGAACTGGCCTATCGGTAGAGTGCTGATGTCGTATTTCGCATCGAAATATGTGCGTATGGTGACCGGCTTCAAGGTGCACGATACAACAGCCGGATTCAAATGCTACAAGCGCAAGGTGCTCGAGACCATTGAACTGGACAAGATCCGCTTCAAGGGCTACGCCTTCCAGATTGAGATGAAATACACTGCGTATAAGATTGGTTTCAAGTTGAAGGAAGTCAGCGTGGTGTTCGTGAACCGTCGTGAGGGTACAAGCAAGATGTCAGGTGGCATCTTCGGCGAGGCATTCTTCGGAGTGATGCGACTCCGCCTGGACGGATGGTTCAGGAAGTATCCTAAGATGTAGCCTCTCTACGGCCCCTCTCCGCCCCATCGCTCGACATCCCGTAGGGTGGCGCTTCGCTCCGCAGGGGCAGAAGAAAGGGGCACCTCCCCC
>JAZQOD010000231.1:0-29556 GCA_045627685.1 Prevotella sp. | reverse complement strand
GCGGAACATGCACGATGGATGGTTCACCGGATTTCGACGCTTACCAAACTCAAAGAGTTCGGCATGAGTGCGAGGAAGGACACGGATGTATTCCACCTGTTCGGGGGTATCGACAAACTCCTCAATCCACGAGCCACAGACAGCCAATTCGGCATCGCGATGGAACTCGTTGACGAGAAGTTCAAAACGATTAGGCTTGCAGATATCATCGGAATCCATGCGAGCAACAAGATCGTAGGAACAATGCTGTAAGCCTTCGTTCAGGGCAAGGCCCAATCCGCGATTCTTTTGCAAAGCCACCACCTTCAATACAGGATATCGGGCAGAGAACTCATTCACAACGGCTTCAAGATCAGGAGTCAACGGACCATCCTCAACAAGCACCACCTCATCAGGCATCACCGTCTGCGAGAATATACTATCGAGGCTCAACCTGAACCATTCAGGTTTATCGTTCTTATAAACAGATATCAGTACCGAGAAGTTTTCCATAAGGTTTTCCTAAATTCCAAATCTGTTTTTTATATTTTTCTTCCACCAGAGAAGTTGCAGTTTGCGATACGGCAGACAGACAACTCCGACTTTGTCGTAGGTGAGCATTCTACCAAGGCGTTTAGCGATAAATTGCAAGTCGATATTCCTCTCTGAGGATGTCAGTTCTTTTTTATAAAACAAATCAGATAGCGACTGGTTGCTGACTGATGAGCAAGGTTCGCACAGCATGAGGCTGTCATCTATGTCGAACATCACCTTTAGCATGCTCATCACCAAACGAGCAAAGCGATACAATCCGAACTGTTTCAGAAGTTGCACTATTTCTTCGCGATTCTGCTGGACCTCCTCTGTTTGGAGCACAAAGTAATAGTCCATCAACTGACGCACATTCATCCTCTCGTAAACATAATGTGAATACATATGAATGAGCAGATAAACACTGTTGAACAGAGCATCAGGCATTGCCAGAACCGGATTGCCCTCTGCATCGGTTGTGGCATTGTGGCATTGCGTAGGAGCCTGCTGCTTGTAGTAATCAAGAAGGTTACGATTTACTATCGGGTTTGTTGACACCGACGGAATCCAGTGCAGTTCTACGGGAGTGTCCCTGAAAGCATTGAAATGCGTATGTTTCCAGTCGAATTCTTTTGTAGGCGTCAGTTTGAGAACATAATCCAGCACCTTCTCGTCGGTGCTGTCCACCCACACATCAATATCTCCCGGCTTACGGTATTCGCCAAGCGAACCGTAGAATTCCTGCAATGCCTGACCTTTGATTATGGCTGTGGCAAATCCCTGTTCGCCCATCTTGCGTTGAAGAAGAAGGCACTGCTTGGTTACTATCTTGTTTCTCTCAACAATGCTATATGAAATCGTTGCCCACTGCTGGAATGCGTCCCCACTGATGTTCAGTTTTCGGTAATCGCCTCCAAACGATTCCGCCAGTTTCACGATGCCCTGAAAACAGATTCCCTCGACACTGCCACCTGCAGCAAGCAGGAATATCTCATCCCACTCCTCCGTGGAAGGCACCACACTCAATGTCGTCTTCTTGCCCATTGCCACCTGCATCAGTTCGATGAAAGAGCGATTCGTAGGGTTGGTTATCATAGTAGTGTCCATTCTGGCAGTTGAATAGGGTTTGGCATCTTTTTGTTTATCCATTTCTCTGGAGCGATCACTTGACAGTCATTACGCTGGTTGAGGTAAGCCCCCCACCATGAGAACGAACTATTGGCGATGATATTCACACGACAGGCACTCATGAGAATCATATCCTTGAAACTATCCTTGCCTGTGTTCCAGTCAACGACATGGAAATGCTCTGCTGCTATCAAATCCGATAGGTTCTCTCTGCACCACGACAGATCGTTAGAGAAGAAATAGAAATCGGCATCATCGCCTGCAATGCGCTTTGCCTCGGCTATCGCTTTCTGGTAGTAATCCTTGCCGCAGAGGCCTTTATATATCCGTTTGTTGAGGAAATCCCCTCTACGGACATGCACACTCACAGCATTTGGCTTGGCTAGCATGTCATGATAGAATTCGCTGCTTTGGGAGTCGAGAGGATTTTTCAAAGAGAACTCCTTCACCACAGTCTCCTTGTAAGGATGGAAATATTCCCAGTGCTGCCAGTAACCCTCGTAGAGCATATCGCGCTCAATGTCAATCACTTCCGGATAATACTTGCCGAACGTACGCTCCTTGAACTCTGTCCTGCGTGATGGCAAGGCATAATGATAAAATCGCGACAGACGATAGTTGGTGGTATAGAATGACAGTTGCTTTATCTGCTCAGGCGTTGCCTCTTTGGCTGTGATGCCAAACACATTGTGCAGTTCAAAACCGTTGTGCAGTCCATACGAAGAATACAGACTGGTATCCATCAGCACCTCCCCACCCCATCTTTCCCTGATGGCTGTGAGCATGGCATACTGGAACATCTGATTTCCAAGCCCTCCGTAGAACTTTATGATTTTCATTTTATTGCAGACCGCTTAATTTGCGTAACAAAGGGATACGCAATTCTATCTGAAGCATTATCCAACTGATGGCTACACCCATTGAAAAGATGAATACCAGTTGGATTGAAGGGATGTCGGTTGGCAGTTTTGAAGCAGCAATGTAGCATCCTAACATTATTAGCAGATGGTTGAGATAATATTGAAGCGAGTACTTGCCAAAATGCTCCAACACTCCATTTATTACAGAATTCTTCCCTGCCAGTATCACTGATAATGACCAAAACAAACAACAACCAGCCATTGGTGCTAAATATACCAGCGAGAATTTGTTAAATTCAAAAATACAAAGTACACAATATATTATCAACGAGGCTATCAACAGCCATACGTTCTTTAACACAGGTGAGGCAATATGATATACATCGCGCAAACCAATGCCAATGAAAAACCAAATGCCAAACCTCAAAGTTTTTCCCAAAAGGAAACCTGCTGCGGCCTCAAGGTCATACACAAGGAAACCTGCAACAATGACACAAACAAGCATCGTCCTACACCACTTATTGCTAACAACACGAGCAGTTATCATAACTAAAAGCAATGCGTATAAGAACCAATATGTTTGACCTGTGATGATTTTCAACATGGAATCAGCAATGCCTGGAGTTTCACCAGAATGCGAGAAGCTACTTGCCAAGAAACGCAGTCCTTGTGATATAACACTGAAGATAAGATATGGAACTAAAAGACGCATTAGTTTCTTCTTTGCGAACAAGTTCCAATCATCCTTCATAGAAAACAGGAATCCCGAAGCAAGGAAGAACAATGGCATTTGACAGTGCATAAAGAAATTTCGAACTTCAATATTGGTTGAAGAAGCAAGATCTATCGGGTATTTGCAATAGCTGTGGCCTAATATCACAAGCAATATAGCAATACCTTTTACTATATCGACCTCTTTATAACGTATCTTTGAAATCTGTTCCATCTAAAAAAACAAATACCAACGAATAGCATCAAAAACCAAAAGAAAAGCCTTTCGTAGGTTAGCCAGCAAACCACTCTTTCTCCCCTTATTGAAATACGGATCAACCTTCACCTTGTCACGGAATATCATCTTTGGTTCGAAATCCGAAGGCCATTCTTCCGGCCAGCAATATTCCGGTGTGATAATCTTACAAGAATGATTACGCAGATAGGCATTGATATGGCTCTGGTCGTGAACCTTTGCAATGATGCCTCTGTTATAGTCATCACGGATATTAGCTGCCAATGTGCGGCTCATCTCCAGATATTTCTGCGAAGTTCCACCATTGATGCCTGCCATGAAATACACATAGTCCTTTCCATAAGGTGCGATATAAGCCAACGATTTTTTGTTTCGCTCGTAAGGATAGAAACACACTGGTTTCTTCTGCATTTTGCCTCCCCATATGCCCCAAGCCAAACCACTTCCGTCAGGAAGAATTTCTTCCCCAACAGGCTGTAGGAAAAGAGCATTGGCTTGAATGAAATAGATATAATCAAACTGCTTCAATTTCTCTTCGGCCTGAAGATACATCTCAAAGCGAAACAGGGAATCCGCAGGAAATCCGGCACATTCCTTATGGATAATCTCCACATCGGTTTTGCCTTCTCCAATTGAATCGTCATCAGTCCAGACAAAAAATGTCTTCTCGGCATCAACTAAGAAGAATTTCTTTGCCGACTCGTAAAAGCCCCGAAAGAACTGGTTGTACTTGCCTGTGCAGATATATAAAATTGCTATTTTCATAGGTAATTAATCGTATCCCTCTCCAAATCTGGTTTCATGAGAGATTGCATCAAAATCATAAAAAGAGTAAGGTATTAAATGATGCCAATTCGTTCTATAAATAACGATGACAAGCATAAAAACGAACAGGAAAGTGCACAACATTCTTAATTGTCTCTTTGCCAGTGGGCTTTCTGGTACGAGACCATAATAAGAGAAATACATTATGAACAAGAATGGTGTGAAGAAAATTGAATATCTCGACAGGACCAACATTTCTAAAGAAATCATCTGAATTGCCGCCATAAACATTGACATTCCCCAAAAAGCCTTTTCATTTTGAATCTGTAAATTATAATTCTTCCTTAAAGAATAAGAAAAATACATCACTATACAAGTGATTACGAACTTGATAAAACCTGCCAACGGGAAACGGGTTCGTTCTTCTTGAATATCCACATAAATATCAGTTCCATATGTCTGCATCAATTCTGAAATATTGTTCATTATCAAAACTGAAACAACAAGAAGAATCAATATATTAAGATTTGTGTATTTTATTTTTGTTAATATCAAAGGGACAAACAATATCACAGCGGAATAGTGGAAAGTCATTGCAAAAATCACAAATAACACATACAATAAATACTGCCTCTTTACAAGTTTAAAAAATGCATAGTAAAAAAGGATAGCTGCAATACCCTGACGCAAGGCTGAATATTGGTCAAACAAAGTAAGACACGCAAACAGACAGAAAAAAACCAAACATACTTTATCCGTAAACCTTGCTACCAAAGCTACATTTGCAGCGCTTATGATTGTTCCCGTAACTAAGATAATTGCATACGGGTCATTCCATATATACCTCGCTACGACTTTCATATATATCAAGTATCCTGGTTCAAATCGTTCCCACTGATCAATATGAGTCAACGGTTCCACAAAATACTGACTATAAGAAATTCGCTTCATGAAATCCTCATAATAGTGTGAGGTATCATTCAATACCGGCAAATCTCGTAAACAAAAGAATACGAAAAGCATAATGAATACAAACAAGCATTGACAATACTTATTAATATTCTGAGGGATCCACTTGGATATCCAAGCGAACAAAAGGAACAGCGATGTATATGTAATGATAAAGTATATACCCATTATTGTCTTTCAGTCAATTCTTCAAATATGCGTTTCCAACACATACCTATTACGGATGCATCAAATACTCCGGCTTTAATATAAGCCGCAGAACTCATCTCCACAAGTTTATTATTATCTATCAAAATAAATGTACTATCAGCAAGAGCCTTGATATCAAAAGGGGTTATCAAGCAGCCTACATCGGGAGTCTGTATAATATCTGATACTGCCTCAAATGATTCAAATGCTAAAGGAACGCATTTGTATTGCATAGCCTCTGTCAATACAAGCCCCCATCCTTCATAGTTGCTGGTCATCCATAACACTGGTGAATCTTTGTAATATTGCTGAGGATTTTTGAATCCCGGGAACTTCACCCTCTCAAGGTTCAGTTTTCTTGCCAATTCCTTGCATTGGGATAACAAAGGACCATCGCCAACCATCTGCAATGTCCAATCTGGAAGTCTATCTTGCAGTTCTTTCCATGCATATAAAGCTCTATATGGATTCTTCTGCTGATTGAAACGACCACAGAACAATATCTGCTTTCTCTTCTCGACATGGATATCTTCATAAGGGAATGAAAGCATATTGTTGATGGCACAGAGCTTGCTTCGTTCCTTCAGACCTGCTATTTCCGAATATGAATCAAAATACTTCTCGGAAAGGAGAACACACTTATCGCTCATTTCATAAAGATGGCGATACAGTTTCTTCTGAGAATACATTGTGATATAACTCATTGGCCTGTAGGTACAGAATGTTCGGGCAAGGTTTTCCAGATTCTTCTTGAATGAATAAAACTTCCAGTCAACGATATTCCTGTTGGCTTTCAATCGCATATCCGGACAGAAATGCAATACAGACACTACCTTTACTCCTGTTAATTGTGCCACCTCCTCTATCTCCTTGTTGTACAGATAAGAGTGGGCATTCTGGTTGAGTATGACATCCACTCTCTCTTGCTTTACGATATCTGCAAAAGCCTCAACATTCTCGTGAGAATAGTCATCAGGGGTAGGAAGGAAATATTGCTTGGCTGGCAATTCATAGTGCTTGGAATATGGTGATTTACGACAGGCAACGAAGATTATCTCCACATCATCGTATTTCACCAGTTCATTCGCCAAAGAAACACTGACACGCTCAATGCCTCCTATGGTTGGATTGAATTCCTGAACATTGGATATTGCTATCTTCATGATTCGGCAAGTATTTCTTTCAAATAAGCCAGACTTTCCTTGCGATATTCAGCAAGACGCTTATCTACTGACGAATAGTCAATTGGCGTTACATTAACACACTCTTCGACACTGCTTACAACTCGGCCTTCGATGCCAAGTAATTGGAGTATGTTGGCTATACGGTACACCTTTGACGGTTCACTGATATATACAAAGAATTCACGATGGAACAGTATCGAAAACACCATTGCGTGGAAGCTGTCGGTCACTACAAGGGTCGACTCAGCTATTTTCTGCAACCACTCCTCCACTTTCAGGAATTTACGGTTTATTGCTCGTTGCGGTTGAAGATAACCATAATGCTTATCAACCGAGAGATGCTTTGACTGAGCTATCGCTGCAACGAACTGATTCATCTCAGCGGTATCAGACAATGAAAGGAACAGCATTTTGCCTGATGGCATTATTGATTTTCGGAGCAGGAAACGATAGTCATCAATGAGCAATGTAGGGTCAATGACTTCAATGGCGCTGATACCTTGGTTGGCTAAGAATTCCACTCCAAATCGTTCCCTCACTGCTATTCGCTTGAATGTTCGCAGAGATGCTATATCCAATTGACGCACTCTTTCGGCTTCATCCTTTATATTGCCAAGACTTGCTGCATAGGAATACTTGCTAAAATCCTTTGGCAGGTATGACAGGGTAAAGGCGTCGGTCAAATGTTGTGTGATATCTGGGTTCCACACCTGATCGCTACCTACCAGATATTTATCGGTCTTGTGCCAAGAATATTTGGAGAGTTCTTCGACAGAATCAAAATTCTTTGTATGGTTTGGACAATTTTGTTTCTGGAACTCACGGACTACTTCAAAAGCATAATCATAACCTTTTACCTTATTCTTCGCCCACATAAGGAAACGATTGAAGAGAGTCGGCTTGAACCTTCTGTAAATCATCGACAGGTCAATTATGTTTGGAGTGTACCCCAACTGCTCTACTATGTGATACAAAGCAAAGGCTTGCAGTGTGGCACCATAGTTTGGTTCCTTATGGATTGTTATGATGTTTATCTTTGTCATCTATAGGAATTCTTTCTTTCAAATCTTGCACATAGCAGATTGTTCAATTTCAGGTAAATGCTCATACAAATTCCTGAAAGAGTCTTGGGGCGCATACAATGCTGGGCTAATCCCGGTTTTCCGTTTTTCAACGCCCACAAAGCAAACTTTCTGCTCATGAAGCAACGAACTAACGGATAGTGTGTCCAACAGTAGTTGTGATTGCCTTTCACGATGCTGGTTATCTGGATTTTCTCGTTGTGTAGTGGTGCTTCCTCCAACAGTGAAGAAATCTTCTTGGTATGAACAATCATTACCGAAACCCCGTCATTATGTTCGTCAACAAACTTCTCATCACCCCAGAAATCACCGATGGTGGCATCACTGGCTCTATGTTTTCCTGTAAACTGACAGTCAAGACAAGAACTTCTTTTCAGCAGTTTTGATGAGAAGGTGTTCAGTACGAGATTGTCAAGTTTCAGGTCTTCAACATTGCCATCGCTAGTCTGCATCTTGAGCGAATAACGGAATCCTTTGCTCTGCCATCCGTTATCCTTGTCGCGAAACGATTTTATGCCGCGATACATGTTGGTATTCTGTAGCAGACGCATAGGCAAGGTTGTAGAAAGGCCACCACATATAGTATCTATCGTATAAAGATTGTCGCAATATTTGCCTGCCCCAAAGCGATCGAGATACGATTTCAATGCCACTATCTGACAGGAGAGACCTCCT
The DNA here is from genome assembly GCA_045627685.1 of Prevotella sp. Lineage (GTDB taxonomy): Bacteria > Bacteroidota > Bacteroidia > Bacteroidales > Bacteroidaceae > Prevotella. The sequence continues at coordinate 21,227 of JAZQOD010000231.1, read as the reverse complement.
ACAAGCACCATTCTTCCACTCTTCAAATCGGCAAGCACAGTTTTATAAATGCCTTGCATCTCGCTATGCTGGTACTTGGAACCAAGTATCTGGGGAAGATCGTCAAGCGTATCCACCCTCTTATGCTTCACAACAAAGCCCTCTGTTGCTGCTCCATACACCACACCGCCTTTCGCCAAAACTGCCAAAGCCACAGCAGAGAACGCGCCTCCTGATGCACTGGCTTTACGCCATTCCGGTGTTTCATTCCATACGGCATAGGCAGTTTCTTGTTCGCAGTAAAAATCCTTGTGGTTTACAATCGGACAGACATCCGAGCAGAGTCCACAATCAACACATCGTGCTTCGTCAAACGACATCTGATAATACCCATCGCTACTCTCAAAAGCTGTAAGAGCACCCTTTGCACAGGTATCGACACAAGCCATACAACCTGTGCACAGATTTTTCGAAGCAAGCTTTCTACTTTGCATTGATTTTCTTCTTGATAAAGCCCACAACCATCTCTCTCTCAGTCTTTTTCACACCGAGAAGCATAATGACCGCAATTGTCACTGTGAAGGTAACGCCAAGTTTCAGTATCAGCATCAAGACACTGTCTGTCACATTGTTCTGCGAGCAATAAAACGCCAGCACTAATACAAGGACAATCATTACCATCGCTATTGGCTGCAACACCTCTTTTGCGAATGCTCGTTTTGAAAGAGATATCATCTGCGACACAAGAGTCAGACGGGCTACGAATGCAATTACTGCCAGCATTATCAGCACGAAGAATGGCATATACGGATCGCCATTCAATTTTAGGACGAGATACGACAGAGGGAGATTCAGCAGGTTGATTCCTGCTACTATTATCTGATATTTCTTTATTCTGCCTGTAGCCATAGCTCCTGTAAGCAACAAAGCCGACAACGAGGCTATCAATGCATAAACCAACATCAGTTTGCAGAAACCAACTGCATATTCTGGTACAATCTTCAGCCAGATGGTAAGCACCTCCTCCATATTCACAAATATCGGAGCAGCAAAAATCAACAGAAGGAAAAATGAGAATCTTGTGCCGGTCATTATCAGCATATGCATTCTACCCAAATCTTTTGCAGCATAGTTCTTCACTACTTGAGGATTGATAGCACTCTGGAAATTGCCTGAGAGTGATGTTATCGCGGCTTCAACCTGGAATGCTACACCACGAGCTGCATTCACAACGACTCCCGCGAAAAAATTGAGCAACATATTAACTCCCTGACTGGAAGCAACGCCCGAGAAAGCACCAAGCAGATTCCAACCGGAATAGCTGAATATATGCTTCACATCCTCACCTTTCCATCTTCTCGCAAATTGGCACTCTGCAAAATGCAATCTACTGTAAATGATATAAGCCGACTGTGTTGCAAATACCGACAAGAACATCAAGGCTGCATAAAACACCACCCTATCGGCTGAAAAACAGCTGAGCATAAGTGCCGCAAACAACTGCAGACCGCCTTCAATCAAACTGATATAAGCAAATGCCGTCATCTTTTCGTTGGCTATGATCGAGGCATGATAAGGCACTGTGATAGTCTTCATCAGCAGCGAGGCCAACGAGAACTGAAACACCCAATGGGCTGCAGCATATTTGTCAGGCGCTACATTCAGATAGTTCTCTATATAAAGCACTCCTAATGTTTCTCCTAGCAAAAACAATATAACTGCAATCAGGATATGGGAAGCCGACACCGAGCAGAACATTGAATTCTGCTCTTCAACAGAACCGCCACCTTTTGTATAGGCAAGGAACCGCTGCGAGGCTGCTGTCATGGAATTATTTACGAATCCCATGAAAATCACCACCGAGCCAACAACCGAGTACAAGCCATAATCTTCAACTCCCAACGCGTTGATAACGACACGAGAAGCATATAGGTTTACGCCCATAAGCACAAGCATTCGAAAATACAGCATTACTGTATTTATGGCAACTCGCTTACTACTTGTCTGTGGATTTTGCATTCGGAAAAAACGCACAACATTTACCCGAGAGGGCGTAATCGGTTGATATTCAAAGGATTACACTCACTACCGAGGAAACTTGGGAATTTTACAATACTTAGTATTGCAAAAATACAAAAAAAATCTGGGAATAAAGTGCAAAAGCAGGATTATTTCACCAATAAGTGAAAAATAAGCTAAAAGGCAACGTGTCTCCTTCCAGATAATATAAGACGCATACCGAAACTAAATGACAATTTCACTTTTGTGGAATAACATATTTTATAAGCACCAAAACAGAATACAACAAAATGTAGAAATATATTAACATTAACAAGACACCAAAATCAAAGTATATGAGATTCTTCACAAAAGCACAGTTCCTACCTCGTCATATCATCATTCCTTACAATTACCTATTACCAAACACATATATAAAAAGGTTCCCTATATTCTAACAGAACAACATTCTGGATAATCCACTAATAAAAAAGGCAGAGCCTCATTGACTCTGCCATATAGAATATCACGAATGAATTATAATGACACTTTCAACCTTCTGCAGCCTCGGAGGAATCATCGGATTCTGCATCTATGGCCTGGAGGGAAGAAAGGGTGACATCGCCTGATTTCGAGAGGGTAATCTTCACGGTCATGAACTCATCGTCCATAGTGTCCGGCGAACCTACGGTTGCAACAAAAATGGCATTTCCTCCCTCAATCTTGTCATAGCCGATACCCATAAGTGCACTGCGCTTCGGTTTGATATAATTGCTGTTGACGTAAGCAGAAAAGTCAGTCTTACTGAACTGGCGGTTGATGATATTTGCACTCGGACCATCTACGCACAATGTCACTATATTGTCATAGTACTTGTTGCCGTCAGCATCCTTCACAACGACATTCTTGTCGGCCTTGCGACTGATGGTAACCTGATAGATGGAACTGCCCCACTCTATCGATTTCTGTGCCATGGTTTCTTCCATAGCCTTCGGCTCATTGCTCGCCTTTGGCTCTTCTGTGATTTCAACGATTGTACGTGTTTCTTTTTCCTTCTTGCAACTTGCACAGAGAAGCACGAGAAGGATGGTGATCAGTAAACTATATTTGTTTGCCATAATTCGTTTTTTGGTTATTATACTGCAAAGATACTGCAAAAGAATGAAATATCCAAAGATTTGAGCCATCAACAACATTAAACAGGCACAAAAAAAGAGCACCCACCGAAATGGGTACCCCACTAATTACCTTAAATATAAAATTTTAACCTAAACGAATCCGTATTATTCTTCGTTGCGCTCACGGTTGCCGCGGAAGCCCTGGCCTCTCTGACCGCCCTGACGGAACTCACCGCCTCGGTTGCCACGCATACCACCACGGCCACGGAACTGCTGCTGCATTTTTTCGTATTTAGCATACTGCTCCTCAGTGAGGATCTTCTTCATTTCCTCATTGTAAGCCTTCTGCGATGCTTCCATCTTCTCGCGCATAGCCTTCATCTGCTCCTCTGTTGGACGCTCCTGAGCCTCACCTTCACCATGACCGCGACGACCAAACTGACCGCGCATTCCAGCCTGCTCCTTCATACGCTCTGTATTCAACTTGAGCACAGCCATTGCTTGGTCGGCATCAAGGTCGAGAGCCTCAACCATCTGCTCTGTCTGGCGCTTTACCATATCTTCTGGATTGAACTGACGACGATTACGGTTCTGATCCTGAGCCATTGTCACTCCACTCATCATGAGAGAAGCAACGAGAAGTAACATAAATCTCTTCATATTGTTTTCTATTTTTTGTTAATGCTAATAATATTCAACTGTTACTTTGACTCCGATAGAGCGGAATGGTTTAAGCAACTTCAAGAAATAAATGCTTTTTAACAGGTTTTTACGGTTTTCCTTTGCATTTTGCCATAAAAATATTAACTTTGCCACAGTTTAGTTATATTATAATAATGTACACACGCGAGAGATTATGGAATTTGTTAACGACTTATTTGCAACGCTGAGCTCATTCCTCTGGGGATGGCCAATGATTATTCTGCTGCTCGGCACCCACCTTTACCTTACCATCCGTCTGGAATTTCCACAGCGCAAGCTATGGACAGCCATCAAACTGTCAGTGAAGAAAGACAAGGCTGCAGATGGCGATGTGTCGCAGTTTGGTGCCCTTGCCACTGCTTTGGCTGCAACTATCGGAACTGGTAATATCGTGGGTGTGGCTACTGCTATTGCCCTTGGTGGTCCGGGGGCTGTGCTATGGTGCTGGCTGACGGGTGTTTTCGGCATTGCCACAAAATATGGCGAGGGACTGCTTGCAATCAAATATCGTGTCACATCAAAGGACGGCAAGATGCAGGGCGGTCCGATGTACGCTCTTGAACGCGGACTGGGATGGAAGAAGATGGCATGGGCTTTTGCGTTCTTCACAGCCTTTGCCTCATTCGGCATCGGCAGTACTGTTCAGGCTAACGCCATTTCAGCATTAAGCCACGACACCTACGGCATTTCGCCATACGTCATCGGAGCAGTTGTCTGTGCACTTGCAGCGGCAGTAATCCTGGGTGGTGTAAAGAGCATTGCAAAGGTCTGCCAGATGCTCGTGCCTTTCATGGCTGCACTCTATGTCATAGGTTGCATTGTGATACTCTTCATCAATGGTTCCTACGTGTGGCCGGCAATAAAACTTATCGTTGTCAGTGCCTTCCAACCTGAGGCTGCCGGTGGAGGTTTTGTGGGCAGTTCGGTGATGATGGCGGCTCGTTATGGTATCGCCCGAGGTTTGTTCTCCAACGAGTCAGGTCTTGGTTCGGCACCTATCGTTGCGGCAGCAGCCCAGACACGCAACCCAGTGCGCCAGGCATTGGTAAGTTCGAGCGGCACATTCTGGGATACAGTGGTGATTTGCGCTTTGACAGGTATCGTTATTGTGTCAAGCATCATCGCATATCCTGACATCACATACGATAATGGTGGTACATTGACAAAGATGGCATTCAGCAAGATTCCATACATCGGTGCCCCACTCCTCTCGTTCGGCTTGCTCACCTTCGCGTTCTCCACAATCTTAGGATGGAGTTATTACGGCGAGAGAGCGATAGAATACCTCGGTGGCAAGAAACTGATCATCACCTACCGTGTGGCATTCATCGCAACAGTATTCCTTGGTTCTATCGTGAGTCTGGAAATTGTGTGGAACATTGCCGATTGCATGAATGCTCTGATGGCAATACCAAACTTGCTCTCGTTGCTGTTCCTCAGCAATGTCATCGTCCACGAGACAAGGAAATACCTTTGGAGAGACCGTTTGGATAAAGAAATGTAAGAAAAAGAAAAAAGGCTGCAAATCTGCAGCCTTTTTCTTATTTTGTATAATAGAACTCCTTCGGATTCATTATCGCGCCCTGCTGGTTTTTCACCACGAGATTGAGCATACCGCCGTTATGGTCGAAGTAACGCACACGGATAGCATGATATCCACGCTTCAATGCTTTCTCGCCGACTTCGGTCTGTGGACTCTGTTCCTTGTTCATGTCAACGATAAGGGTGTTGTCAACAAACAAGTCACTACCGTCATCGCTGGTGAGGATGAAGGTATAGATACCATCCTCTGGCACATAGATATAGCCCGTTGTAATAAGACCGATATTACCTTTCACACCCTCAGGAATGACGACATCCTGAGTATGATATGTTGCATTGAGAGGTGCTGATGCTATCTTCTCACAGTCGATGCCCGGGAACTCATGCCATTCGGTTGTAAGACCGTTCTTTGTTGGGTTTGCCTCAACAGCAGGAGCATAGTCGTCCTTCACGAATTTCGCAGAGACGACATCACTGCGCGAACCATCCTTGCGGAATGTAGCAAAACGATAGTCGGCACTTGCTGTAAGAACGAGTTCACCATTGATTGCAGGAGAATCGACGGTAGGAATAGAACCGTCGGTAGTATAGCGGATGACAGCAGTCTTGTCCTTGCAAGTGATGTTGTAACGACCTTCACCAACAAAAGCATTCATCTTGTTGAAGCCCTCGATAGGCATCACCTTCGAACGGACACCGAGCACCTCAAAACGAGGAATCTGCGCCAGCATACGATCCTCGAAAGCATAGTAGTTCTTTGGTTCGGCAGCACTCCAGCCGAGTTCTGCGATAGCCAGCATTCGGTTGGCAGTCATATACCACATACGGTTCATTGTTGGGATTCGCTCACACCAGATATTGCCCTGCACACCAAGCAGATGTTTCTGCAGATTCTCAGGCAAGCCACAAGAAGTGTCATAGTTATAGATATTCTTCATAGCGTTGTCGCCCTCGTCATAGTCAAGGTAGAACAAGTCGTTGTGGGTGTCGATCATATCATTGCCGTGAGAGGTAGTCACGAATGGTGCATCCTTCACCCAACTGCCCCACCACATGATGGTAGATGTGTCAGAGAGGCCTCCCTCGATAATCTCGTTCCAGCCAATCATCTTCTTGCCCTTTGAGTTGAGGTATTTCTCCATCTCGTGAATGAACCACGACTGCAACTCCTCTTCGGTCTTCAACCCTTTGTCTTTCATACGCTTCTGGCAATCAGGGCACACCTTCCAGTTGCGCTTCTCCACTTCATCACCACCGATATGGAAATATTCGTAGGGGAAGAGCGCCACAACCTCATCGATGACAGCCTTGCAGAATTCCATTGTCTTCTCCTTGCCAGGACACAAAGGTGATGTGAAGCCAGCAGTCCAGTCGTTCATCTCTGCACAGATGATACCATCATAGTTCAACTCTGCAGCAAGCATGTGGCCAGGCATGTCAATCTCAGGAATGATATCAATACCACGAACACGGGCATATTCCACAATCTCGCGGATATCGTTCTGTGTGTAGAAACCGCCATAGAGTTTCTTGCCGTCAACAACCTTATAACGGTCTGTAGGCACGCGCATATCCTCGTTCTGCTCACGATCTGCTCTTGCATTACACATACGGTCCTGATCATTATACTCACGCCAAGCACCATTCTCTGTGAGTTTTGGATAGCGCTTTATCTCAATACGCCAGCCTTGATCATCGGTGAGATGCCAATGGAACTTGTTCAACTTATAGAGCGCCATCACATCAAGCATATCCTTTACCTCCTGCTTTGTGAAGAAATGGCGACTCACATCGAGTTCCAGACCGCGATAACCATAGCGAGGCTGATCACTGACATAGCAATATGGTACAGCCCACAGAACGCCTTCTGCCTTCTGACGAGCCTCAATCTCGACAGGGAGTAACTGGCGCAAGGTCTGAATACCACAGATCACTCCACGATAGTCACCACCCTGAATGAGCACACCATTCTCGCCCACTGTGAGCACATAGGCATTTGCAGCAAGCGACTTGTCGAGTTCAATGTTGAGGGTTGATTTCTTCTTCTGGACTTTTGCCTTGAAACCTGTTGCTGGTCGGATTATTCCGGCAAGATAGTCGGCAGCCGGTTTCAGACTGGCATCAGAATATCCAATGGTAGGATTGTCAAGAACGAGTGTCTCCTTACCTATTGCACACTGATTTGGCTTTGGTATGATGTCCTGTGCCAAAGAGATACTGCTAACGAAAAGGATAGCAGCGAGTAATGTCATTAATCGTTTCATAAGGTAATTATATAGAATTAGGTTTAGCAATAAGAACGATAAAAGCCCAAGACCACATTATAGGTCCTGGGCTTTATGTTTTGTGAAAAGATCACGAAGGATGGATTAAGCCTCCTCTGCTGTCTCCTCAGCAGGAGCAGCAGCCTCTGCAGCAGCAACTGCAGCAGCAGCCTTCTTGTCAGCAATCTTCTTAGCGATAGCCTCGTTGACCTTCTTCTCTGCCTCAAGGTTCTTAGCAGCAGCTTCCTTCTTTGCCTTTGCATTAGCATCAACAATTGCCTGGTTGCCGTTAGCCTTAGCCTGCTTCCAAGCATCGAACTTAGCCTGTGCTGTAGCCTCATCGAATGCGCCCTTCTTAACGCCACCCTTAAGGTGCTTCATAAGGTAAACGCCCTCGTTCTTGAGGATTGTACGAACTGTGTCTGTTGGCTGAGCACCACACTCTACCCAGTGGAGAGCACGCTCGAAGTCAAGAATTACAGATACAGGGTTTGTGTTTGGATTGTAAACACCGAGCTTCTCAGTGAACTTACCATCACGTGGTGCGCGAGCATCAGCTACTACAATGCGGTAAACTGCATAACCTTTGTGACCACCGCGCTGCAAACGAATCTTTGTTGCCATTTTTTAATAAAAGTTTTATGAGAGGAACTCGTCCTCTCGGTGAATAATTAATAAACTTGATGCAATCAACTCGTGATTGCGACTGCAAAATTACTGCTTTTTCTGCAAATAACCAAGAAAAGCCAGCAATAAGACATAGTTTTTTACAATTATTATTTGTTTAATACCAAAAAAAGTGTACTTTTGCACTTAGAAATTAAAACAAAGCAAAAAATGGAGCATAGTCAACAGACCATCCAGCAAGTGGATCGCGCAATTGAAAAGGTTATCAACAAATTCCCACAGAGTGAAGATTCGGTGGCATTTACTGACATCCATATGAGGGTTGTCCAGGACAGTGGTGAGATTCTCACCTACGATGATGATGACAACGAACTGAACCGTTGTGTCATCGATGAGTGGATTGGCAACACCAACGATAAGTTCTATTCACATGTGGCACAGTTGCTTCGCCAGCGCCTTCACAACTTCTCTGAGCGCATCGACCATATGGGTATTGCAAAGCCATTCAGTTATGTGCTCGAGGATGACGAGCGTGAACCAGTGGCTGAACTGTTCATTGCCGACGATGAGACTATCATCATTGGTGGTGATTTGATGGGCGACCTCGACAAAGACCTCGACAGTTTCTTCGAGGAGTTGATGAAGGAGTAAAAGAAGCCTCACCCCCTACCCCCCTCTCCCACGAGGCGAGGGGGAACCCATCCGGAGGAGGAGGAGGTAACGAAAACGAAACCCTTACATTATATAATATATAAAAGGACAGGCGCGAGGCTTGTCCTTTTATGTTGTATTACAATATGATGTTGTATTACAGTTTCACATTCTTCTTTACGAAGGCGCTCTCGTTCTGCATTCGGTCGAGGGCGGTCACTACATATACATACTTCTTCTTTCCGTTTTCATAAGGCAGTTTGTAGTATGTATTGTCGGTTATCGCTACAATCTTTGAAGGATCGTTGGTATTGATCTTCTCACCCGGATTAAAACGATAAACAACATACTTCTTCGCAAGGTTCATCTCCTCCTTGATAGGATCCGACTCTTTCTTAGCCTTTGGTTCAAACCAGAAGAGCATATATCCGTCTGGAGTCCAGATTGGTTTCATCTTGCGAACCTTACCCGGAGCCTCGTTGTCGATAAACGGCATTGCTGGCTGGAGGGCAGGATAACGCCAATAGTGCTGACGGAGTGTTGTGCCGTAGTTGCCCACATTATCGACAGCAGCCTTGGCATACCAAAGAACTGTTCCCTGCACATTCTTCATCTGACTGTGGAGTTGATACTTTGCGCCCATCTGGTGTGAGTTAGGATTCTTCGGGTCGGTGTACTTCACTGTACGCTCGATATCCTCGCCGATATAGAGAGGACGGTTGCTGCAGAATCTGTTCCACCATCTGATGAGTGTGTCATAGTCGGCAGCCTTGTTGCCAATCTCCCAATATACCTGTGGCACACAATAGTCAATCCAACCGTTGTTCACCCAGAGGAGCACGTCAGCATAGAGGTCGTCATAGTTCTGCAAACCGTTGGTCTCTGAACCATTCATCGGGTCGCTCTTCTTGTTGCGGTAGATGCCGAAAGGTGAAACACCGAACTTCACCCAAGGTTTGATCTGCTGTATTGTCTCGTGCAACTGCTTGATGAAGAGGTTCACATTGTTGCGACGCCAGTCCTGGATAGTCTTGAAACCTGCCTTGTTTGCCTCATAGAACTGCTGGTCAGGGATAGGCATGCCAGCCACAGGATAAGGATAGAAATAGTCATCGATGTGGAATCCGTCGATGTCATAGCGACTCACGATGTCGGCTGACACTTGACAGATATAATCGCGATTCTCCTTCAATGCTGGGTTGAGAACATAGAGTTCCTTGCCTGGCTCACCATAAGCGAAATAGCGCTCTGGATGGAGCACACAGACATTATTGTTTGCCAAGGCTCTTGTACCGGCAGTCTTTGCACGGTAAGGGTTTATCCATGCATGGAGTTCCATGCCTCTCTTATGACATTCGTCGATCATCCACTGCAGAGGATCCCAACCAGGATTCTTGCCCTGAACACCAGTGAGGAAACGGCTCCATGGTTCGATGGCACTTGGATAAAGAGCATCGCACTCAGGGCGTACCTGGAAGATGATGGCGTTGACTCCGTCCTTCTGCAACTCGTCGAGTTGATAGGTCAGTGTCTGCTGCATCTTCTCCTTGCCTAATCCCTGGAACTGGCCGTTGACAGCCTGTATCCATGCACCACGGAACTCGCGTTTCTGCTGTCCGTAAACATTGATAGCACCCAAAACAATGAGTGCTATCAAGAGTATTTGTCTAAAGGTTTTCACCATCTTATTCCTCAGGCTTCATGTTTGTATAAACAGTCTGAACATCGTCAAACTCCTCGAGTTTCTCAACCATCTTCTCGATAGTAGCACGCTGCTCCTCGTTAACCTCCTTGAGGTCGTTTGGAACATAAGTGAACTCACCTGCTACCTCGAAGCCCTTTTCCTCGAGAGCCTTCTGGATCTGAGCGTATGACTTTGGATCACCGTAGATAGTGATTGTTGTCTCCTCCTTATCCTCATCGTAGTCCTCGTCAAACTCGTCCTCTACATTGTAGTCGATAAGGTCGAGAATGAGTTCGTCCATATCGATGTCCTCGTTCTTCTTGAAGGTGAACTGAGCCTTGTGGTCGAAGAGGAATGCCAACGAACCGGTAGTACCCATGTTACCGTTGAACTTGTTGAAGATTGAGCGAACGTCAGCAACAGTACGTGTGGTGTTGTCAGTAAGTGTGTCAACGAAGACAGCGATACCGTGAGGTCCGTATCCCTCGTATGTCACTTCCTTGTAATCTGACTGGTCCTTACCCATCGCGTTCTTGATAGCGCGGTCGATGTTGTCCTTAGGCATGTTCTCACGCTTACATGTAGCGATGATAGAACGGAGTGTAGAGTTTGTCTCAGGATCTGGACCACCAGCCTTTACTGCGATTGCAATCTGCTTACCCAGACGGGTAAAGGTCTTTGCCATGTTGCCCCATCTCTTCATTTTTCTTGCTTTACGGAATTCAAATGCTCTTCCCATAATTACATTTATGATTTTATTGTTTTAGATTTATTATTATCTTTTTTACCGCGAATTACGCGAATTACACAAATTATTTATTTGTATTCACAACACGTTTATATGACAAACTATTCGAACTGAAATTCATTATAATGCCCAACTTCATATCTGCGATATTTAAGTAATTTAACACCTGAGACGTATGAACTGGCAAGAGAGCCTCAACAGCTTTCAATTCAAGTATTATCTTACCATAACAAACGAAATCAGCAATATAATATTTTTCCAATTGATGTCCTTTGTAATTAACCACCAACTTCTTTTCGCGTTCATACGGAATCCCTCTTTCTTTGAATTCAAGTTCAAGTGCTTCTTGATAAACAGCTTCGAGAAGCCCAGAACCGAGTTCTTTATGGACTTCCATAGCAGCACCAATAATCTGATAGCACTCATCCTTGTAAACAACATCTACCATACATTATTAAACTTTATCTAATGATGCAGAAAAATTCGAGAAATTCGCGTAATTCGCGGTAGAAGAAAACTCTCTTATCGCAACTCTGCGCCGAGTTGCTTCTTGAGATTTGTGATAATCTTGTTCATGATAGCCTCGATCGCCTTGTCGTTGAGGGTCTTGTCGGCATCCTGGAGGATGAAGTTCACCGCATACGACTTCTTGCCGGCAGGGAGGTTCTTGCCCTCGTAAACATCAAAGAGTTCGATGCTCTTGAGGAGTTTCTTCTCCGACTGACGGGCAATCTGCTCGATCTGTGCGAACTCAACGCTCTTGTCGATGAGCAATGCGAGGTCGCGTGATACAGAAGGGAACTTCGAAATCTCTGTGAACTCAACCTTGTTCTTGAGGATAGCCTTCATCACTGCACTCCAGTGGATGTCTGCATAGTAAACAGGTGCTGCGATGTCAGCCTTCTTCTGGATTGCCTTTGAGATGATACCCATCTCTACAAATACCTTACCACCACGATTCTTCAACTCGAGGGCAGAAGAGAAGATATTGTTCTGGCTCTTCTCGCTCACAAGCATACCCATTGGCATACCGAGACGGTTCAATATGTTGAGCACATAAGCCTTCAACTCATAGAATGTGGTATCCTCGTTTGGATGAGCCCAAGAGCCTTCGACACGCTTACCAGTAACCCACAAGCCGAGGTGCATCTCCTCAGAGTAAGCCTTGATAGGATTCTCCTCGGTGTGCTTCTCTGCATTGTAGTGGTAGCAGTTACCAAACTCGAAGAACTTCAGGTTAGCCATCTTGCGGTTAGCATTGCGCATGATTGACTCAAGACCGCCGAAGAGCAGTGTCTGACGCATCACACCAAGGTCGGCTGACAGTGGGTTCATCACCTTCACTGTTGACTCCTCGGTATATACGTTCAAGCCCTGATAGTAAGAAGTCTTCGAGAGCGAGTTGTTCAGAATCTCGTTGAAGCCGCAACCAACCAACTGCTCGCCGATGATGTTCTCAAGGCGATGCTCCATGTCGCTTGCCTCAGCCACTGTGAGCGAAGACTTCAACTGTGTAGGAATCTCCACATTATTATATCCGTATATACGAAGGATATCCTCAACAACATCGCATGGACGCTGAACATCTACACGATATGCAGGAACCTCGAGAGTCACGCTCTCCTCTGTCTCTGCCACAACCTTCATCTCGAGGCTCTGTGCAATCGACTTGATTGTATCCTTGCCAATCTCCTTACCGATGAGAGTGTGAGCATAGTCGTAAGAGAGTTCCACAACAGGATTCTCTATTGGGTTTGGATAAACATCCTTTATCTGCATTGACACCTTACCGCCAGCCAACTCTTTGCAGAGGATGGCAGCCTGCATGATGGCATAAACCTGTCCATTTGGATCAATGCCACGCTCGAAGCGGAACGAAGCATCTGTTGAGAGACCATGACGGCGGGCAGACTTGCGAATCCATGTTGGGTGGAAATAAGCCGACTCGAGAACCACATTGGTAGTAGTGTCGTATGTGCCCGAACCCTTACCGCCGAACACGCCAGCGATACACATTGGTTCCTCAGCATTGCAGATAGCGAGATCGCGGTCAGAGAGTTTGTGCTCTTCACCGTCGAGGGTTACGAATGGTGTGCCCTCTGGCATTGTCTTCACTACGATCTTCTTGCCGGTAACCATGTCTGCGTCAAAGCAATGCATTGGCTGTCCGTAAGCCATCATGATGTAGTTGGTGATATCAACGATATTGTTGATTGGACGAAGACCGATGATGTTGAGTTTGTTCTTCAACCACTCTGGCGATTCCTTCACCTCACATCCGGTGATAGAGAGACCGACATAACGGCGGCAAGCCTCAGTGTTCTCAATAACAACCTCGATAGGCATATCCTCGTTGTCAACAGCGAACTTCGAGCAGTCAGGACGATGGAGTGAAGTCTCGTAACCATTCTGCTTCAACCAAGCGTAGAGGTCGCGGGCAACACCCCAGTGTGAGAGGGCGTCAGCACGGTTGGCAGTGATGTCAACCTCGATGAGCCAGTCGCTCTCCAGATTGTAGTACTCAGCGGCAGGTGTACCTACCACAGCATCCTCTGGAAGTTCGATGATACCGTCGTGACTTGTGCCGATGCCGATTTCGTCCTCAGCGCAGATCATACCGTTCGACTCATAGCCACGGAGTTTCGACTTCTTGATTTTGAATTCCTTGTCACCGTCGTAGAGCACGCAACCTAAGTCAGCAACGATTACTTTGAGACCAGCACGGCAGTTTGGTGCACCGCAGACAATCTGCTGTGGCTCGCCCTTGCCAAGGTCAACAGTTGTGAGATGGAGATGAGTCTCAGGGATATCCTCGCAAGTGAGGACCTGTCCTACGAAAAGACCGTTGAGACCACCTTTGATAGACTGTACTTCTTCGAGTGCGCCTACTTCAAGACCCGACGAGGTGAGCGCTGCTGCCACTTCCTCTGGTGTCAATGTGAAATCGACATACTCTTTAAGCCATTTATACGAAATATTCATATCGTGAATTTATGATTTAACGATTTATGATTTAACCATTTACCACACGAAAATGGGTGCAGCCGTTTGACCACATCCCAATTTCTTTGCAAAATTAATAAATTTTGGTTAGATATCAAAATATTTCCATAGGAAAGTTAGTTACTTCTTCAAAATAACCTTCTGTCCATAGGCTGCATGTACCAGTTTCTTAAAGTCGCACACTGCCTGATAGTCATCACTGCTTCCGGCAAATGCATTCTGCTTCACATCGTAGGTTATGTCTATCTGTGTGTCTTTCACCTCTACCTCTACATCAATCTTGCCGTAAGGAGTCTCCACATGCATTGCCTTTGGCACGGATTCCACAACATACCCCTCTGGCAACACAATATGCACACACTCTTTATCCTCATAGCCTGAGAGCATTTCCACTTTCTGAGTGCGGTTTTTCACCTCAGGCAATAGCGAATGGCTTTTGTGCATTGGATTGGCAGGAATAAACAATCGGCTGCCTGCAACATTGGCATAGCCAGTGCTCTCTGTGCTTATGGTTGTAGTAATGAGGGGAGCATTTTCCTCTGCTTTTACTTCAAAATTCTTGAACATTTCCACCCTACCGAGATTCCATCGTCCGGTGAGCACTTTCTTCTGTTCCTGTTCTGTACGGTGGGTCAATCCGTAGATATTCTCATACTGCGCATTTGTGGCTGTATGGCGGATATCGAGTTGTGTCTTTCCCTCGGCAGTAGGAACGATGGTTATATCCGAATCCCATCTATTCTCCTCTGGAGCATAGTCTGGAATAGTGACAAAGCGACCTCCTTCGGGTGTTAGAATCACGCCATCATGTCCTGCAATACCATCGTGACGGTAGTTCGCAGGTATCTCAAGGTTGGTGCATTCTATCCACAGCGTGTCTTTTTCCTGCGGAACACAAAGCAGCACATGGTTGCATTGTCCCAAAGAAGCGAAATCACGCTTCAGCCGTTTTTGCTTTGTATTCACAATCACTGGGTATGACTTTATTCCAACATATTCGAGCACGCCCATCATCAGGCAAGTGAGTGCTTTACAGTCGCCAAAACCTGTTCGGGCAGTCACAGAGGCGAGTTCAGGTTGCCATCCGCCAATGCCCAACTGAATGCTTACATAACGAGTGCGACTACGCAAAAGGGCACAGCACTTCTCTACCCTCTCCTCTGGCGAGGCGAGTTTTATGCTCTCCACATCTCCGGCGAGCATTGCCGGCATCGTCTGTCTGCCGGAATATAAATCCCAATGCCATTTGCCCAGGGCTTCCCACGATTCAAACGAACCTTCCACTCCATAGCAGTTGAAGGTCTCTGGCACAAACTCCACCAATGGTCGCATATCACCAAACGACGGAGAGAGCGGTTCCTCCTTCATTGCGGGGATATTGCTCATTGCCACGGTATAGACATACATCGGCGAATCACCCATCATCACATTGGTCTTCTCCACCTGTGCATCGGTATTCTGGGTGTAATAGCGCACACCAAAACCTCTCGGCACAGTGAGTTTATACGATGCTTCTTCCACATTGACATTATAGTCGGGCACTGGGTCGAGTTCTGCGAGCCACACGGTGAGGTTCGACACCTCCAGAGTATAATCATAGGTCACGCGTACAGGAAACTGGCTCGGAGTATATTCGCTGTAAACGTAATAGGCATTGGTCTTGAAGTTAGATGAATACTCGCTCATCTGCAGATCGCCCTTCTTGAATTTCTTCAGCACCTTGCCTGTGGCATCAGTCACACTACCCGAGAAACTCCCGAGTTCTATGGCTTTATGGTCGAGTCCCTCACTGAAGCAAGCCAGTCGGTCGGCTTTCTTGTTGTGAATGGTCACCTCCTTATGCCGCGTTATCGACACATGATTTGCCGAGCGGTATGTAACGGTGGTTATGTCCTTGTTGACGGTTGCATCCTGTGCATGCAGAGCAAGGGCAAAGAGTGAGAGAAGGGCTATGGCGAGTCTTTTCATATTCTTATTGCTGTTTTGAAATCACAAGCATCTCATTGCATTTCTTCGCAAGTTCATCGTAGAACTGCTTCACCAATGGATATGTATCGGCTGAGAAGAGCAACTGGTTGATATTATAACGGAAACTTGCACTTATACTGCCATCTTTCTCGCCTACAGCCAGACGCACCGACAGTCCGTTTTCAGGCAACTGCATTACCAGCGGTGCTGGTGTTTCCTCAAGATGATATCCTTCCGGCAGTTTCATCAACAGATTGATGTTATTCACACCGACAGCGCTGAACTCCACCGGCATGGTGCTTGTCTCGGCTGTGAACGATGATTTGTCATACGCAGGGAGAAGCAGCGGCAACATATAGAATTTATCTCCGCCATCGAGTTGCTTCGAGAACTCCAATGTCGCTACGGCTGTTGACGAGAAGTCTTCACGGCCTTGTGTGGAGAATGCCGTAACATCGATATTGTTGTCGGCTGCCCACTGCGACACATATTCTGCACTGTCGTTCTTCTCTTCCCAGGCATTGCGGAACTGCAGTGCTGAGTTGTCGCGGTAGTAGTGGGTTATCACACCAGTCACAGTGCCTTCTTCCGACATCTGACAGTTGATGGTCATCTGCTCACGACGCTTGATGTTGGATTGAAGTGTCACATTCTCGTAGATATCCTCTGTGCGAATCAGCACTGCACGGTCAACATTCAAGTCGGTTGGCAGAGCATCGATATATCCGTTTTCTGCCGAAGAGTCATAATAATGCATCTTACCATCCTCGTCGGCAAAGGCTATGACGAAGGTGTTGAGTGCATCAACCGATGGCTGGAATGGCAATCTGCCTAACGAGCGGCGACTCATCACAACAGGATATGTATTCACACCTGCATCGCGGAGCATTGCCATGAGCACGAAGTTCAGGTCGGCATTGCTGCCCGATCCTTCCTTCATCACCTTCGACTGCGACTCACCACCAAGGCGATAGTCCTTGTTCCAACGCAGGCGTTCCTTCATGAGTTTTATTGATGCCACCACTTTTTCCATGGTTGTAGGCAACGAGGCAATGCCGGCTGCAGCCATCTCGTCCTTGAATGGGTTCTTCTGCTTCAATCGTCCTCCGAAGTTCTCGCTGTCCATGAGCAGTTTGTTCACGTCGGCCTGAGTGGATGTGTAGTCCTTATACACCTTTCCTGGGATGTTAATGCTGCGGAGTTCGCATGTCACCTTTGTAGCGAAATCTCTTGGACAGAACACATGCTCATTGTCCTTTGGCAGTGCAGGCACGTTTGTGCCGACGAAGTCGTAAGCCGTATCATTTGTGCCGAGGGATACATTCTGCTGTGTCTGGCTCTTTGCTTCAAGACGCACAGCACCGGTCTGGTTTATCTTGAACGAGAAATATTCCGGCAATGCTATCGAGAAATGGGCATAGTTCACCGGATAGCGACTCTGTGCGCTCCATGTAGGAAGGTCGAAAATGGCATCGCGACGTATCTTGTACTGATATTCTATCACTGTGCCCACCTTCACTTGCGGAATGGTGAACTCGGTGGTTGAGAAGTTGGCGTTCATTCGCTTTTTTGTCACCATATCACTTGCCATCTTCGTCTTCTCCACCTTTCCGTTCACGAGGTTGTAGGCGAATGCTTTGAGGTCAACGAGTCGGTCTCTATAACTGTTTCCCGACTGCGAGTCGCGCAAGGTCACCACCACATTGGCTGCGTCAACTCCATCTTCCTTGAGAATCTTCACGCGTCGTTTGTACGACAGTTGCAGTTCGAGTGTTTCGGCTCCTTGGGCGAGCGTCACATCGAAATCCTCGAAGAGCACCACTGCATCTGCATCCTGATCGTAGGAGCATTCGGTCATGTTCATCTCCTCCATCGTAGGATTGCCCATCTTCTTGTTGAGCGCCTGTGCACTGGCTGCCAATGCCACCACAACACAAAGACACGAAAGAATTATTCTTTTCATATTTCCTAAGTTTTAGCACAGGTGGGGCTTTCACTCCCCACCCTGAATTAGTTCCGTCTGCAAAAGTATAACTTTTTTATTTCCCCGCCAAAGGTTTCACGAGAAATTTTGGAAGCAACGTAATGCTCAGTTAAATTTTCTTTGCCTGCGGCGCACGCGAATTTCCACAAATTATTCACGAATTTAATCATGAATTTTATACTAATGTAATTGAATATCAACGAGATATAATTTATGAAAAAATTTATGGTTAATTCATGGACATTCGTGTTTTGCGAAGCACAAAATCAATCCACAAAATTTAATTCTTATATAACTACTTGTATTCCAAAAGTTTACATGTAATTAGAGGAAATTTATCCAGACAGCATTGTTTGAATAAGATATAAATTCACGAAAATTCGCGTTTAATTCACGATAATTCACGTTAAGCGAAGCACAAAATCCTGTCCCGAATTATTTTTTCAATGCTATTCAGGTTAAAAACAGAATTCTGCCGTGACTGAGTAATGCACATTCGGAATGAAGTGTGGGCCTACTTGTGGCATAACATTGGCATGCACTACGGCTTTCTGCTTGCCTATATGAAACTCAGCACCTCCACCGACATAGAATCCTGATATAATAATCGGCTCTTCCTGTACTATCTCATATTCAGATGCTTCTGCCGACGACTTGTGAGTTGTGAGCAGCATTGCGTATCCTCCGAATCTCGCGATAGGTTTCACTTTGCCCGAACCAAACGAAAGTTTCGGACCGACATTCAGGGTGGAACTTATTCCCTTGTGGTTCATGTTCACCACTTTACCATGAGAAGAACCGCTCCACAATGTTTCTTTCATGTCGTTACTGTAGGTTGCGAACGACAAGCCAAGTTCCATGTATGTACCCTTTCTGATACGATGCAGAGGGATTTCTGCACCGGCTCCTACACCGATTGGGGTGACGTAATCACCACCACCGCCTACAAAGTAACCGCTGGCAAACACCTTGAACAAAATCTTCTCCTTGGCGCTTTTCTCTGTTGACTCATACACAGTGAATGCTGTTACATCCGAACCTATCTCCTCGTGGAATTTCCTCGCAATGCTGATGAGTTTATCCTTTTCCAGATAAATGCCTCTTATCTCAGCCATCGCCTTTGGGGAGTCTTTCACAAAATAGCGCAACTGACCGACCTCGCGCTGGGCGTTCTTTTTCTCCAGATCACCGTAGTGAGGGTGGTAAGGATATTTGGTATATATTGTAGTCTCGCCATTCTCATTCTCAAATATATAGTAAGCCTCAGCATTGCGCTCAACGAGATACAGATCCATCTTACCCTGCACAATATACTCGGCGAAAGCCACCACATTCTCTCCGTTAATTGTGAAACTGCGAGTTACATAATACTTGCCGTTATGGTCGAACCTGAATCCCAGGATTTCGCCTGGGACATACGTGTGATATTGTGAATTGTCGTCACAGAACGAGCATTCCTTCGCCAATATGGCATTGGTGTTGAAGTCCAATTTACCATGAATCTCATTGCCCTGCAAGTCAATGATATATCCATCGAAAGCATTGTGCTGGGCAAAACTGCTTGCACTCACAACGGCAAAGACTGCCAGAAGCAATAGTTTTAGTGGTTTCATATTCCTAACTGTTTTGTTATTTGTTTTGTTTAATGTACACCTTTTATATATATAAATCCACAAATGTGCAAAATACTGCATGGGGATAGCAACTTTTTTTGTTTTGATGTTCAACTTATCATGTGCAAAAGTATTGCTTTTAATTCATACTGCCAATTTTTCGGCAAAGAAATAAAGGTGAATACTTAAGGGTTGTCACTCTACACGTATATTTACTACATGCTCATGATATTATTACACATATATCATCAACTTAGAGAGTTAATAAAAATATGAAAGATGAATATTTTTTAATAAGGGGAAAGTGAATTTTAAAAATCAAGAATATGACCATGCTGAAACCATACAACTTCATTTCCATCAAGAAAGGCTGAAAAGTAACACATGAATATTAATCCACCAAACATAATAGATAATGAACCAGCCAAGAATATCCATTCTGGTATGATGTCATTGTATCTGGAATTTTTGTACCTGTCTCTTACTACTTCGTCGTAAATCATATAACGAATACAAATGAATAAAGCCTCACCAATGAACAGCCCCCAACGGCATATGTTGCACATCACTGTATCTTTTCCGAATATGTAACCAATAACGGGTATTAGCCAAAAAGATAATCCGAATACAGGCAAAATTAGTGCATATACAGCATCAATCCATGTAGTCTTGTTTTCTTTATATACTCTATCATAAAAGAGGCATAAGCGATAGTAGATATAATCCATTATTTTCATATTTATCTCCACAATTCATTACATAGTCATTGATTACACCCTAACTGTTTGGACTCCCTCGTCATCATATACTCGATATTCTATCAAGGTAAACTCACCATCCTTATACTCATAGTCAAATTCGTAATAATACAATGTATCATCCATAGACATAGAGATTGTAAGATGAATTGTTATTTGGTTTCCTGTCCAGCAACATTGTACAGTTTACCGTCTTTCTCAATCATGACATGACCGTTCTTGATGAACTTGCGGATAAAGCCAGAAGCTTTGCCAAGAACTGGAGTTATTCCTGTAGAATGATCGCTATAGTAGTTTATACTTGTAGAAGACAAGACCCATTCATTATTTATCCATACATAGGAGTCAGAGGAAACCAGTCTGCCATCGGTGTCGTAGATGTCGTCTATCTTTAATGAACCGACCCATTCACCATTCATCCATGCATAAGTAATAGAAGAAGTCTGTTTGCCATTGTCATCATAAGTGTAGTCATATTTTGATGATCCAACCCATTCTCCGTTTATCCAAACGTAAGAGATATAGCTTGTTTGCTGATTGTTTTCATTGTATGTTGTTTCATCCTTATATGTGCCATACCACACATTA
>JAZQOD010000230.1:0-14969 GCA_045627685.1 Prevotella sp. | reverse complement strand
CATCAGATAGAGAACTTCGTATGTCGTGTACTCCCTTTGAATGTAGAGCCAGAGGACAAGGGCTTGAAATATATCTCGGGTGGTCTTTTCTCAACAGCCGAACTGTCGATGCTCCAGGCACGAAAGGAGATTGTACACTTTGCAGAGCGTTGCCAGAAGTCGTTCAACTATATGCTTTCGATGCGTGCCGACGATGATGAAGAAGATACAGATCGTTTCACAAGGCTCTTTGCTAAGGTCGAGAAGTATGAGGGCATCACCGATAATATGGAATATGAGATTGCCCATTACCTGCAGCAGGTAAGCGAGGGACGCCTTTCTGATGATGCCAAGCGACAGATACAGCGAATGCTCCGCGAGGTTGACGATCTGGAGAGTATCGGTGACTGCTGTTTCTCTCTTGCCCGCACCCTGAACCGCAAGCAGGAGAATTGTACCGAGCAGTTCACAAAGGAACAACTTGAGCAGATTACTCGTATGGAGAACCTTGTTTCCGAGGCATTCGTTGCGATGATTGAAACACTGCAGCAGCCAGAAGGCGAAGGTCATGATATCAGTCGCAGTTATGACATAGAGAAGCAGATCAACACCCTGCGTACTCAACTCCGCAACGATAACCTCCAGAGCATTGCTGACGGTCAGTACGACTACAAGCTTGGTGCATTCTATATCGACTATATCAATGGTCTTGAGAAACTCGCCGACTATGTCCTCAATGTAGTACAGAGCAAAGCCCGTCAGACAAGAGTATAGAACATGTTTGGAGTCATATACTCCTGTTCACCCCAAAAGATTTCTCCTCACTACGAATTGAGCCTTTTGGCCCAGCGTCCCTCTCTTTTTTTCCATACCTCATAGAGATATGACGCAAGGAGAAATCTCATATAAGAACAACTCGAGAGCCTAAAAACTCCCGAGTTGTTTTCTATCATAGTCTTATGTCAGAACGGAGATATGATGAGCCTCTGTTTTGACGCTGCAAAAGTAGAATCATTGTGCTACAAAAAGGTTTCTATAGTACTACAAAAATGTTGCGTATCCGAAATGTAACAGGAATGCAATTCTCCGCACGGCGTTGGGACACTCCCATTCCGCCCAAATGAAGTGGTCATTCCGCCGTTTTCATGTGGTCATTCCACCCAAATGAGGATCTCATTCCATTGCTTTCACGGAATCAGTCTTTTTTTTGAATAAAAAACGAATTTTGCGTTCAACCCGTCACCTGTCACAAAACGCATATAACAAACTGATACTCAGTGTATTAAGTGTGTGACAGGTTGCTCTGCACCTGTCACAACCTGTCACACACTCGTCACAAAAGTCACCTCCATCTTCCCCTCTATGGGAGGTGCTTTAATAGCCTTGATGCTACAAATTTACGATATTCTTCTATTTGAAACGTGGATAGGATATTATTATTCAATCAAGCCAAGGGTTAGAAAAAAACATTCAACAGATATTTGTTTTACAGTAAAAATCCATTCGACATCTTCCTATGTGTGATGGGTGTGACAGGTGGTGACAGGTTCGAAACAACCTGTCACGCACCTAACTTATTGATTTACAGAGTATTATACTTAATTTGTGACAGGTGACGGGTGAAACGCAAAACCGCCAAAAATGCGCTGGATTATTTGTTCAGGCGGAAGCGGATTGTCAGACCGCCGCCTGGGGTCTGTTCGGCTGTTGCTTCTCCACCGTGGGCTACAACGGCATTCTTCACGATGGCAAGACCAAGACCGGTACCACCGAGTTTGCGGCTTCTGCCCTTGTCAACACGGTAGAAACGCTCAAATAATCGTGATAGATGTTCTGGTGCCACTCCTATGCCGTTGTCAGAGAATATGAACTCTCCGTTGCGGTAGGTGATGCTGATTGCTGTCGCGCCGATAGCGTAGGACAACGCATTGTCAACAAGGTTGCGGAAGATGCTGTATATGACTGATGATCCTTCGGTTTCGCCAAGTGGTGAAGTAACAATTATCTCTGAAGGAATGTCGTATTTTATGACAATGCCACCCTCGCGCAACTGGAGATGTACATCCTCCATGACGCTGTGGATGATAGGCACAACATCGATATTGCACGATTTCTGTTCTGCATGAGTGTAGGCTGGTGCTTCGTCGAGTTTCGTGAGCGCACTCATATCGGACAGCAACTTACTCATTCTCTCGCTCTGCGCATAGCAACGCTCAAGGAAATGTTGTTTTTTATCGGCAGGGAGGTCCGGGTTTTCGAGAATACTCTCCAGATATCCGTGGATACTGGCAGCAGGCGTCTTCAACTCGTGGGCAGCGTTCTGTGTCAACTGGCGTTTGATGCGTATCTTCTCCTCTTCCGAATGACGCAGTTTCCAGTATAGTTGTATGATGGTGTGGCTGATTGCTCCGAGTTCATCGTCAGGAAGTCGTCGTTCGAGTTCGTGGTCGAGTTCCTCGCCTTTTTCCGCTTTGAATGCAAATACCTGCAGGTACTCTATATGTCGACTGATGCGTCGAGTGCTCCAGAACAGTGCGAGACCGAGGAGGACGGTGAGGATGAAAGCGTAGTAGAGGAATGAGTTGTCGGCCTGCAACGAACGGGTAAGTTCTACAGAGTAAGGCACAGCCGTACGGACGATGATGCTGCCAAAACGGGTGGCAGAATAGAAATATGTGTCGTGTGTGGATTCCGACAGTCGCTTGATGTCATAGCCATTACCATTGTGCAGCGCCTGCTGTATCTCTGTGCGTTTGAGGTGATTGCCCAGGGAATCGACCTTGTTGTCGTGGCTATCCTGGAGTACCCGACCATCCTTGCTGATGATCGACACGCGCAGACCTTCCATGCTATGCCGAACGATGTACTGCTTGAACGGAGCATCTTTCACGACGCTGTCCTCGCCCAATGTCTGCATCATTTCATAGTTGTACATCTGCAGGCGTGAGTGAAGGATATCGATCTTGTATTCTTTCTCGCGCTCATACTGATAGGCACTGAAACAGATGGCAAACAGCAGGAAAATTCCGCCGATGCTCACTAACAGATTCTTTTGGAACGACTTCAATCTCAACATAATGCAAAATTAATTAGGAGAGGAGGGTCTTTATTTCTCGAAACTGTAACCGTATCCCACGCGGGTTCTGATGTTCTTTCCGTATGGACCGAGTTTCTTTCTCAGACGGGTGATGTTTACATCGACAGTGCGATCGAGGACATACACATCCTGCGGCCAGCAACGGTTGAGGAGTTCCTCGCGCGAGAACACCCTGTTAGGATGCTGGATGAGGAGTGCCAAAAGTTCAAACTCCAATTTCGTGAGAGGCATATCCTCGCCATTGAGAGTGGCAGTCTTAGAATCGAGGTTGAGCGCAACACCCTCGTAGGTGATGATTGTGCCCACCACCTCTTCGATATGTGGATTCTCGATAATAGTGGAGCGTCGCAGAACAGCCTTGACTCTCGCCTTGACTTCCTTGAGACTCAACGGTTTGGCGATATAATCATCGGCACCGAGGTCCAAACCGGCAACGATGTTATCCTCGGAATCGAGGGCTGTGATGAATATTATTGGAATATGGGCTGTCGAGGTGTTGGCTTTCATCTGCTGTGCCATCTGGAAGCCTGATATCTCGCCCATCATGACATCAAGCAGGATGAGTGAGAACTCGGACAGCGGGAGGGTGAGAGCCTCTTCGGCAGAATTGGCGGTTGTCACCTCGTAACCCTCGGTTTCAAGGTTGTATTGCAGGATCTCACAGATGTCCTGCTCATCGTCAACAACAAGTATTTTCATAACTGAAAACTGGATTATAAAACAGGGAATTACATTTCCCGTTTGCAAAGTTACAAATAATTATCGAAACCGCCAGACAGGAGAGTGTTACAATTATATGAAAACATGATGCCAAATTGCATGTGTAACTTTAATAATATAAAAAAACAACGGTTAGCATTTGGTGTTTTGATGATTTTGTAGTAATTTTGCACTTTGAACGCGCGTGGGTAATATGCAATGCGCGATAATCATCAAGGAAATAACAAAAAACAAAATACATTTATGGCACAGCAAGAAGATGTTTTCAAGAAGATCGTGAGCCACTGCAAAGAGTATGGCTTCGTATTCCCAAGTTCAGAAATCTATGATGGTCTCGGAGCCGTTTATGACTATGGTCAGATGGGCGTCGAGATGAAGAATAATATCAAGCAGTACTGGTGGCAGTATATGACAATGCTCCACGAGAATATCGTGGGTATCGACTCTGCTATCTTTATGCACCCAACAATCTGGAAGGCTTCTGGTCATGTGGATGCTTTCAATGACCCATTGATTGACAACCGCGACTCAAAGAAGCGCTATCGTGCTGATGTGCTCATCGAGGAGCAGATTGCAAAGTACGAGGAGAAGGTTGAGAAGGAAGTAGAAAAGGCTCGTAAGCGTTTCAAGGAGAACTTCGACGAGGCTCAGTATCGTGCAACCTCTCCACGCGTTCTCGAGACTCTCGCTAAGCGCGACGCCCTTCACCAGCGTTATGCAGAGGCTATGCAGGGACCAGACCTCGAGGCTCTGAAGCAGATCATCCTTGACGAGGAAATTGTTTGTCCTATCTCAGGTACTCGCAACTGGACTGATGTTCGTCAGTTCAACCTTATGTTCTCTACAGAGATGGGTGCAAGTGCTGATGGCGCAATGAAGGTTTACCTCCGTCCTGAGACTGCTCAGGGTATCTTCGTGAACTACCTCAATGTTCAGAAGACTGGTCGTATGAAGGTGCCTTTCGGTATCGCACAGATCGGTAAGGCATTCCGTAACGAGATTGTTGCTCGTCAGTTCATCTTCCGTATGCGTGAATTTGAGCAGATGGAGATGCAGTTCTTCGTAAAGCCAGGCACAGAACTTCAGTGGTTCGAAACATGGAAGAACCGTCGTATGGCTTGGCATCAGGCTCTTGGCTTCGGTGCAGAGAACTACCGTTTCCATGATCACGAGAAGTTGGCTCACTATGCAAACGCTGCATCGGATGTAGAGTTCCACATGCCATTCGGCTTCAAGGAGGTTGAGGGTATCCACTCTCGTACAAACTTCGACCTTGGTCAGCATGCTAAGTTCTCAGGCAAGAAGATTGAGTACTTCGATCCAGAGGCAGGCGAGAGTTACACTCCATACGTTATCGAGACATCTATCGGTGTTGACCGTATGTTCCTCTCTGTTATGTGTCACTCATACGAGGAGCAACAACTTGAGAACGGTGAGACTCGTACAGTGCTCCACTTGCCAGCAGCTTTGGCTCCAGTGAAGCTCGCTGTGTTCCCATTGACAAAGAAGGACGGTCTGCCAGAGAAGGCTCGCGCTATCATCAACGATTTGAAGTTCCACTTCAACTGCCAGTATGAAGAGAAGGATCAGATTGGTAAGCGTTATCGCCGTCAGGATGCTATCGGTACTCCTTACTGTGTGACTGTTGACCACCAGACTCTCGAGGACAACACTGTTACCCTCCGTCATCGTGACACCATGGAGCAGGAGCGTGTGAACATCGCCGACCTCCGTGCTATCATCGAGGATAAGGTAAGCCTCGCAAGTTTGCTCAAGAATCTTGAATAAACAAGAAAATCATTAATGAAATCTTATTTTATCACTACTGTTTATATGTTCGCTCTCTTATGCACGCTGTTCACCATGACATCGTGCAAGGAGAGTGACGACACCGTCGAGGAGTTCCCTAACTGGCAAGCAACCAACGAGGCAGCGTTCCGCAGTATCTATGCCCAGGCTGTTGAGAAGTCGGCAGCCGGAGATGCATCGTGGAAGGTGATTCGCCAGTGGTCGATGCCAGCAGAGCCAGACCTGTTCCCACTCGATCCAGAGGACCATATCGTTGTAGAGGTACTCGAAAAGGGTGAGGGCTCTGGTTGCCCTATCTACTCGCAGACGGTGAAATGCCACTATCAGGGACGATTGCTGCCTTCAACAAGTTACAAGGACGGAATGGTGTTCGACCAGTCGTTCTATGGCACTTTCAGCGAGGCTACGGCAACTCCATCTACATTGCAGGTAAGTGGAGTAGTGGACGGTTTCTCGACAGCATTGCAGAATATGCACATCGGCGATATCTGGCGTGTGTATATCCCTTACCAGTTAGGATATGGCGAGACGGCAAAGGATGTTATCCCAGCCTATTCAACACTCGTGTTCGAAATCCGACTCGTAGGCTACGGCGAACTTGAGACCTAAGGACGCTCTGTGACTGAAATATGAAGCAAAGCGAGATGCTCCTTGCGAAGATTCGTGAGGGTGGAGACATATCAAATAACGAGAAACTGCGACTGATTATTAGTCTCAGTATTCCGTCAATATTAGCGCAGATGACCTCTACGCTAATGTTTTTTATTGATGCTTCGATGGTGGGCTCGTTGGGTGCAGAAGCCTCAGCAGCCGTGGGCATCGTGGATACCACCACATGGCTCTTCGGTTCGCTCACTGGTGCAGCATCGATGGGCTTCGGTGTGCTCGTGGCTCACGCTATCGGTGGCAACGACATTGCTAAGGCACGCCGGATAATGCGCCAAGGATTGGTCACAGTCCTGTGTTTCTCGCTGTTCATCCTCGCCCTGGCGTTGGGCGTACACTGGCATTTGCCGGTATGGCTCGGTGGTGGAGAGGATATCCACTACGACGCCTCGATGTACTTCCTGTTGTTCTCGCTCTCGATACCATTCTTCCAATTGTCGAACTATTCGGGATCGATGTTGAAATGCTCGGGCAATATGAAGGTGCCGAGTGTGCTGAATATCCTCATGTGTATCCTCGATGTGGTGTTCAACTTCTTCCTTATTTATCCTACGCGCGCGATAGACATCCCACTGTTTGGCAGTGTTGTATGTCCAGGTGCTGGATGGGGCGTGGTTGGAGCCGCTGTGGGGTCGTCGTCGGCAAT
The DNA here is from genome assembly GCA_045627685.1 of Prevotella sp. Classification (GTDB taxonomy): domain Bacteria; phylum Bacteroidota; class Bacteroidia; order Bacteroidales; family Bacteroidaceae; genus Prevotella. The sequence continues at coordinate 8,052 of JAZQOD010000230.1, read as the reverse complement.
AATGATAACAGGACTGTTGATGGCGTACTTCGCTTTCTTCCGTTCGTCGCTGCTCAGACTGCAACTCGATGTAGTTCGACGCTGGATGCCTCAAAGGAAATATGTGTTTGCCGCGGCCAAACTGTCGGCACCGATGGCATTACAGTATTGCCTGATGAACGGAGCACAGATGGTATCGACTGTCATTGTGGCTCCATTGGGAAATTTCGCTATTGCAGCCAACTGCTTCGCTATAACGGTGGAGGCTGTCTGCTATATGCCGGGATATGGTATTGCTGATGCTGCGACAACCCTTGTGGGACAAAGCATCGGTGCAAAGAGACTGGATCTGTGTCGTGGCTTCGCCTATCGCACGATATCGCTGGGTATGCTCATCATGGCATTTATGGGTGGTGTGATGTATCTGTTTGCGCCAGAACTGATGTCACTGCTGAGTCCGGTGAACGAGATTATCGATCTTGGTGCCGAGGCATTGCGTATCGAGGCTTTCGCAGAACCGATGTTTGCTGCGGCAATCATCTGTAACAGCATCTTTATCGGAGCCGGTGATACGCTTATTCCTGCATGTATGAACCTTGGTACGATGTGGGGCATCCGCATCACCCTCGCATGGTTCCTTGCTCCTATATGGGGGCTCGCTGGTGTATGGACAGCCATGGCAGTGGAACTTTCAATGCGTGGTTTTGTGTTCCTTGTTCGATTGTTCAAGGGCAACTGGATGAAAAAAGCGAAAGTATAGATGCTCCATACCTTCGCTTTTCTGTCTATCTGATTCCGACCTAACTACATAACTTCCAATCTGATGTCAATCTTTCCCTCTGCATTTGCTGGGATGAACGGTTTTGATGGTTTGCCGTTGATGGTACACGACTTCACCCGATTGCCTTTGCCCGTTACTGTGATGTCGAGCGTTGCGTCGCGATAAGGAATGTCTTTGAGAGTTATAGCCGAACCGTCTTCCATGCCTATTGGCGAGAACGACAATCCATTGGTGTCAGGCTTCATACCTATTATATAATATAGGAAGTTGCGCACATAACCAGTGGCACACCATGTCTGATGGTTCAATGCAGGCCATACCTTGCTGCACTGCCAACCGCCAGAAGGAACACCATCGATAGTGTAGATCTCGTGGAAGTTGCCGGCAGGCTTCCCCGGCTGTGTCTTTGAGTCGAGGTTGTCCTCATATTTGTGCAGCACGAGATCGGTGAGGTTGTTCATCTCAAACCAGAACTGCTTCATATCACCAGCCTTTGCGCAAGCAGAGGCATAGAACATATTGACATGAGGCCATACCATCATATTATGGCGACCAGGCTTCTCAGGAGTGTTGCGAGGAAAACTTGGAGCAACAGTGACGATGCCACTTGGACTGATCTCGCACTGTGCCAACATCTTACGCGAAGCAGCATCATCGATGAGATTGAACAATACCGCATAGGCAATGCCGAGACCTTCCTGATAGTCGTGGAGTTTACCGTTATGATCAACGAGGTAATAGAAATGGTCGCGCTCTTTGTCGTAGAGATGAGTGAGGATGGCGTGACGCAGTACGGTAGCCTTCTTTTCAAAAGCCTTCACTTCTTTCTTGCTTGCCTTCAGTTGTTTGCCCATAAGAGCGAGAGTCTTATAAGCCTCGTAGTACACGCAGTTGGTTGAGAGACACTTCATTGGACCAGAGTGAGGGTGGTCGAGCACATACGAATTCCCATCGTAGGCAGGGTCGTAGATAGGTTCGTCGTAGGCAGCGATACCGTCCTGGAAGACGGCTGGTCCCATGAACAAACCGTACTTGCTGTCGAATACAGAATCCTCGAGTTGTGTCATAGAAGCCTTACAGCAGTCGTAAGTCTCTTTGAGGAATGCCTCGCGACCGGTGACAAGGTAATGGTTCCAGGCTGCAATGACCCAGATGATCTTGTCCCAATACTGATGGCCGATAGAATTGTGGCTGTTGGTGACGCTCCAAAGGGAATATTCGGCGATGTCAGGACGGAGTTGTGAAGCAGCATTCCATGAGTTGATGGATATGTCGCGTGTCCACTCACCACCGTAGTTGCCGCCCGCTTTCAGCAAGCCAGCCTCGTCGGTGTTATTGTCGATGGTCCATATTGCCAATCGGAACGCATCATTGTAGAGAGCATTACTGCTCGATAGGTCCTGTGCAAAAGCGCTGGCATATACAGCCAGCACTAGGAGAGTTGTTGCGAATCTTTTCATTCCAGTTTTCTTCTGTGGCTATTAGTCTCCTATTGCGGTCTTGTATTCTTTCCACAGGTTCTCTACATAGTTCTCAGGCTTGTCGCCGAGGATGTGGCGGCATGCTGCATCCCATGACCATGGGTATAGTTCTGCAGCCGAGGCATTGAACTTCTTGATGAACTCTGGGTCTTTGTTCAACTGGAGCCAGTAGAGGAAATAGCCCGAGATACGATAGCCACTTTCCCACTTGCGCTGCTCATCGTTGCGAGGACGGTCCTTCGACTGGAAGTCCTGTTCGAAACAGCCACAAGCCACACGCACAGCGTCCGCCATGCCCTCGATGAACGACCAGCAAGGTGACTTGCCGTCATAATGACCGCAACCCATTGGTTCGAGTTGATAAGCGTGAGTCAGTTCATGGTAGATGACGCCACGAGTCTCATAGTCGAGTTTGTCCTTGCCACCCTCCTTGAAACACTTCTCAATCCAGCGGGTAGAGTAGCGGATAGCCACTTGGTCGCCATGACCGCTTTTTTCAGAGATACCGTTATAGTCCTCGACAGTATAGTGGATATCGGCGATATGCTTGATGTTTGGATCGTCAGGGCCGTAATAGAGAGTCTGGAGCACGCGGAGAGCGTTCTCGCCGATATACTTGTCCTTGTCCTTGACGATGGTGTGATAGATAGCGGAACCTTCAGCTTCTGGTGACTTGTCGTAGAAATGGATAGTACCAGGGTTGTAGTTCTTCCACTGCTTTTCAATCTTGATAGGTTTGTGAACGGCCTTCTTGCCTTTTGCGTTAGCACAAGGTGCCATTAATGCCAAAGAGAGAGCAACGATTAGTAGTTTCTTCATAATAATATAGGTTTAGTTTTTTTTAAATTTATTTTGGACGGAATGGCAAATTGACGAATTACCATTAAATTTTACGTCATTATGTCATTCCGTCCGAAATATTTACAAATTATACGAGATGCTTGATGAGGTCTTCACGATCGCCAGGGAGCATGTCGATGACTGGAATCTCAATCATTGTGTAAGCACCTGGCTGCTGCTTCATTGCAGCGCGGGCAACATTCACGAGCACCTGCGATGTGAGTGCAGGGTTGTTGATCTTCATGTTGAACTCGAAGAGCTGGTTGTGAGTCTTGCCTGATACACCCTTGCGAACGAGGTTCACACCATGACCAACATCGTTGAGGTCGTCAACACAAGGAACCTGCTGAACATGAGTCTCATCGTTAACGAAATAAGCGTCAGCCTTGATGGCTGCCTCTACAGTCTTGAAGTCAGCACCTTCCTCAAGTTCTACATATACCATACGACGATGGATGCCTGTGCCTACAGGGATTGTCATTGAGAGGGCATCGCGAACTCCCTCAATAGCGCGTACTGCTACAGAGTGGCCCATAGAACGACCAGGACCGAAGTTGGTGTTGCTTACACCCTTTGGTGCCAACGATTCCATGAGGGTGCGAACGATAGAGTCAGAACCTGGATCCCAACCAGCAGCGATGACGCTCACTGCACCGTGTTCCTTTGCTACTGCATCGAGTGAACGACGGAGGTCAACAATCTGTGTGTGGATGTCAAAAGAGTCAACGGTGTTGATGCCGAGGGCAAGGCACTGCTTTGCGATTTCCTCTACCTTTCGTGTTGGGGTAGCGAGGATTGCTACATCAACATCACTGAGGTCCTTGATGTCCTTCACGATAGTGTACTGTGCCAGATCTGCTGGCTTGTTGTCTGCACCGCTGCGGCTTACGATACCCGCAATCTCGAAGTCAGGAGCAGCCTCGAGGGCTTCCAAAGCGTAGCGACCGATGTTACCGGTACCAACTACTGCTGCACGAATCTTTTTCATTTCTTCTTTGGTTTTATATTTGTTGTTATGTTTGTTTTCTATCCGAAAAGGGATACAAAGGTATGAAAAAGTAATGAAATGACAAAGAAAAACAGTTTTTTCTTTATTGTGAAACGCAAATGATTGTACTTTTTGATAGGATTTGGTGTATGAATGCTTACGGGATGCAAGTAAAATCGGTGATGCAAGTTTCTATTTCGCAGATGTCCTGTTATTTTGTTTTCCGCGAATTTATTACCTGTATGCGGGGTTGTTTGTTTTGACAGAATGATATATATTTACGATTACGATGATCCATCTTGCGAGGATAGACGTAAAATGAAGAAAATGCTATGAATATAGTTTACATTTCTATAAAAACAGGCGGATGAGTGTGAATGTTTTTGTTGGGGATGATACAATAAATCCGGAAATTTCACGTTATTATACTTGTATATACATATATGTGCGGGCGGTGTCCGCAATTCCGGAATAATAAATACAACAATGATTGAATACATTAAAGGCGAGTTGACAGATCTTACCCCTGCAATGGCTACTGTAGAGGCTGCTGGAGTCGGGTATGGCCTTTTTATCTCGCTCGTAACATACTCTGCCATTCAGGGTAAACAGACGGTGAAACTATATGTACACGAACAACTTGTTACTGGTGGTCGTGATGATGGTTTCACCCTCTTCGGCTTTGCTACAAAACAAGAGCGCGAACTCTATCGCCATTTGATTACAGTGAGCGGTATCGGCGGAAATACTGCACGAATGATACTCTCTGCAATGTCGCCAGCCGAACTGTGTAATGCCATTGCTGTGGGCGACGAGCGCCTGTTGAAATCAGTAAAAGGTATCGGTCCAAAGGCAGCCCAGCGTATCATCCTCGAATTGAAAGACAAGATTGTGGCAAGCGGTATCGCCGATGAACTGCACATTGCACCAGGCGGTTCTGCAACACAGGCTCCTGCAGTAAACAAAGTGGTACGCGATGAGGCAGTGGGTGCACTCACAATGCTCGGTTTCTCGCCAGCACCAACAGCAAAGGTGGTGAACGAAATCCTGACGAAAGAACCTGAACTGCCTGTTGAACAGGTTGTGAAGAAGGCTTTGAAGATGATAAAGTAAAGCCCCCGGCCTCCAAAGGGAGAGGGAGTTGAATTTCTTAAAATTGACGGTTTGAAAAACAGTAAGGCACATATCACGATGATTGCGATGCTCATATTGAGTTTCGCGTCTTATGCTATGTCCTTACCACAGGACGACAACCGCCGCCGTTTTGGTTCGTCAGCCCGAAAGACCGCCACTGCCGACCCACGCTCCGACGATCAGAAGGCGGCAGATAGAAGTCGCACCGACCGACTCTCTTCGGCTCAGCAGCGAACAAAGCAAGCCATGCAGGAGAGCAACACCCAGAAGCGTGATGTGCTCGAACAACCTATACTCGAAAACGAAGACTCCATACCAGACTCACTCCTCAATGCACGCTGGAAGGTGCAGCGCACGATGCCTATCACCGTCGATGACCTCGACCAGAATGCTATGGACCTCAAGCGTCCAGACAATATCAAGCAGGATGTGGAGTATAATGACACTATGGGTTATTATGTCATTGGAACAAAGATGGCAGGCACATACGTTCAGGCACCGCTGGTGATGACCTACGAAGAGTACGCCAAGTGGAGCGAGAAGCAGATGCTTGACAAGATGTTCCGTGCCAAGAACGATGCTATCTTCGTGGCACAGGGCAAGGAGAAGTTCGATTTCACCGATATGCATTTCGACCTCGGTCCAGCAGAGAAAATCTTCGGTCCTGGTGGTGTGCGTGTCACAACACAGGGTACAGCCGAACTGAAGTTTGGTGCCACAATGAAGAACACCCAGAACCCATCGCTTCCTATCCGTCGTCGTAAAACCACGACCATCGACTTCGACGAGAAGATCAATATGAATATGACAGCGAAGGTGGGCGATAAGGTGAACATGAACCTGAACTACAACACAGATGCCACCTTCGACTATGATGCTCAGAACATGAAGTTGAAGTATGATGGCAAGGAAGACGAGATGATAAAACTCGTTGAGGCTGGAAATGTGAGTTTCCCAAGCAACTCATCGCTTGTACGAGGAGCATCGTCACTGTTCGGTCTGCGTAGCGACTGGCAGTTCGGTAAACTGAAACTGCAGAGCGTAGTGTCGCAGAAGAAGTCGGCATCGAAGAGCGTATCGTCGCAGGGCGGAACACAGTTGACACCATTCGAGATTGATGTTGCCAACTATGATGAAAACCGTCACTTCTTCCTCTCGCACTATTTCCATGACCACTACGATGCCAGCATGAGAACCCTGCCGAACATCATGACAGGCGTTTCTATCAGTCGTATTGAAATCTGGGTTACCAACACCACAGGAACAACCACCAACACCCGAAACCTCGTTGCGCTCACCGACCTTGCTGAGCCAGACCATATCTCCAACCCAAGATGGCACGGAGGAATGTTGCCTGTTCCTGCCAATGGAGCCAACGATGAGTACCAGACGATGGTGGACGAATACCGCGATGCCCGTGATATCAACCAGACATCGACCGTTCTCGATGGTATTGGAACGTTTGAAGGCGGTACCGACTATGAAAAACTGGAGAAAGCGCGACTCCTCACTTCATCAGAATACTCGCTCAACGCAGCCCTCGGATATGTGACCCTCAATGCAGGACTCCGTACCGACCAGGTGCTTGCCGTTGCTTACGAATACACCTATGGTGGTGTGACCTATCAGGTCGGTGAGTTCACCTCTGATATCAGTGATGTGAACAGCGCACTCTTCGTGAAGTCATTGAAAAACACCTCGAACCATCCTCGTCAGGGTAACTGGCGACTGATGATGAAGAATGTCTATAAGATTTCTTCCCGACTGAACAAAGAGAAGTTCCGCCTCGATGTGAAGTTCCAGAGCGATACCGCCGGCGTGTATCTCTCGTATATCCCGGAACCACAGGTGAAGAACGACAAACTCATCAAGTTCCTCGGTGCCGACCGTCTCGACAATAACAACAAAGCCCACTCAAACGGCTATTTCGACTATGTGGACGGCTATACCGTGAGAAACGGATGTGTGTTCATGCCGGCAGCAGAGCCGTTCGGACAGTATATCTATGAAAACCTCGTTGCCAAGGGCGTTGCACCACAGGTGGCAGAGCGATATGCCTTTACCGAACTCTACGATTCGACGAAGACCGTGGCGAAGCAGATAGCCGAGAAAGACAAGTATATCCTCCAAGGACAATATAAAGGTTCGCGTGATAATGTGATTTCCGTTGGTGCCACCAACATTCCACAGGGATCGGTGGTTGTCACAGCCGGTGGTATGACACTCGTCGAAGGAACCGACTATTCCGTTGACTATTCTTCAGGTGAGGTGACAATCCTCAACCAGAGCATTATCGATGCCGGCACAAACATCAATGTGTCGTTGGAGAGCAACACCGACTATGGACAGTCGCGAAAGACAATGTTCGGTGTGAACTGGGAGTATGACTTCTCGAAGAACTTCCAGATGAGCGGTACACTGCAGCATATCTCCGAGCAGGCGTTGACCACGAAGGTTAGTATGGGCTCGGAACCACTGAACAACACTATTTGGGGCGTAAACATCAACTGGAAGAAAGAGTCGCAGTGGTTGACAAATATGCTCGATGCCATTCCTTTCCTGCATGTCACACAGCCATCTAACATCTCATTCCAGGGAGAGTTCGCGCAGCTCATTGCCGGTCAGAGCCACGGCACACAGGACAACGCCTCTTATCTCGACGATTTCGAGAACACCAAATCGACAATCGATATCAGTACCCCTTCATCATGGATCATCTCAAGTGTTCCATCGATGTTCCGTGAGAGTCAGGACAAGACGACACTCCAGAGTGGTTACAACCGTGCGCTCCTCTCATGGTATAATGTCGATCCTCTCTTCACCCGCCGTTCGTCATCGCTCACCCCTGC
>JAZQOD010000229.1:0-9315 GCA_045627685.1 Prevotella sp. | reverse complement strand
GAGTTCAACGCATCACAGCACATCAGTGGCTGTAAGGTGAACTTCCGTCCGGAGTACACCATCGTTGCTAACGGCACCTACGTTGATGAGGAGGGTAACACCAAGGTGAAGAAGCATGCTGAGGCAGAGCTCACTAAGGGTGTGCAGTACAAGATGTACTAAAAAAGCCCCTAACCCCGCATCGCTTGCGATGCTTCCCTTCCCCCGTAATTGGGAAGGGCGTTGAAATGCCTTGTGGGGCGAGGGGCTCCTAAAAACCGAAGTTATGAAAGCAAACATCAAGGAACTGACCGCAGTGTTCATGCTCCTGGTAGGAGTGGCACTCGCATTCATAGCACTCTTCATGCCACCACCAGGCGAGATTCACGACTCTGTGCTCTACATCTTTGCTCAGATCCTGATCTATGCTGGTTCGGTATTCGGCATCAGTGCTTACATAGATAAACTGAAAGACAAGTAAGGGAAAGGCATTTCAACGCCCTCGCCCTAGTGAAACGATACGGGAGAGGGAAGAGCGCAAAGCGCGAGGGGAGAGGGTCTTCCCTTTGGCATAAAGGACATCAATCTACCACACAAGTAATTAAAAAGAACAGCCCAGGAGTTTTACACTCTCGGGCTGTTATCTTTGGGTTTATATACTAAGCATTTATAGGTTCTCCCCATCATGGGGGAGGTGCCCCTTTAGGGGCGGAGAGGGTCCGTTGGAGTGGGGCTCCTTACAGCGTGATCTTTGCCCAGACTGGGTAGTGGTCGGAGGCGGTGCGGAGTTGATGACGCTTGAAACGAATCTCGCGTGGGGCGTCCTTGCCTAACTGCTCCATCTGCTCGTCGGTACGCTCAGTCCAGTAGCCATTGGTCATGATGGCATAGTGGTTGACGGTGGTTGAAGCGGAAACGAAGATGTGATCGATGCGCGAACGGGTCCACATCTCTGGATTGAAGGTGTTGAAGGTGCCTGTCTGTGCAAAACGCTGCTTGGTGCACTCATAGGAGTCTTTGAGGACGCCTGAACCGGTGAAGGTCTGGTAGATACCGTCGGTCTGGTCGACATTGAAGTCACCGGTGAGAATCACTGGTGAGTTGCCGGCAATCTGTGGGATCATCTTCATGACGAGTTTGGCTGCCTCGCGTCGTGCTACATTTCCTACATGATCCATGTGGAGGTTGAAGTAGAAGAATGTCTTGCCTTTCTTCTCGCCTTTTACCTTGAACTTGCCCCATGTGCAGATACGGATGCATGCAGCGTCCCAGCCGAGGGCAGGACGGTCAGGGGTTTCGTTGAGCCAGAAGTTGCCATTGTCGAGGAGTTGCAGACGGTTGGTGTTGTACCAGATGCACTCGTACTCGCCGTCTTCCTTGCCGTCGTCACGACCTACACCGATGTAGTCGTAGCCAGGGAGTCCTGCCTTGAGGTCGAGGACCTGCTGGTGGAGCACTTCCTGTGTGCCGAAGACATCAGGTTGTTCGAAGTTTATCTGTCCGCAGATGACGCCGACACGCTGGTTCCAGCCGTTGCCGTTCTCGACATCACCATTGTCGGAGTTGTTACGGATGTTGTATGTGCCCACGAAGAGGTTCTGGGCTGTGAGGGAGATAGTTACGGAAACGAAAACGAAGACGAAAACGAGGGCTCTCTTCCAGCTCCCCCGAAGGGAAGAGTTTAATAGAATGTTTTTTGGATTGAGTGACATAATGATATATTTTTTGAGGATTTTAGAGGATTTTAGAGGATACTATAGGATTTAGAGGATACTAGAGGATACTAGAGGACACAAGAGGACACCACTTGCCCCGAAGGGTCTCCCCTCGCCTCGTGGGAGAGGGGCGGGGGGTGAGGCTTCCTATTTCTTATACTTCCTTGGTTGGGTAGGCTCTTTGTCTTTTGTTTCGAGTGGCTCTGAGTTGATGTTCAGAGTGGCATCGGGCTTGTAGCCTTCAAAGACGGAGAACTCCATTTCCGGTAGTTCGTAATCGTCGAGGGTGAATGGTATTCCCTTGTCTGGATGATACACGCTGACTTCGACGGTGCTGACTCCCTGGGCGAGCATACCGAGTTCCTTGGCGGCACGGTAACTCAAATCGATGACGCGGCCACGGCTGTATGGACCTCGGTCGTTGACTTTCACTATGACCTCACGCCCGTTGCTGAGATGTTTCACTTTGAGCAGTGTGCCGAAAGGATAACTGCGATGGGCGCAGGTGAGGCTGTCGGCATGGATGCGCTCACCGCTGGCAGTGCGGCGTCCGTGGAATTTCTTTGCATAATAGGAGGCTTTGCCCTGCTGGGTAGTAGGGGGCTTGGCTGTCTGTGCAGTGGTGGTGATACTGCATAGAAAGGCGATTATTATGATGATAATTCTATGCCTCAAACGGTTTTTAGTTACTTGTTCGCCTACAAAAGTAATAATTATTGTCATTAAATGAAAATTTTTTAAAGAATATTTGTATATTTGCACATAAAATAATTAAGAGCCCCCTTATTATGGAAGATATAAAGTGGAACCATCATGACATTCGCGATGTGTCGTTCATGAACCTCATGACACGACGTATTTATAATGTCCTTATCATTGCTAACCCGTATGACGCCTTCATGCTTGAGGACGACGGACGTATTGAGGAGAAGATCTTCAACGAGTATATGGAACTAGGACTGCGCTATCCACCGTCGTTCATCAAGGTGTCAACGCCTGAGGAGGCTTCGCGTATCCTGGAATCCAACCAGATTGACCTGGCGATATGTATGCCGGGTAATGCTGACAACGATGCTTTCTCTGTGGCTCGGGTGGTGAAGAAGAGTCATCCGGAACTGCCTTGCGTGGTGCTCACTCCGTTCTCGCATGGTATCACCCGTCGTATGCAGGACGAGGATTTGTCGATTTTCGACTATGTGTTCTGCTGGTTGGGCAACACCAACCTCATCCTGTCTATCATAAAACTCATTGAGGACAGGATGAACCTCGACCACGACATTAATGAGGCTGGTGTGCAGATGATTCTCCTCGTTGAGGACAGCATTCGTTTCTATTCGTCGATACTACCAAACCTCTATAGTTTCCTCCTGTTGCAGAGTAAGCGTTTCTCGACAGAGGCGCTGAACCGTCACGCTGCTACTCTTCGTATGCGAGGAAGACCGAAGGTGGTGCTTGCCCGTAACTACGAGGAGGCGCGACTCATCTACGACCGCTATCACGACAATGTGCTGGGCGTTATTTCCGATGCCCGTTTCCCACTGATAAGTGGTGGTGGCAAGGATGCCGAGGGTGGACTGAAACTGTTGCGTGACATCCGTCATAGGGACGAGTATTTGCCGCTCATCATGGAGAGTGCAGAGTCGGAGAACCGTCCGAAAGCCGAGGCAGAGGGCTTCCACTTCGTTGACAAGAACTCAAAGAAGTTGAGCCTCGACCTGCGTCATCTGCTCGAAGAGCACATGGGCTTCGGCGATTTCATATTCCGTAATCCGGAAACAAAGGAGGAGGTGTTCCGTGTGAGGTCGTTGAAGGAGTTGCAGGACAACATCTTTACTATACCGCGTGAGTCGTTGCTGTATCATATCTCGCGCAACCACATGAGTCGCTGGTTGTCGGCACGAGCCCTGTTCCCTATATCCCGATTCCTGAAGAAGATTACATGGCACGAGTTGCAGGATGTTGATGCCCACAGACAGATCATCTTTGATGCCATCGTGCAGTATCGTAGGTTGAAGAACCTCGGTGTTGTGGCTGTGTTCGACAGAATGAAGTTCGACCGCTATGCCCACTTCGCGCGTATCGGTGAAGGCTCATTGGGAGGAAAGGGTAGAGGTCTGGCGTTCCTTGATAATATCATCAAGACTCATCCGGAGTTCAACCAATATGATAATGTGTCGGTGCAGATTCCGAAGACGGTGGTGCTGTGTACCGATATCTTCGATGAGTTCATGGAGCGTAACGGCCTGTATCAGATTGCCCTCTCGGATGCGAGCAACGATGAGATTCTCGCTGCGTTCCTCAAAGCCCGTCTGCCGGAGTCGCTGTATGACGACTTCCTCACATTCATCGAGGCTACGAAGGCTCCGCTTGCCATCCGCTCGTCGTCGCTCCTCGAAGATGCCCATTATCAGCCTTTCGCAGGTGTGTACAACACATATATGATACCTTACCTTGAAAACCGCGAGGCGATGATGCGAATGCTCTCGTGTGCCATCAAGGGTGTCTATGCCTCGGTGTATTATTCAGATTCGAAGGCGTATATGACAGCCACATCGAATGTCATCGACCAGGAGAAGATGGCGGTGATAATACAGCAGGTGGTGGGCCATCGGTATGGCGACAGATACTATCCGACGATGTCGGGTGTGCTGAGGTCGCTGAATTTCTATCCTATCGGTGAGGAGAAAGCCGAGGAGGGTATAGCATCACTGGCGCTGGGTCTTGGAAAATATATCGTTGACGGTGGACAGACGCTACGCGTGTCGCCTTACCATCCAAAGCAGGTGCTGCAGATGAGTGAGATGGAGATAGCGCTGCGCGAGACACAGACGCATTTCTATGCTCTCGACATGAATATGGTGGACGAGGACTTCAAGGTGGACGACGGTTTCAACATAAAGCGATTCCGCGTGAAGGAAGCGTATGCCGACGGTGCGCTGAACGGTATAGCATCGACCTTCGACCCATACGACCAGATGATATACGACGGACTGTACGAGAACGGCCGAAAGATAATCTCGTTTGCCGGAGTGTTGCAGCAGAATGTCATTCCTCTGCCGGAGATTATGCAGATGGCGATGAAATACGGTTCGGACAATATGCGCCGTCCGGTGGAGATAGAGATGGCAGGAAACATCGAGAAGGATGGCAGGGGCGAGATATATCTGCTTCAGATACGACCTATCGTTGACTCAAAGCAGCAACTCGACATCGACCTGAATTCCATCCCTGACGAGCAGTGCCTGTTGCGCACAAATTCTTCGCTCGGTCACGGCGTGATTGAGGATATCTCGGATGTGGTGTATGTGAAGGTGGGTGACGACTTCTCGGCAAGCAACAACCCTACGATTGCATCGCAGATGGAGACAATGAACCGCAGGCTTCTTGATGAAGGTATCGGTTATGTGCTTGTCGGTCCTGGTCGCTGGGGTTCGAGCGACCCATGGCTCGGAATACCAGTGAAGTGGCCGCATATCAGTGGAGCAAGACTCATCTGTGAGGTGGCACTGCCGGGGTATCATGTTGATCCGAGTCAGGGCACACACTTCTTCCAGAACCTCACCTCATTGGGTGTGGGATATTTCACCATCGACAAGAACAAGGGATTCTTCCGTCAGGATATCCTCGACGCACTGCCGGCAGTGGAAGAGACCCAGTACCTGCGCCATGTACGACTGCCAAAGCCTGTGAGGATATTGATGGACGGAATGAAGCAGTTGGGAATAGTCACAAAGTGACACAGCCCCCCAACCCCCGAAGGGGGAGTAAGGGGTGATAGAACAAAGATTTTAGGATTTTAATTACCTCCCCCTTCGGGGGCTGGGGGGCTTTAACTTTTATGGTTTGTATTGATTGTGGAACGGAATATGAGGGCAGTTTCTGCCCGAAGTGCGGACAACCGGCGAGGACCAGCCGCATAACAGTGAAGGATACGCTGCATAGCGTGTTCACATCTTTTCTTGTTGGTGACAACAAGTTTATCAACACCTGCTGGCAACTTATCATACGCCCGGGAGTGATGGTGAGAAACTATCTCTATGGACGAAGGTCGAAGTTCATGGCACCTGTACCACTGTTGGTGAGGATGGTGGCTGTGTATCTGTTGGTGAAATTCCTGTTTGACATTCCATCGGGTGAGACGCATTTCATAAGTGATGACATACAGGGAAATATACACTCGGATTCGTTGCTGATGTTCTGTGGTTTCATGGAACATGTGCTTAATAATAATGTGCTGTTCTCATTGATGAGTGCTGCACTGTTTGTGTTGCCGTTCTATCTGTTGTATAAAAAGAAAACGATAGAGCGCCCGGGAGGTAAGTCGTTGTCGCTCAACACGGCAGAACATTTCTATACGCTCGTGTATGTGGGTTGTATGTATATGATGCTCTCGTTTTTGCTGTTGCCATTCCACGGACCGGAACATGTGGGGATAAAGAGTTTTGCCGATTTCGTAAGACTGATGTTCCCGGTGATAGTATATCATCAGTTGTATAGAGTAGGCTGGTGGGCAAGTTTCTGGCGTTGTGTCGTGGCATGGATTATGGTGATAGTGACATTGATAGTCTTTGTGCTGCTGACCTTCGGACTGTTCTATGGATTTGATGCAGTGAAATAAAGACCCCCTCCGTCTCCCCCGTGAGGGGGAGGGAAGGGGAGGGGCCTTACTTGAATCTTGCGGCCTGTTCTTTTGCGAACTCGGCGTCTTCAAAATAATCGATACGCATTGCCTTGCGGACATCAGCGAGAGTCTTCTGACCAACAGCACGCGCTGCCTCTGTGCCACGCTTTAGGATATCGACAACAGCAGGGATGTTCTTCTCCAACTCTGCACGACGCTGACGCATTGGTTCCAGACGGTCGTTGAGAACATTGAGGAGGAACTTCTTGCAGGTTCCGTCGCCGAGACCGCCACGACAGTAGTGAGCCTTCATCTCATCGAGGTTCTTATAATCAGGCAGGAACTTTGCAAAGTCCTCGTCGGTAGCGAACGCATCGAGATATGTGAACACGGCATTGCCCTCGAGATGTCCCGGAGAGTCGATGGTGAGATGCTCTGGGTCAGTGAACATCGAGTTGACTTTCTTCTTCAAATCCTTGGCAGAGTCAGAAAGGTAGATACAGTTGCCGAGCGACTTCGACATCTTTGCCTTTCCGTCGGTTCCTGGGAGACGGCAGCATGTCTGGTTCTCAGGAAGAAGCACCTGACACTCGTTGAGTACAGGACCATAGATATTGTTGAAGCGGCGTACAATCTCGTTTGTGAGTTCGATCATTGGTTTCTGGTCCTCACCAGCAGGAACAGTTGTTCCGTGGAAGAGGGTGATATCGGCAGCCTGTGAGATAGGGTAGCAGAAGAAACCGGTAGGGATGCTCTCGCCACTGAAACCACGCATCTCGATTTCAGTCTTTACTGTAGGGTTACGCTGTACGCGAGCCACAGACACGAGGTTCATATAATAGAATGCCAACTCAGTGAGTTCAGGCACAGCCGACTGTACGAAGATGTTGCATTTCTCTGGGTCGAGGCCCGCAGCGAGATAGTCGAGAGCCACCTCGATGACATTCTGGCGGATCTTCTCTGGATTGTCGGCATTGTCGGTGAGAGCCTGAGCGTCGGCAATCATAATGAAAATCTTGTCGAACTCACCAGAGTTCTGGAGTTCAACACGACGGCGAAGCGAACCCACATAGTGGCCGATATGAAGTTTGCCTGTTGGGCGGTCGCCGGTAAGAATTACTTTTTCCATTGTTGTTATTTCGTTTTGATTTTATTCCAATTGAACTGCAAAGGTAGTGCAAATTGCCGAAATTGCCAAATTTTCAAGAATTTTTTATAAAGAGGATTCAAGAGGAAGCAAGAGGATTTGAGAGAATTCAAGAGGACGCAAGAGGATATGCAAACGATGACGAGGCATTTAAAATCCCTCCCCATCATGGGGGAGGTGCCCCTTTAGGGGCGGAGAGGGTCCGTGTGGGGCTCCTTATACCTCATTTGCCACTCCCTTGCGGCAGATCAGCGTGTAGGCAAAGACGAGGATGACGATATATCCGATGAATGGCACTGCAAATGGAAGGAGCATGTGAGCATCGGCGATATAACCAGTGAGGAGGAAGAAACATCCACCTACCGGAGTCATCATAAGTACCGAAGAGGCTGTCTTGGTGAGATTGCCCAAGCCTCGCAGAGCAAGCGAGAAGATTGTTGGGAACATGATTGCCTCAAACAGATAGTTTGCCATGAGAGCATAGATAGCCATCTTGCCAGGACCGAGGAATATCAGTCCCATACATCCTGCACAGAGCAGTGCACAGCCACAGAGCACAATCTCGGCTTTCACGAATGCCATGATGATACTGCCCAGGAATCGACCACCCATGAACAGGAACAATGCTCCCGAGAGCCATACCGATGCTGTGACAGGATCCATGAGACCATGGATTACCTTACCATCGACAACATGATCCATTGTGGTGAAGTTGATGAAGTAGGAGTTGATGCTGATTTCCGCAATCTCGTAGAACAGCAGTGCCACAAGACCGAAGATAAACAGTTTATGCTTCCAGAGCAAGTTCCAGCGGTTGCCTTCGATGTCTGTTGTCTTATCAGCAGAGCGGTGGTGCTTTATCTCCGGCAGTTTCACCTGCGAGAAAATCATTGCGATAGCCAGCACCACGCCACCCATGATGATATATGGAGTAGTGATGTCGCCACCATTGAAGAGGTAACCACCGATGAGAGCCGGAGCAATGGCACATCCTAAGCCGTTGAATGTCTGCGACAGGTTGAGACGCGATGTGGCTGTCTCTTTCGGTCCCAGTTCAGTGGAATATGGGTTGGCAGCTGTTTCAAGGAATGTCAGTCCACAGCCGATGATGAACAGTGGGATGAGGAATGCGATGAATGTGTTGATAGCCGCTCCGGGGATGAACATCAGTGCTCCGACACCGAACAGCACCAGTCCGAACACCACTCCACGGCGATAGCCATAGCGGGTGATGAATGTGCCGGCTGGTATAGCCATAAGGAAATATGCCATATAGGTGGTGACCTGGATGAGCGCCGATTGTGTTATGGAGATATGCAGCGAGTCCTGGAAATGCTTGTTGAGCAGGTCGAGGATGGTGCGCGCAAATCCCCAGAGGAAGAAGAGTGTCGTTATAAGTATGAACGGCACGAGGTAGCGCCTGTTAGTGAGTTTAGGCGCGGTATTCTGTGTCATAATTAATGCATTTAGAGTTATTATTCAACGGTAGGGTACATACCGTTCCACCATGTGTCATCGTCCTGCAGCCAGCGCTGGAACCATGCCACCATAGTGTTTATCCACTTCTTGCGCTTTGCGTAGTCCATGATGCCGTGATTCTCGCCCTCAACCATCACGAAGGCTGTTGGTACACCGAGAATCTTCATTGCTGTGTACATCTGGATACTCTCGCCGATAGGCACATTAGTGTCGGCAGTGCCATGAGTGAAGAGGATAGGCTTATGAATCTTGTCGGCATTGTAGATAGGCGAACGATCAACATAGAGATCCTTGCGAGTCCAAGGGTAACTGTTAGCCATCGACACCTCTGAATATGAATGTCCCCAGTAGCCCTCGCCCCAGTATGAGGTGTG
>JAZQOD010000228.1:0-11897 GCA_045627685.1 Prevotella sp. | reverse complement strand
ACCTTCCTCGAGTTCTACGAAGATACCGAAGTTAGTGAAGTTGCGAACCTTAGCAGTGTGCTTGCTGCCAGTAGGGTACTTGTTCTCGATTGCCTCCCATGGATCTTCCTTGAGCTGCTTGATACCGAGAGACATCTTACGCTCGTCGCGGTCGAGTGTGAGAACTACTGCCTCAACCTCGTCACCTACATGGAGGAAGTCCTGAGCAGAACGCAAGTGCTGGCTCCAAGACATCTCAGAAACGTGGATAAGACCCTCTACGCCAGGAGCAACCTCAACGAATGCACCGTAGTCAGCGATAACAACAACCTTACCGTTAATCTTGTCACCAACCTTGAGGTCAGCATTGAGTGCCTCCCATGGGTGTGGAGTGAGCTGCTTGAGACCGAGAGCGATACGCTTCTTCTCGTCATCGAAGTCGAGGATAACAACATTGATCTTCTCATCGAGTGTTACAACCTCCTTTGGATCGCTTACGCGGCCCCATGAAAGGTCTGTGATATGGATGAGACCGTCAACACCACCGAGATCAACGAATACACCGTAAGATGTGATGTTCTTAACAGTACCCTCGAGGATCTGACCCTTCTCGAGCTTGCCGATGATTTCCTTCTTCTGCTGCTCGAGTTCAGCCTCGATAAGAGCCTTGTGAGAAACAACAACATTCTTGAACTCCTGGTTGATCTTAACGATCTTGAACTCCATTGTCTTGCCTACGAATACATCGTAGTCGCGTATTGGATGAACATCAATCTGGCTACCTGGAAGGAATGCCTCGATACCGAATACATCAACGATCATACCACCCTTAGTGCGGCACTTGATGTAACCAGTAACAACCTCGTTTGCATCGAGAGCTGCGTTAACACGATCCCAGCTCTTGCTCATGCGAGCCTTCTTGTGAGAGAGTACGAGCTGACCCTTGCGGTCCTCCTGATTCTCTACATAAACCTCAACAACATCACCTACCTTAAGATCTGGGTTGTAACGGAACTCAGATGCAGGGATGATACCGTCGCTCTTGTAACCGATGTTTACGATTACTTCCTTCTTGTCAACAGAGATAACTGTACCATCAACTACCTGATGATCTGCTACCTTGTTGAGGGTCTCGTCGTAAGCCTTTGTCAATTCCTCAGCGCTTACACCGAAAGCCTGACCATTCTCGAACTCTTCCCAGTTGAAGCCCTCGAGTGGCTGAATGTTCTTAAAATCTGCCATAAAAATTAATAAATGTTTTTTAATTAATAAAGTTGGACTTTATGTTGATTAATACTATTGATTAGAGCACATAAAAACCAAGTTCCGCATTAGCGAAACTCGGATCTATGCTCAAAATCGGATGCAAAGTTAATAATTATCCTTTACTTATGCAAATATTTTCCGACTTTTTATTATATATAATGTGTAAATTGCAGAATTTCTTGATAATTCTCGGCATTTTAACACAATTCAACCTTGGAAATCTCCTGCTCCTTGTCGCAGTAGTGACAGCGAACGGCTGTGTGACCTTTGCTTTCTACAACATGGAAGATTGTTGCCATCGGTTCGTTGTTGGTGATGCACTTTGGATTATGACACTTCACGATACCCTTCAATGTGCTAGGGGTTACAACGGTGATTTTCTCTACCACCTCAAAACCTTTAATCACGCTCATCACGATCTTTGGGGCTACTACCGACAGTTTGTTTATCTCTTCAGGTGTAAAGAATCTGTCGCTGACTTTGATAATACCCTTCTTACCCAGTTTCTCCGATGGATAGTTGTAACCGATGGTGACAGGGTTGGTTTCCTGATCGAGACCAAGAAGACTAACTACCTGGAATGTCTTATCAGCAGGGATATGGTCGATAACGGTACCGTTTTCGATAGCCGCTACAAGTCTTTCTTTTTTGTTCATAACTATCTGGTAATGATTGTTTTGTCGTTCTTTATTTCATCTAATCCTATACCCAATACTCGGCAGAAAATTGCTTCACGGGCGTAAAGACCGTTCTGAGCCTGCTGAATATAGTATGCGTGTGGGTTGTCATCCACATCGTAGGCAATTTCGTTCACGCGTGGAAGTGGGTGGAGAATCTTCATGTTTTCGCGTGCCAATCCGAGCATCGAACTCTTAAGGATGTAAACATTCTTCACGCGTTCGTATTCCATCAAATCTGAGAAACGCTCTTTCTGCACGCGTGTCATGTAGATGATGTCAGCATCGGCAATAATCTTCTCGTTGAAGGCTGTATGCTCCTGGTAGTTGATGCCGTGCTCTTTGCAGTAGAGTTTGTACTCGTTAGGCATAGCCAACTCTTTTGGTGCAATGAAGTGGAATGTAGGATTGAAATGACGCATGGCGGTGATGAGCGAGTGAACAGTACGACCGTACTTCAAGTCACCGACAAGATATATGTTCAGGTTCTCAAGTGTTCCCTGTGTCTTGTAGATTGAGTAGAGGTCGAGCAAGCACTGTGATGGGTGCTCGTGTGCACCGTCGCCGGCATTGACGATAGGCACTGGAGCAATTTCACTTGCGTATTGTGCAGCACCTTCTATGAAATGACGCATCACGATGATGTCGGCATAGTTGCTCACCATGAGTATTGTGTCTTTGAGAGTCTCGCCCTTTGTACCACTGGTAATCTTTGGATCGGCAAAGCCGATAACCTTGGCTCCGAGGCGGTTCGCGGCAGTCTCGAATGAGAGTCGGGTGCGGGTTGAAGGCTCAAAAAAGAGTGTTGCTACTATGCGACCTTTGAGAAGTTCGCGGTTAGGATGCTTTTCAAACTCTTGCGCCATTTCGATGAGGTACATAATCTCCTCTTTCGACAAGTCTGCAATCGTTACATAATCATGTTTTTTCATTGCTTTTACAGATAGTTGGGATTTCTGACTGCGAAGTTAACAATATTTTCCGAAAAACTTGCCCATTTATTAAAAAGAAATTTGTATTTTTGCAAAGATTAATCATTTGGCTTGGCCAATGATGGTCAGAAAGTAACAAAAAATAAGGTTATTCCTATAAAAAATGCGTAGAAAATTCATACATACCCTTTGGGCGTTACTGGCATTAGGTGTCCTGACGGTGGTACTGGTGTTTGTTGCAATATGGAACGGATGGATTGGCTATATGCCGGCTGTTGATGACTTGCAGAATCCTATATCCCGTTCAGCCACTCAGATTTATTCCTATGATGGAAAACTCATTGGAACATGGAGTTATAACAAGGAGAATCGTGTCTGCATCGATTATAATGATATCTCAGAGCACATGGTCCATGCTCTTGTTGCTACCGAGGATGAGCGTTTCTATAGTCATTCCGGTATCGATTTCATTGCCCTTGGTCGTGCCATCATCAAGCGAGGCATCCTGGGCAGGTCGAGTGCCGGTGGAGGTTCCACCATTACACAGCAGTTGGCAAAACAGTTATATTCGGAGACTGCACCGAGTTCGCTCCAGCGAATGATGCAGAAACCGATAGAGTGGGTGATAGCCGTGAAACTTGAGCGCAACTATACAAAGGAGGAGATAATCGCCCTCTATCTCAATTATTTCGACTTCCTTCACAACGCTGTAGGTATCAAGACTGCTGCAAATACCTATTTCAGCAAAGAACCATCCGAACTGACTATCCCTGAGGCAGCGATGCTTACCGGTTTGTGCAAGAACCCATCGCTGTTCAATCCTGTCCGTTTTCCAGAGCGTAGTTTGAAGCGTCGAAATGTTGTTCTGCAACAGATGCTCAAGGCGGGCTATATCACAGAAGCAGAGTATGCTGACTATTCACAGCAGCCTATATCATTGCGATTCCATCGTACAGACCATAAGGAGGGACTGGCACCATATTTCCGTGAGTATCTGCGTCAGTATGTCACAGCCGAGAGACCGAGTCGTTCGAAATATCCTGCCTGGAACTATCGTCAGTATGTAAGCGATTCCATTGCCTGGGAGGAGGACCCACTCTATGGTTGGTGTCAGAAGAACCGCAAGAAAGACGGTTCACATTATAATATATATGAGGACGGATTAAAGTTCTACACCACCATCGACTCTCGTATGCAGCGATATGCCGAGGAAGCCCTGCAGCAGCATGTGGCACAGTATCTCCAGCCTGCGTTCACTAAGGAAAACCGCATGAAGGCCAACGCACCGTTCACTTCCGATCTCACTCCTAAGCAGGTCAGCGAAATCATGAATCGTGCCATACAGCAGAGTGAACGATATAATGTGATGCGCTCGGCAGGTTGTTCGCGCGAGGAAATCGACAAATCGTTCCGTACCAAGACTCCGATGACAATCTTTACTTATAACGGTGAGATTGACACAATGATGACTCCGCTCGACTCAATACGCTATTACAAGTCATTCCTGCGTGCCGGTTTTGTGTCAATGGAACCATCTACAGGTTTTGTCAAGGCGTATGTTGGTGGTCTCAACTATCATCATTTTATGTATGATATGGCTTCTGTAGGTCGTCGTCAGGTAGGTTCTACCATCAAGCCTTATCTCTATTCGTTGGCAATGGAAAACGGCATGTCGCCTTGCGACCTCGCACCAAATGTGCAGACCACATACACCGTCGCTGGCAAGCCTTGGACTCCTCGCAACGCCTCTCGCAGACGCTATGGTGAGATGGTGACATTGAAGTGGGGATTGGCCCAGTCTAACAACTGGATATCGGCTTACCTCATGAGTCGTATGAATCCGCATCAGTTTGTTGACCTTCTCCATAGCTATGGCATCCACAATCCAGAGATACATCCTTCAATGTCGCTCTGTCTTGGTCCTTGCGACATCAGCGTAGCCGAGATGGTGAGTGCCTACACCACATTCGTAAACCATGGCATTCGTACATCGCCGATATTCGTTACTCGCATCGAGGATAATGACGGCAATGTACTTGCTGAGTTTGCTCCACGCATGAACGAGGTGATTTCGGCGGAGGCTGCCGACAAGATGATAACACTTCTCCGTGGTGTCATCGATGGTGGTACTGGTGGACGAATCCGCTCGCGTTATAACATCGAGGGACAGATTGCAGGAAAGACCGGAACCACCAACAACAACTCCGATGCTTGGTTTATCGGCTGTACTCCGCAACTTGTCAGTGGCTGTTGGGTAGGAGGTGAGGATCGCGATATCCACTTCGACAATATGACCTATGGTCAGGGTGCTGCTATGGCATTGCCGGTATGGGCTATCTATATGCAGAAGATATACAAAGACAAGGAACTGGGATTCTCTACGGTAGTGCCGTTCGACCTGCCAGAGGACTATGATCCTTGTTCCGGTCACTTCGCTTCCGATGAAGAAGCCTCCGAACAGGATGATATGATAGGTATCAACCTTGAAGAAGTGTACGAGTGAAGCCTGTGGCTTAATTGATAATTGATTTTATTTACTAATCAAATTTATAAGACCAATGACACTAAAAAACATTTTTGGAGTATTGTGTGTTGCTCTGCTTGCTAATGTGCAGGCTTTTGCGCAGACTCCTCGTCCGGAGTACCCTCGACCACAGTTCGAGCGTGCAGACTGGCAGAATCTCAATGGTACATGGACCTACGCCCTCGACCTCGGTCGTACTGGTGCTGACAAGCGTTTCCAGGAGTCGAAAGGCTTTGACGGAAAGATTACCGTACCATTCTGTCCTGAGAGTAAACTATCTGGTGTAGAGCACACCGATTTCATCAATTGCATCTGGTATCAGCGCGAAATCAGCGTTCCTGCTGCATGGGCAGGCAAGAAGGTGCTCCTCCATTTCGGTGCTGTCGATTATGAGGCATTCATCTACATCAACGGTCGTCATGTATTCACACATCATGGTGCAGGTACTTCGTTCGAGGTGGATATCACCAAGCATGTTCCTGCTGGACATACTGCCAACCTCGTTGTTCGTGTCAACGACGACCTCCGTGGTGGAATGCAGCCTGGCGGTAAGCAGTGCACCAACTTCTTCTCAGGTGGTTGCTCTTACACCCGTGTTACCGGTATCTGGCAGACAGTATGGATGGAGGCTGTTTCTCACGAAGGTTTGAAGCAGGTGTTTGCTACACCTGATATCGACAACAACCAACTCGTTGTTCGTCCTGAGTTCTGGACAGAGTCAAATACAAACACTCTCACAGTAGAGGTGCTCGACGGTAAAAAGGTGGTATCAAAGAAGACCGTCCTTGCTACCAACAACGCCATCGTTGTTCTGCCTATCAAGAACCCTAAACTCTGGACACCAGAGACACCAAACCTCTATGATGTGAAGTACACCGTAAAGGACAATGCTGGTAAGGTGCTCGACGAGGTCAACTCGTATGCAGGTATGCGTAAGGTGCATTGTGCAAATGGATATTTCTATCTCAACAACAAGCCATACTACCAGCGTCTCGTCCTCGACCAGGGCTACTACCCAACAGGTGTGTGGACAGCCCCAACAGATGCTGACCTCCGTCAGGACATCGAGATGTCAAAGGCTGTAGGTTTCAATGGTGCACGTCTGCATCAGGAGGTGTTCGAGGAGCGTTATTTCTACTGGGCCGACAAACTCGGTTATATCACATGGGCAGAGCAGGCTTCATGGTGTCTTAATGTTGACAACGAACTTGCTGCACGCAACTTCATCTCAGAGTGGGCAGAGGAAGTGATCCGCGATCGTAACCACCCATCAATCGTGACATGGACTCCATTCAATGAAACATGGGGCGCTCATGACGGCGTTTACCCTCGTATGATCCGCGACATCTACGATATGACAAAGGCTATGGACCCAACACGCCCTATTAACGATGCTTCAGGCGATACCCATGTAAAGACTGATCTATGGACTGTCCACGACTATACCCGTGAGCCTGAGGCAATCATGCAGAACCATTCTCCACAGCGTGTGATGTCGATAAAGGATACATACCGCAACTCTCGTTTCCAGCATTGGATGGCAACATACAACGGTGAACCTTATATGGTTGATGAGATGGGTGGTCTCGGTTGGATTCCAGAGTCTGAGCGTGCTACATCATGGGGCTATGGTGCACAGATTGAGAGCGAGGACGAGTTCTTCGAAATCCTCGAGAAGGAGATTGATGCCTTTGCTGCTTGTCCTCATGTGGTAGGTTTCTGCTACACTCAGATCACCGATGTTGAGCAGGAGAAGAACGGTGTTTACTATTACGACCGTCGTCCGAAGTTCGACGCTGCACGTTGGAAGGCTATCATCGGCAAGATTCCATCAGTAATCGAGAATCCTGTAAACCTCCTCGATGTAACTGGCAAGTAATCCGTTCATGACAGAACATCCCATCGCTGGATGCAGATAAATCAAGGGCTGAACTCCTCATGCAGGAATTCAGCCCTTTTCAGATACTTTTGATGATTAGTATGATTAATTTTGATATGCTTATTACTGGTTGTTCTTCAGCCACTCTACGCGACGCTGGTCAGGAAGGTGAGTAACCTTGAAATCAGAGAAACGAGCTTTGAATCCCTGACCGTCAGGACAAGCGGCAACAGGACCAACCTGCAGAGGACAGTTGTCCTGCATCCAGAGGGTACGCATCATGGTGTACTCCTTGTCGTCGAAACTGTAGAACAGTTCGATGGCATCGAGACGACGTACAGCCTTGAGCCAGAGGTAAGGAATTGGTTTGTCGAGTTGGATTACACTCCAGTCGGAAGTGTGGTGGGTGACAACGGTTGATACATTGTACTTGCCGTCAACGAACTCGATTCCACACTTTACATAGTTCTCATGGTCAAGACGAATCATAAGACCAGCCTGATCGAAACGAACCTTATAGTCGCCGCTTACCTTGATCTTTGCTTCGAACTCACCACCATAGGTGTTGTAAAGGAATGGACCGTCGTCAACGGTGAAGCCATAGTGAGCGATGCGCCAGTAGTCGGTCTGTCCAGGAACATCCATCTCGAGTGTACCGCCCTTGATGGAGTATGATTCAGGTTCGTTGAACCACTGCATCTTCTCAAGAGTCTGAGCCTGAGAAGTCAACGAAAATACGACTGCGAGAGCAGCAAGAATAGTTTTTTTCATACTTTGTTTTTATTGTTTTTTTGAATATTATTATCGTTTTCGGCGACTTTACGGTGCAAAGTTACCTATTTCCAAACAAAAAAACAATAGTGAAAAATAACTATTTCCTATATCAAACCTAATCTGCGCGCCACATTATATGCCTCAGTGGAGTTATTTACATGCATTTTTTTGATGATATTCTGTCGGTGAACGTTCACGGTGTGGGTGCTAATGCTCAGTTTTTCGGCTATTTCCTTGCTTGCATTACCCTTGCCGATGAGTCTTAACACCTCCTTTTCGCGGTTGGAGAGAATGACAGACACCTCTGCAGCCGTTTCGTTTTCAATTTTTCCCGTCAGTGAGTTTATTATGCCCACGATAGGCTGTTCCTCGCCGGCAATGGTGTAAAGACATAGGGCAAGCATCACATTGCCACAATCGTCGTACTGCAGATAGAAAATTCTGTGTATCAGGTAGATATACTCTCCGTCGGCATTCTTCATACGGAGCACATGCTGCAGGTAATAATCCTGTCGTTCATCGGCAGGCAGGGATTTCACAAAGGTGATGAATTGCAATTCCAATGCCAGTTTTTCTACGATATCATCTGGGTGAACCCTCTCAAGCAGGTTGTCCTCCCATATCGATGGCACTTCCTCGCCCTCTTTTTCGACGGCGATGCCCAGAAAGCGTCCTAATCTGCCATATACAATGAAACTGCTGTTGCCCTGCAGGTTGCTAACTACAGCGATGGCATTTTCCGAGCGCGATTGTTGCAAGGCCGCAATCTTTGCTACCTCAAAGTGCTCGTTGGAAATGCCGTTGTCGGAAAACTCCTGACCAAGGAGAATGTCCGTCAGATGGCTGTAAATACCTTTATCCATCATAGTATCGCAGAATTATTATGCAAAGATACATAAATCCCATGAAAAAGTCTCGTCTCTTGCGATTATATTTTTGTAAGTCCTATAAATAAAGAATTATTTTCGTTTTCGTCATTGTCATAGTCTTCGTTTTCGTCTTCGTTTTCGTAAAAATAATGTATCTTTGCACATGCTAACAAAAAATCATCACTCTATGTCGAAAATAGTCATCTCGAAGGTTTCCCTGAAATGTTTACCACTGTTGGTGCTGACTCCGTTCGCTGGGAGAACAGAGGCAAAAAGCATGTCGCATAACAACCATTCCCCAAAACGCCCAAATATCATCTATATCATGTGCGATGATATGGGCTATGGCGATCTGGGATGCTACGGTCAGAAGATGATTGCAACCCCCAACATCGACAGGATGGCATCCGAGGGAATGCTTTTCACACAGGCATATGCAGGTAGTCCGGTGTCGGCACCATCAAGGGCTACGGTGATGACCGGACAGCATACCGGTCACACCCATGTTCGGGGCAACAAAGAGTACTGGAACAATGGTAATCTGCAAGAGAACCTTTACGGCAAAAATGCCGACTATACGCTCGTAGGACAGGAACCTTATGACCCGCAGCATATCATCTTGCCGGAGATATTCCACGATGCAGGCTACACCACTGGCATGTTCGGCAAATGGGCAGGAGGTCACGAACAATCGGCATCAACACCCGACAAGCGCGGCATCGACGAGTTCTATGGGTATATCTGTCAGTTTCAGGCACATCTGTATTATCCTAATTTCCTCAACCGCTATAGTCGTTCCAGGGGCGACACAGAAGTGGTGCGCATCCCACTCGAACAGAACATCCAGCATCCAATGTATGGCGAGGACTACGCACTCCGTGAGCAGTATTCTGCTGATATGATTCATCAGGAAGCCCTGCGATGGCTCGACCAGCAGAATGGCGACAAACCGTTCCTTGGTATTTTCACATACACGCTGCCTCACGCAGAACTGTTCCAGCCTCGCGACTCCATCCTGTTGCACTACGAGGAGCAGTTCCCCGATGACAAAGCGTTCGCAGGCAGTCCGTGGAGCCGATATAATGCAAACACCAACTCCCACGCTCAGTTTGCCGCGATGATAACTCGTCTGGACGCCCAAGTGGGAGAGATTCTCGCCAAACTGAAGGAGAAAGGCATCGACGAGAATACAGTGGTCATCTTCACCTCCGACAATGGACCACACGAAGAGGGTGGGGCAGACCCAGGTTTCTTCGGCCGTGACGGTAAGTTGCGTGGCATAAAACGCTCCACCCATGAGGGCGGCATCCGCATTCCGTTCATTGTTCGTTGGCCAAAGCATATCAAATCCGGCACCGTCAGCCACCATCAGTTGGCGTTCTACGACCTTCTCCCAACCTTCTGCGATATAGCCTGTATAAAAGGTTTCCCAGAAAGGTTCGTCAATAAAGATCTCCCTGATGATGGCTTCGATGGACTGTCGTTCTACCCGACACTCACGGGTAAAGGTCGTCAGAGGCAGCACGAATTCCTATACTGGGAGTTCCACGAAACCGATCTGCTCGGTCTCCGTATGGGCGACTGGAAACTTGTTGTCGAGCACGGTAAGTGCCGTCTCTACGACCTCGCCACCGATATCCACGAAGATCATGACATCGCTTTCGAGCATCCTGATATTGTAGCGCGAATGCTTGACATCATCCACGCTCAGCATCGCGACTCCGAGATGTTCCCTGTAACGATACCGTAGCCCCCTCCACCTCCCCCATTAGGGGGGAGGGCTACGAAGTTAGCCTTGTCTATCTCTTGTCTTCCACCCAAACCTTCATTCTGCCAGCCTGGCGGTTGTCCCATGCATAGTATGGAATGAAGCGGAATTGCTTATCATCGGTGCTGATGTCTATTACCTGTACTCCCGACAATAACTCACTGTCAAAATGAGTGTCGATAGTACTGCTGTCGCTTACTGAGATAGCATCATAATTGGCATTATCCACCTCCTCAGCACAGAATACTATTGGTCCTCGCTGCAAGGCACACTTACCCTCGTCAGCCTTGACGCGTGGGTCAGCCTGCACTTTCTCCACAGGCATAGCCATATCGATGACAAACGCATCGCCCGACTGCCATTTGTCTATCACAGCATAGCCGTTTTCAATCTGCAGACCGTCGTTCTTGCCATCGATGCTGAACTGTTTGCACCAACCCGGCACACGGAAACGTAGTGCTCGCTTGAGGCGTTTGCTGGTGTTGATAACAAACTGCACCTTACCCTCCCATGGGTAGTTGGTATTCATCTCAATCGTCACATCCACACCATCAACATTGAACTGCGCTTTGTTGCCGATGTAGAGATTCACCCACAGAGCATCCTTCGACTCTCCGTAGATATAGTTGCCGATAGAAGGCAGGAAACGCGAAATCTGACTTGGACAACAAGCACATCCGTACCACTCCTGACGGTGATGATCTCCATCCGATTCCAGAGGGTTGACATAGAAGAAACGGTCGCCGTCGAGCGAGCAGCCAGCCAAGGCTCCGTTATACATCGCGCGCTCGAGTACATCTATATATTTAGCATCGCCAGTGAACTGGTTCATACGGTGGTTCCACAACACCATACCCACTGAAGCACAAGTCTCGCAGTAAGCCTCCTTGTTAGGCAGGTCGTAGTCTTCGCTGAAACCCTCATTGTGGCCCGACGAACCGATACCGCCTGTGATATACATGTTACGGTTTACAACCACATCCCACAGTCTTTCCATAGTAGAGATATAAGCAGTGTCGTTTTTCAACGCAGCCACATCAGCCATGCCGCAGTACAGATACATTGTGCGCACAGCGTGACCAGTGATGGTGGTCATATCCTTCACAGGGATATTGTCCTGATAATACGCAGGGTTCCACTCACGCTCATCGCCATACGAACCATGACCGTGACCACGCTCTTCGAGAAGCCAGTGAGCAAAGTCAAGGTATTTCTCCTCGCCAGTCACC
>JAZQOD010000227.1:0-2310 GCA_045627685.1 Prevotella sp. | reverse complement strand
TCTTATACAGAAAATGAAGAGACAAAATATGATGGTCGTTTGCATTTCGAACAGGCAGAAGTAGCTTGTAATGTTACTCCTACAGATGCCTCAGGTCATTTTGACAAAGGACAGATGGCTTTCAAGCACTCTCTGAGCCGTATCCGTGTTATTCTTCAAAAAGGTAGTACATTTGAAGGTGGTGATTTTGCTTTCGCAACTGGAACTACAATCACATTGAAGAACATGCCAATATCTGGTAATTTTAATATAAAAGAAGGTACTTGGGCTACATCCCCAACAATATCAGACATCACAAAGATGGCTCCTATAAAAGTTCCTGATACAGAAACTGGTTATGAGATGGCAACAGCAGGTTCGCAGACAAATGCTGTTGGTGCTTACGAAGCTCAGATGCTTCCTGGTTTCCTGTTCGCTGATGCTACAGGCGATAACGTAATGGAGTTTACTATTGATGGCAACAAGTATTTCGTTACAAATAAGGAGATGATGGCTGCACTCAAGAATGGTTCTGATGTTGCAGGAGATGCTACCACTCTTACTACAGAACAAGGTAACCGTTACATATTTACAGTAACCGTAGGTAAGAAAAAGATTGAGGCTATCACAGCAACTATCGTTCCTTGGATTAACGTAACTGCTCAGGAGCAGACTGTTGACAACTCTCATGTTTCATTCGAATTCCTCGCGGCATCAGGTACGACTTGTAACAAGGAGGATATCTTCTTCTATAAGCATGAGCAAGATCTTGGCAGTGTTTTCATAAACAATTCATATACAGCTAACCCTACTTACGGTTGGGATTTTGGTGATCCTGCAACATTGTCAGGTGATGCTGCACCTTATTCTACCGGTTGGTACTATAAGGATAACCAGACAGCTTATCACTTCCGTACTCTAAATGCAAATGCAAAGAATGCACTTGATGCAACAAATAAAAATAAATTCACTATCACTTCAGGTTCAACGGACTACCACTGGGGTGCTCCTATGAAGAAAACAGCTAACTTGAAGTATAATGACACAGCAAATAAGGGTTTTGTCGATAACATCGAAAAGGGTATCGTTTCTGCAACATCTGACACTCAGCTCAAGATTACAGAGCTTCACATGATGAGCCAGATTATCGTAACTCTGAAGAATGATGAAACAGCAGATGTTGCTGATAGAGTAACTCTTGATGGTGCAACCGTAACTATTACAAAAATGTCAAAATCAGGTATCGTAGATATGGCAACAGGTTACATCACTCCTGCTGCAGTTTCTTCGACTGCATCAGAAAATAGTCAGGACATGGCTGCTTATAGTGGTGACGGCGTTGCTGCAAATTCTTATATACTCTCTGTTGTTCCTCAGACATTGAAGCGTGGTTCTGAGGATGCTGGTTATGAATATATTGGTATTACTATCAAGACAACTGACCATAACGAGTATTACATCATAGAGAAGTTGAGCACTCTCCTTGCTACGGCTAATGATAATACAGGAGCAAGCAATCAGACTATAAATTCTGCAATTGAACAGTGGTATCCAAACCATAGCTACACTTATACATTTACTCTGAAGAAGAGCGAAATCAAACTCATGTCTGCTACAGTTGCAAAATGGATTAATGTTACTGCAGCTAATCAGGACATTACCCTCGAACAGTAATATTTAAGATATTACGCTGCAATATCGAGAAATTATACAACAAAACTATACGCACAAATGCGCATACATTATATATATATAACTTTATCTGCCTCATTGCTCGCCTTTACAGGGTGTAGCAACGAGACGGATGTTGTCAATTCCAATGCAGGAAAGCATGCCATAGAACTAACTGTGGGTGCTGATGCTCCGCACACCCGTGCGGTGATAACGGATGGAACTGGCAAAACACTCGAAGCCTTCAAAGAATCTACCGACATCTGGATGGTGATGCAGAGCGAATATAAGGCTTTGAGTGGAAATAACTCCGCACCAAATGACATTGACTTTAAGGGTAGCCAAACAACAACTAACTGTGTTACTATGGGTACTACAGGTGATAAAACAGGTATAGACCTTAAGGAGAATGTCGTAAACTTCACCGCCGCTAACACCCGCTATTGGGATGATGCTCACGCTCGTTCTTCAGCATTAAGCATCTGGGCAGTTGCTGTGCCTGGTGTTACTGGCGACGGCGCAAAGTGGGGTTCAAAAACTGCTGGCACTTGGAACACAACAACAGAGGGAAAAACTCTTGATTGGACTATCAGTGCGACTCAAACATCTGAGTCGGTTAAGAACCAAGACCTCTGCTTCAGTAATAATATCACAGGAGAG
>JAZQOD010000226.1:0-25001 GCA_045627685.1 Prevotella sp. | reverse complement strand
TCTGGTCTCTACGACGGTGTAAAGACTCTCAACAAGGACAGCAAACTCTATGGTTTCCTTATGGGTCCTGGTGGTCTTGTAGATCACAAGTATGTAGAGTTTACTGACGAGTTCATCGACGAGTACCGCAACACTGGTGGTTTCGATATCATCGGTTCTGGTCGTACAAAGTTGGAGAAGGAGGCACAGTTCGAGTCAGGTATCGAGATTCTCCGCGAACTCGGCATCAAGGCTCTCGTAATCATCGGTGGTGACGACTCTAACACAAACGCTTGCGTTCTCGCTGAGTACTATGCAGCAAAGAACTATGGTGTTCAGGTAATTGGTTGTCCAAAGACTATCGACGGTGACTTGAAGAACGAGCAGATTGAGACTTCTTTCGGTTTCGATACAGCATGTAAGACATACTCAGAACTTATCGGTAACATCCAGCGTGACTGTAACTCGGCTCGCAAGTACTGGCACTTCATCAAGTTGATGGGTCGTTCAGCATCTCACATCGCACTTGAGTGTGCACTCGAGACTCAGCCAAACGCATGTCTCATCTCTGAAGAGGTTGAGCAGAAGGCTATGTCACTCGACGATGTTGTTACATACCTCGCTCAGATCGTTGCTGACCGTGCAGCTGAGGGCAACAACTTCGGTACTGTACTTATCCCAGAGGGTCTTATCGAGTTCATCCCAGCTATCAAGAAGCTCATCGCTGAGCTCAATGAGGTTCTTACTGACCCAGCAACAGGCGAAAGCCGTGAGTTCGCTTCTAAGGAAGAGCAAGTAGCATTCGTTAAGGGTAACATCGCTCCTGAGAACCTTGCTGTTCTCGAGTCACTTCCAAAGGATGTTGAGCGTCAGCTCTGCCTCGATCGTGACCCACACGGTAATGTTCAGGTTTCTCTCATCGAGACTGAGAAGCTTCTTTCAGCAATGGTTGCTACAAAGCTCGAGGCTTGGAAGGCAGAGGGTAAGTACTGTGGCAAGTTCGCTCCACAGCACCACTTCTTCGGTTATGAGGGACGTTGCGCTGCTCCTTCTAACTACGATGCTGACTACTGCTACTCACTCGGTTTCAATGCTTCACGCCTCATCGCTAATGGCAAGACCGGTTACATGTCAGTAATCAAGAACACTACAGCTCCTGCTGCAGAGTGGATCGCTGGTGGTGTGCCTATCACAATGATGATGAACATGGAGCGTCGTAACGGTGCTATGAAGCCAGTTATCCGCAAGGCTCTCGTTGAACTTGATGGCGCTCCATACAAGTACTTCGCTGCTCATCGTGAGGAGTGGGCTAAGAACACATGCTACATCTACCCAGGTCCTATCCAGTATTGGGGTCCAACAGAAGTATGTGACCAGACCACAAAGACTCTTGCTCTCGAGCAGGCATAATAATCTGAACTAAAAGTGGTTCACTTTAGTATATGACAAGAAAAAAGAATACCTCTCGCCGCCGTCGTCCTACACCACGGAAGTATGTGTGGTTGGGAGGTATTCTTGCGTCTGTACTCTACATTTTTGTATTCTATTATTTCTTTGTGTCACCAACGGGATTCCGATGGCGGGCACTTTATGGAGATGCGCGATATCCTGTGGGATATGAGATTCAGGGTATCGACATCAGCCATCATCAGGGAAAGATAAACTGGGGAAGACTTCGTGGTGGTAGCATAGATGGCAATCCAGTGCGATTCGTCATGATAAAAGCCACAGAAGGCGCCAACTTCCTCGACAGTCGTTTCGTTGATAATTTCTATCAGGCTCGTGAACATGGATTCATTCGTGGTGCCTATCATTTCTGGAGCAACAAATCTACAGCACGCGAGCAGGCGTATTATTATTTAAGTAAGGTGAAACTGGAATCAGGCGATCTACCTCCAGTATTGGATGTGGAGCGTTTCCCGGATAATACCACAAAAGAGGAGTTCCAGCGAAACATCCTCACTTGGCTTCACATTGTGGAGGATCGTTACCATGTGAAACCAATCATTTACACATATTATAAATTTAAGCAGGAATACCTTTCTGCTCCTGTTTTCGACGACTATCCATATTGGATAGCACATTACTACACAGAAAAAATGGAGTATAAAGGTTCATGGCG
The DNA here is from genome assembly GCA_045627685.1 of Prevotella sp. Lineage (GTDB taxonomy): Bacteria > Bacteroidota > Bacteroidia > Bacteroidales > Bacteroidaceae > Prevotella. The sequence goes on along the minus strand of JAZQOD010000226.1, from coordinate 22,900 downwards.
TTTCTGGCAGCACACCGATGTTGGGCGTCTTCCTGGCATCAATGGCTTCGTTGATTTCAATATCTACAACGGATCGTATTACGATCTTCAGAAGTTCACGATGGAATAGAAGCCCGCCCAAGCAGGCTTTTACTTCAGCACCAGCATGCACCAGTTGTTGTTTTCCTTTCGGGAAAACTCAGAAAGTCCTAATTCCCAAGCCTTTTCAAGAATCATAGGAGCATCCTCTGTATAAAAACCACTCAGTATTATTGTGCCACCGACGTTGAGCACCTCGCGGAATCGTGGGAGGTCGGCAAGAAGGATGTTTCGGTTGATATTTGCCATCACAAGGTCGAACACTCCGCTGATATGTGTCAGAACAGATGAGTCACCCTCCATCACTCGAATGTTGCTCACACCATTGAGCACAGCATTATGATCGGTGTTCTTCACACTCCATTCGTCAATATCGTATGCAACAATCTCCTCTGCACCGAGTTTTGATGCTGCAATGCCCAGGATGCCTGTACCACAACCACAGTCGAGCACTCGCTTTGATGCCACTTCCTGTTCCAGAAGTTCAGAGAGAATCATCTGTGTTGTCTCGTGAGTACCAGTACCGAAAGCATTCTTTGCCTCGATACCGATAGAGATAGGACGTTCAACGAGGGGTATCGACTTTTTTGCATCGAACACCATGATCTGCTCGTTGATGTCGATTGGATCAAAGCCTATTGACTCCCATTCCTGGTTCCAGTCTTCGTCAATCACACACGCGATAGTATATTCAATAAGGATGTTCTCTATCGGGAAATCGGAAATAATCTGGTCGAGCATCTCCTTATGGAAGAGATCCATCTGTACATATCCGTCGAGTCCAGTCTCGGTCTCCTCAAACGATTCGAAACCGGCTTCTCCTGCCATGTCGGCAAGAAGTTCACGAGCCACCTGTTTGAGGTCCTCATCACATTCAATCTTGAATTCGGCCTTGTAGTAATGCATTTATTATATCACCTAAATAGTTATATTTATATCACCTAAATAGTTATTTCTACTGCAAAATTACAAAAAATAGGGAAAATCCTACCCATAGTTAGGGGATTTCCTCCTTTTTGCCCGATATTTCTTGATAAATTTGCATCGTGAAAGATTGAAAAGGCGTTAAAAGCCCGAAATCGACAATAAAACGAAGAATAAAAAACATAGAATAAATTAAGATTATGAAAAAGTTATTAGTTCTCTCAGCAATGATTCTTGCGATGCCTCTCGCAATGATGGCTCAGGATGATGATATGTATTTCGTACCATCAAAGAAGAATACAGTGAAGGAGCCTAAGACTGTTTACTATGCAGGTAGTGATCGTAACATCGATGAGTACAACCGTCGTGGTAAGTTTGCATCGAAGGTGGTTCCTATGGATAGCGACATCGTGGCTGTCGATACTGTTGCAGGCATCTATCCTGAAACAATTTCTCTGACTGACCTTCTGTCTAACGGCTACAAGATCGTGAAGGATGACGAGGATGAGGACTATCGTTATAGTCGTATGCTCGACCGCTGGTATGGTAGTTACGATCCTTGGTTCTACGGAGTTGGCCCATGGGGATGGCACAGCCCATTCTGGTATCATCGCCACTGGGGATTCTACGACCCTTGGTTCGATCCGTGGTATGATCCTTGGTTCTACGGCCCAGCATACTACGGTTGGAATACATACTGGGATCCATTCTACTTCGGTTGGCATGGTTGGTATGATCCATGGTATTACCCTTGGAACAACCACTGGTGGGTAGGTCCTGTTTATCCTGGTGGAGGTTCTTACTTCAACAGCAATGGTATTGCAGGAACCCAGAATCATGGAAGTGTTCACGGTCCTGGTCATGTAGGTGGTTCAACAAGTCGTGGTGGTGGTCGCTTCACTGGTGCCCGTCGCGGTGGTCAGACTGCAACTACTGGTGGAACAACAACTGGTACAAGAGCAACTGCAGGTTCAAGAGGTACAGGCGTAACACGCGGTGGTACATTCAGCCGTGGAACAACTGGTTCAGCAGTTCGTCGTTCTTCTACATCAACAACAACCCTCAACCGCACACAGTCTTCAACAGAGGCTTCACGCAGTTCACAGTCATACACACCAAGTTACACACCTCGTACATCAACATCAACCGGTGGTGGTTCAAGTTACTCAGGTGGCGGTGGTTCATTCGGTGGCAGCCGTGGAGGTGGTAGTTCATTCTCTGGCGGAGGTGGCGGCGGTGGTAGCCGTGGTGGCGGTGGATCATTCGGAGGAAGCCGTAGATAGAAAGTTAAAAGTGAAGAGTTCTTGGCTGAGCCAAGCGGCATAGCCGAGCGAAGAGTTAAAAGTGAAAAGTTACACATTATATAATATATATAAGGTAATATGAAAAAGATTTTATTAGGTGCTTTGCTTCTGACTGGTATGTCAGCAATGGCACAGGAGACATACGAAAACGCCAATATTATGGCAGAGGATTTGAACGGAACTGCTCGTTATGTAGGTATGGGTGGAGCAATGGAAGCACTTGGTGCTGATATCTCTACCATAGGTACTAACCCTGCTGGTGTGGGAATGTTCCGCAAGTCGCAGGCATCATTAACAACAAGTGTCATCACTCAGCCGGGTGCTCCTTCAACCGATTATGTCGATGCAACAAAGTGGAGTTTCGATCAGGCAGGATTCGTTTGGCCTTCTCGTATGAGCGATACCAACTATCTGAACTTCGGTTTCAACTACAAGAAGTCACGCAACTATGCTGGAATACTCAGTGTTCAGGATCGTCTCAATAATGCTTCGCAGAACAAACTCACTGCTGCAAAGGGCTATGAGGGAATTCTCGATATGGACAACTGTTACAATCAGGTTGACTACCTCAACGAGAATGTGCTTGGTCTCTGGGACGAGAATGAGGGTTGGAGTTATTTCAATGGTACTGGCTATGATTTCCAGAAGGAGACTCAGGGATATGTAGGCGAGTATGACTTCAATATCTCGGGTAATGTGAGCAACAGTCTCTATCTCGGTCTCACTGTTGGTATCAAGGATGTAAACTATGATGCATGGACTTCTTACTATGAGAGCCTCACCAACTATGAAGGTCAGGGCATCGGAAGAGTTCACATGATGGATCACCGTATGATCGACGGTTCTGGTTTCGACATGAAGTTTGGTGCTATCTGGTTCCCAGTTCAGGGCAGCCCATTCCGTATCGGTGCAAGCATTGCTACTCCTACTTGGTACAATTTAACAACATCAAACTATACATCAATGACAAATGGTCTTGATAAGATTTATGATGATCATAATAATTGTATAGGTTATGGCGCATACGATGATGGCAACAACGACGAGTCTTACGACTACCGTATGTACACCCCTTGGAAGTTCGGTGTTTCTGCAGGTCACACTGTTGCCAACAGTCTTGCTCTCGGTATCAGTTATGAGTATGCAGGCTACCAGCACTCTCGTTCACGCGTAATCGATGGTGTTGACTATTATGGTGAGACAAGCAGCTACAATGATGGCGTTATGAATGCTCACACAAAGGCTACATTGAAGGGCGTTTCAACATTGAAGGTTGGTGCTGAGTACAAGATTAATCCAAACTGGGCAGTTCGTGCTGGTTACAACTTCGTCACAGGCATGTACAATATGGACGGTTATCGTGATGGTGCACTCAACTCTCCAGGAACCTACTACTCTTCAACAACCGACTACACCAACTGGAAGGCTACCAACCGTGTTACCCTCGGTCTTGGTTATGCTATCGGTGGTTTCGCATTAGACCTCGCTTATCAGTACACCACAACAAGCGGTGAGTTCGCTCCATTCATGAGTTACTATGGTGAGACTGCAGCCGACGACTGTGTTGCTGATGCTGTTAAGGTTGACAACAACCGCCACCAGTTCATGGCAACATTAAGTTATAAGTTCTAAAAAATTAATTGCTTCCTGTGAAATGGAAGTGAAGTAAGAATTCAAAGTGATAATAGAAAAGAGCATCCGAAAACCGGGTGCTCTTTGTTATGTTATGTTAGTTAGATGTTAGTATTAAAGCACCTCCTCTTGGGGGAGGAGGGGAGGGACCTTTACTTCTTAAGTACTGCCAAGATATGATCCCAAACCATCTGTACTGTTGGGATGAGCAGTTTTTCTTCTGGGGTATGGACATTGCGAAGGGTAGGGCCGAAACTTACCATATCCATATCCGGATAACGCTCTGAGAACAAGCCGCACTCCAAACCAGCGTGGATGCCCAATACCAATGGATCCTTGCCGAAGAGTTCCTTGTAGGTGTCAACAACGAGTTCGGTCAACTTGCTGTTTGGATTCATCTTCCATGCAGGATAGCCGTCGCCCTGAACAACCTCAGCGCCAGCCAACTGGAAGAGAGCCTTCACTGTGGCACACATGTTATCCAAGTTGCTCATCACGCAACTACGCTGAGAAGCAACAACACGGCACTCGGTATCGCTTGTGTTTACGCTTGCCACATTGCTTGATGTCTCAACGAGCCACTCGATTTCCTTGTCCTGACACATTGAGAACACACCATTGTCAACGGCCTGCAAAGCACGGATGATATTGTCAGATACCTGCTTTGGAAGAACCTGCTGAGCGTCTGTACTTTCAAGGAAGAACTCCATATCCTTCTCTGTAACATGGAACTCGTCCTCAACCTTTGCTGTGAACACATTCCAGTCAACACGTATTTCCTCTTTCTTTGCGAAAGGAATAGCCACAACAACCTTTCCGTCGCGTGGGATAGCGTTGTGAGCCTTGCCGGCATTGAAAGAACAGAGTTGAACACCATACTTCTCGTTCTCCTCGAAAAGGAATCGAGCCAACACCTTGATGGCATTTGCACGTTTCTTGTTGATGTCATCGCCTGAATGACCGCCAAACAAGCCCTTCAAACTAATCTCCACGAAGAATGAACCTTCTGGAGCGGTTTCCTTCTCATAGTGGAATGTTGCTGTGGTGTTGCGACCACCGGCACATGAAACGAAAATCTGACCTTCGTCCTCTGAGTCGAGGTTGATGAGCCATTTGCCGGTCATGAAGCCCGACTTCAAACCTTCTGCACCTGTCAATCCTGTCTCCTCGTCAACAGTGAAGAGGCACTCGATTGGACCGTGCTCAATGTCCTGAGCATCGAGGATTGCCAACTGGATGGCGCAACCGATACCGTCGTCAGCACCGAGGGTGGTACCGTTAGCCTTGAGCCATTCGCCATCAATATAAGTCTCGATAGGATCGTTCATGAAGTCAATCTCGCGCTCAGGCACATTCTCGCAAACCATATCCATGTGGCTCTGCAACACGATGCAAGGCTTGTTCTCCAATCCTGGGGTAGCCCCCTTGCGGATAAGTACATTGCCGGTTTCGTCAACGAGGGTTTCAAGACCGTGGCTTGCACCAAACTCTTTCAGGTACTCAATCATCTTCTCTTCGTGCTTCGAAGGACGAGGAATCTGGTTGATTTTTGCAAACTGCTCAAACACCAGAGCAGGTTTCAGTTCAATTTTTTCCATATTCTATATCTATTTAAACATTAAATTCTATTAATATCAAACCACATTTGGCGTGTATTTGAAATTTTATTGTTACCTTTGCGTTCGCAAAGTGCACTAATGCATTTACAAAGGTAGTAAAAAATGGTCAAAACTCTACTTCTAAGCGTGTTAATAATTGCTATCGCGATGGCATTATTTTCTGTGAAACTGCTATTTCGCAAGAATGGCGAGTTCACATCGATGCATATTCACGACTCAAAAGCAATGAAAGAGCGTGGAATAGACTGCGTGATGGAGCAGGACAAGCAAGCCAGAAGAAAGAAGCCCCTCCTAACCTCCCCAAAAGGGAGGAAATCATAATGCTTCCTCTATCATCCTATGGAATCCTCTATCATCCTCTATCATCCTATAGAAAAAAAACAATAACAATTAAAATAAAATATCAAAAGAAATGAAGAAAGTATTTTTCGCATTGGTAGCAGTTGCTACAATGTTCACTGCATGTAACAATGCACCAAAGGCAAATGATGAGAAGTCAGCAAGCACAGGCGCTGCTTCAGAGTTGAAGATTGCTTATGTTGAGGTTGACTCAATCATGACACAGTACACATTCTCAAAGGAGTATTCTGAAATTCTCCAGAAGAAGGCTAATAACATCCAGAGCACTCTTGCTTCAAAGCAGCAGCAGCTCCAGGCAGCAGCAAACAAGCTCCAGCAGGATTATCAGGCTAACGCTCTCACACAGGATCAGGCACAGTCTCGTCAGGCTGCTATCCAGAAGCAGGGGCAGGATCTCGAGGCTTTGAACCAGCGTCTCACAACCGAGTTCCAGACAGAGACTGAGAAGTTCAACGCTGCTCTTCAGGATTCAATCCAGAACTACCTCAAGGTTTACAACAAGGATAAGAAGTATGCTGTAATCCTCGTTAAGAACACTATCCTCTATGCTGACGCTGCTTATGATATCACAAACGAGATCATCGCAGGTTTGAACAAGGCTTACAAGCCAGCAAAGAAGACTGAGGAGAAGAAGTAAGGGAAAGCCTCTCCCCGGACCTTCCCCTAAAGGGAAGGGGGCAAATACTCATTTGCTAAAGGGTAGGCAACAAAATAGAAGAGCATCCAGTCGGGTGCTCTTTTACTATATATATAATAAGGTGTAAAGTCTGGCATTAGTGTTTTCTATTCGGAAGGAAATTTTGATAATGGATAATTAATAGTGCAATGAATGGTCATTAATACAAAAATCAGAAATTCCTTTGCGTTTTCAAAAGAAAAGACTTACCTTTGCATTAATCAAACAAACGGCAGATTGATTCGTAAAGGCTTATATTCATTGTTCATGCTGTGGGTTGTTTGTTCTGCGGCAATGGGGCAGGAGGTCGTTACTCGCGACTCCCTGAACAATATGCTGCCTGCAGAAAACAATCCATCGGCAATGGATCCTTCTGCATTCAACCCTTCGGGGAATAATGAACCAATAGTAAGCGATTTCCATACGGAGGCTGCTCTCAATGCTGTTGAGCATCACGACATCGATCCTCACGCTCTCGATATTTCCGTAAAGATTCCTGCACTGCCTACATGGCGCAATGGAGGACTGTATGGCAGCAACGGGTTTCACACCGACGGACTGTCAATGGGCTATACGGCTGATATGATGGCCGTTCAGCAGTTGGGCAGATTCACGCTCACGGGTAATGCGGGACTGACGAAGGATTTCATGCCAGGGTGGGGGTATCTGAATGGGGCGAGCCTCGGGGCAAACCTGTCGTATAATGTTTCCAACAATGTCATTATCAGTGGTTTCGGTGGGATGAGCCATACGGGATTTATGGGACCAGCGCCCAACCTCACCAATTATTACTATGGAGGAGCCGTCACACTGCTCACAAACAACCGCGAATGGGGTATGGATATTGGTGTGCGTCGCTGCTATAATCCTGCTACTGGCACATGGACCACTGTGCCGATTGCTATGCCTTACTACAATTGGAATGGCCAGAAACTGGGATTCGACCTTGGTCCTCTTTTGCTCAATGCCTTCCAAGGTCTCGACAAAGCCCTCAATCCTCATCACTACAAACAGCCATCGCCAGAGATGATGAACGGCCGTTTGCCTGGAGGTGGAATAATTGGACCGGATATAGACACTACGCCTCACTTCGGGGCACCGGAAGAGCCGTATCAGAAGAGGGGGCTTTAAATGCTATGATTTGAAATATTTCTGCCAGAACCTCAGCGACGGCTTTTCTTCTTTCTCCGCAACTGGCTCAGCCTCTTTGTTTTCCAGTGTGTCGATATAAGCGCGTGCCTTGTCGTAGTCTTTCTCATCAACAAGGATATTCACTTCCATAACCCCTATACCGCCATAAATCTGCGACATGTTCTGTCCCTGGAGAATGCTCTCAATGCCCATATCAGCCAAAGCACCTTTTATCACCTCAGCCTCAAACTCATTCCTGCACGATGTCAGATGTAATACCATAGTCAGTTTCTTATATATTAATAATGTATATGCAATCTTTTGCAAAGGTAATACCAATATTTGAAAATTTCTGTTATTTTGTTATTCTTTTTAATAATTTTATAGTAACTTTGCTATGATTTATTCGAATCTTCTTTCTAAAAGAAGAACAAACCTATTTATTACACAATGAATATGCAAAATTACAAGATTCACGACATTTGCGGCAATGGGCAGTCGAGGATATATTCTATTGACTGCGAAGGAACTGAAAACGAATATTATATCGTCAGTTCGCCGGAGTCACGGAAACTGATTATCGAACCTGAGACTATCGGATATACCTGCCAGCAGTGTCTGTTGCCTTCAACACAATTGTTTCTGCAACATCTGTCGGACAAGAACGGCATTTCACGCCCTCATATTTTCAATATTCTTCGTGGTGGACTCAACTTCCCATTGGAGGAAGCCTGCTTCAACATCGGTGTGAAGGTGTGCAACACGGATTTCGTGACCTGTGAGCGAGTCATCGAGGATGGAGTGATAAAGGGTCTCGACATTCGCTATGAGAAGATCATTGCAGAAGAGAATGTGACGCTCCTCATCGGCGATATCATTGCTTCGGGCGAGACCTTGCTTGAGTGTATTCCGCTCATTGCCAAGCGATACAAGGACCTCGGTGGAAGCATCCGACAGATTGTGTTCTTCACTATCGGAGGCACGAAAGCCGTCACGCTGATGGAGAAACTGACTGCACAACTCCGTATGCTATGGCCTGATTTTGAGGGCTTCCGTTGTATTTTCTACGAAGGAATGTTCACCGTGTATGAGGACAAGGGAGTGACTGGAATCAACACGCCCGACATTGATTTCAAATGGCAGGGAGGAGTCGTAGCACCGGAATTGCGAGAGCAGATGATGCAATCGCCAACATCGTTGTTGGAAAAGTGTGTGATATATGATGGTGGTGCACGACGCTATGAGATTCACAATCATATCGAGGAAGTCAATGAATACTGGGAAGCATTGAATGAGGTAGCCGACAAGGTTGATTTCCAAAAATTTGCCGAAGAGAAATTAGGATATCCTTTGGGCATCGGTTATGAACAATGGCTCGATGCAACCCATCTGCCTGATACAGAAAGCAACAAGACATTGTGGCAGACTGAGCATGATACCTTCTGCCAGTTGCTCGATTCCCACACGCTGAAAGGCATCTGCGAAAAGAGAATAAGAGAATTCAATGAAGCAATGAAAGAATTTTCCAAATAATATGAAACAAGACATCGATTACACCAAGACTACCGTACCGGTAGAGAAACGCAAAGGACTGCTGTCCATGTTTATGATTATGCTCGGATTCACATTCTTCTCGGCAAGTATGTGGACAGGCCAGAAACTCGCCGAGGGTATGGATCTGTGGGAATTCCTCCAGGCATTGCTCTTCGGAGGACTGATTCTCAGCACCTACACCGGAATCCTCGGATATATCGGAGCAAACAGCGGAATGACACTCGACATGCTGTCACGTCGCAGTTTCGGACAGAAAGGCAGTTGGTTGCCAAGTGGCATGATTGCCTTCACACAGATAGGCTGGTTTGGTGTGGGCATTGCAATGTTTGCCATACCAGTTGTCACACAGATACTGCACATCGAAGTGTCGCCTGACCACATGCCTTTTGAGGGTTATGCCATTGTCGCTGTGGCAGGATTGCTGATGACGGCTACGGCTTATTTCGGTATTAAGAGTCTGGCGTGGATCAGTTATATTGCAGTTCCGAGTGTAGCCATTCTCGGTACATTGGCAATGGTAATGGCTGTTCAGCAAGGCGACGGCACACTGGTGAGCCAGTTTGCACGTGGCACAAAGGACATGTCGCTCTTCGCTGGAATAGGATTGGTAATCGGCAGTTTCGTTTCGGGAGGAACATCCACACCAAACTTCACCCGTTTTGCTCGTACAAAATGGCAGGGACTGTGGGTAACGGTTGTGGCATTCTTCATCGGCAACAGTCTGATGTTCTTCTTTGGTGCCATCAGTAGCATCTATGTTGGTGGTAACGACATCTTCGAGGTGATGATAAACCTCGGACTGTTCTATGTGGCACTCATCGTTCTTGGTCTCAACATCTGGACCACCAACGATAATGCCATCTACACCTCGGGATTGGGACTTGCCAACATCTTCGGTCTGCCAAAGCACACAATGGTGCTCGTGGCTGGTGCGATAGGAACCCTGCTTGCCGTATGGCTGTATTGGAACTTCTGCGACTGGCTGAACATCTTGAACTGCACACTGCCACCACTCGGAATGATTCTCATCCTCGACTATTTCATTGGAGAGAAGAACCGTGAGGAAGTGACCGTTAGATGGAGTTCTGTTATAGGTGTCATCCTCGGAGCCATCGTTGCAAACACCGTCTCATGGGGCATAGCCAGCATCAACGGCATGGCCATCGCAGCAGTATGCTACCTCGCAAATGCATATTTTGAGAATACCAAGTAATAGATACACCCATGAATCTATTGTGAAATAACTTTACAAGCAATAATTTTCCTGATTAGAGCGCCGTTTTAACATGATTAAAACGGCGTTTTAATGTGGTGCGAACGGTGGGCGCACAGGGTGAAAACGGTGGTTTTACAAGTACAGAATGACGGTTTGGAACAGACTGATAATCAGGATGTTACAAGCGAAAATTTATGGATATAAAGCAGGGATTAAAGGCTTTTGGTTGCGAAATATATTTACATAAGGCAAAGAGGGATGGCAAAATTCGACATTTAGACATTAGACATTTAGACATTAAGGGGTGGCGCAATGTCGGAAAACACCCCAATTTTTTCTGGAAAAGAGTAGGAGAGAGTAGCATAAGTGATTGATAATGAGATAATTAAGTTAAAAATATAGTTTATTAAAATTCTTATATAATGATATACTTTCCTATATGCTATGAATATATTTTTGCTTAAAAGTGGCAATTTTCAATTGCAAAACATGCAATTTTTGATGCTAGCCGAAAATTCCTCCAAGCCACTTAATTACTCCCCCTTCGGGGGCTGGGGGCTTCTGATGGTCATTCAGGGGGTTCTTATTGTCTAATGTCTAAATGTCCAAAAACTTAAAATTAGTTAACGGCTTACCAGTATTTCCTTTATATATACTATTTTTGCAACGAAATCAAAACGAACCCAAAAGAGATGACGAAATTAGAACGCATTGAAGAGTTATATGCTACATTGCATAAGCGATTTGGCAAGATTGTGGGCAGACACGCCAGCAAGTTGAGCGATGAGGAGCGTACCAAGGTGTGCGTGACACTTATTGATAATGCTCTGCAGGACTTCAACAAGATGCAGGAGTTGCTGTGGACCTACGACTGGCTTGCTAATCCCGACATGGCCGATGAGAGTGGGTCGGTGTATCGCTATCACCACCTGTATAAGAAGCTCACTGCCGACAAGTGTGCTGAGATGCAACTTTACACTGAGGTGAGCCGTGTGGCATGGGATATGGACTTGACTCATGCTATAAAGATGCCTCCATTCCTTCGCCATCTGGGTAAGGTGCTCGACATAGACAATGATACCCTCTGCGACTTCATTTTCGAGGATGGTCACTACCATTTCTCTATGCGCCTGGTGGCGTGCATGGCCATGTGCGTATTAAATAAGAACAGGGGCGTGAATGGCGTTTATCAGGATTATCTGTCGTATCAGATTGACCATTACAAGAATGAAATCAAGAAGGCCAAGACTGATGATGAACGGAGTGATCTTATCGGTGAATTCATGAACAAACTCTTCGATATGCACAACCACGAGCAGATTGGACGTATGCTCGGCTTGAGAGGTTGGCAACTGGGCAACTATGACGCTTTGGCTGGTTGGTTTCAGGTTGGTTTCAACCCACGCATTGTGAAGATGGCTAAGGAACTCAACGAATATGTGAAGCCTATTATGAAGGGCGAGATGATGGATATTCTGCCTGAGACGGAGAAGGATTTCATGGGTATGCTCTATGACAAAATGATGCAACTGGCAGAGAAGCACCATGTTGCCATCTACGAGGAGCAACTCACCTTCGATTATATTTTCTTCAACAACTGCCATTTGTTTGAAATCGTTTTTGAACCGGAAGACTGATGAGAAATCCCAATACAAGAGAGATTGCCGAACAGGCAGAACGCGAGTTGAAGAAGCATAGGGGAGCACCGAGGGCAAAACTCTTCATGGGTGACGACCGTATTCAACAAGAACTGCACCAAAAGCCTATAACCGACTATAGCACAGAGCATTATGTATGCGAGAAGAAGACTCTTCCATTCCGCATTGAGGATATCAATATCGGTATTCCGCGATTCTATGCCGTGATGTATTCGGTGTTTGTATCGCTGGAGAAAATCTATGCCGAGGGCACTGTGACACGTTGGGCAAGTTATCTGGGCGGTTTCCTCCCAAGCGATATGTTCCCATCAAACAAGCGTCGCAAGTTGCAGGAAGTGCTCGCCGACACATGGTTCATCAGTCGCAACTATATAGAAAGAGGTGCTTCGACCAGCAGATTCACACCAGCATATAGCGACAGTTTGAAGAAATACCGTTCGCAGTTTGTGGCAATGAAAACGCACTTTGAATAGAAATCTTGGACATAATCAAAAAAAGTTGAATTATAGGCCCCTTTTAGGTTAGAAAGTTGTAGTAACTTTGCAAACGGAAACGAGGTGATGAGCCTCCGATCCGTTGCTTGGAATAGTTCCTTGCGACAACTTTCTAAACATTTTTGCCTATGCAGAAATTCAAACTTAATTTCAGTGAAAAGGCTCGCACTACAAAAACAGAGCCACTTACAAAGGACCTGTTCTACCGAGTGGCAGGTTCAGTTGACGTAGCTCGGATAATTAACCAGCTCAAGTGCCTCGACAAGAACAAGGACAAAGAGCAATATAACAAGCTCAAGGGTAAACTTCCGATGTACTATCCTCATGCTGTGTATGTTGATGGTTGGCGTCCAAAGGAAGATCGTTGCAACATCAAGCCAAGCGGTCTTTGCATGCACGATCTGGACGGTATGGAAGGCGATGTGCGCGAAATCTACAAGGAGAAGATTGAACCACACATTGGTAAGGACTTCGACCTCGTACTGGCACATGTGTCGTGTGGCGGTCATGGTATTCGCCTTGTTACCACGCTTCCTGTCGGTCTCACCCTCGAACAGTATCAGAGCATCGTGGCTAACACTGTAGGACTCAAGGCTTCGCAGGATGATTCAATTAAGGATTATGCGCGTGGTTCGTTCTTCCCAACCACCGACTACATCCTCTACATCGACGAAGACCGATTCTTCTCAATCGAACTCCCTGAGTACGAGGAAACCACAAAGGAGGCAGAACTCAAGGAAGCCAAGATGAAGGCTATCGTAGAGGAGGCGTCGAAGAAACCTAAGTATGACACTGGTTTCAGCGTTGTACCACCGGTTGAGGGCGCTTTCACCGTGATGCCAAGTTATGAGGGAGTGCCACTCAATCTCTTCGTTGACGAGGTGATAAAGGGCTACTGCACTAACGGTGAACTCACTGAGAATGGTCATCAGCGCGACAACCTCTGCTTCCATGCAGCACTGCTTCTTCGTCCACTGGTCAACTCCAACCGTGATGTCATCTATGGACTCCTTGCCGAGAAACTGAAGGGTGTTGGTTTCGGTGATGCCGAGGTTCGTCAGAAGATTACATCAGCCGTTTCGCGAACAGCGGGATATATCAAATCCCCATCGCCAGAGGCTCTGTATATCCTCAACAAACTCAAGAACGAAATCAGTGCTGTCACCTCGGAACTGGTACTGCCAAAGGCTCCAAAGATGCCTAAGATCATCGAGGACGTGTGTGCTCTCTTCCCTGAGTGGATGCATGATGCCTGTGTGCTTGCCCAACTGCCTATCTGGGGCTTCATGGCCGACAATGCTTTCATAAAGTATCGCGGTCAGCGCTACAAGCGACTCCAGTTCTCGACACATATCATAGGTGGTCCGGCATCAGGCAAGGGATTCATCGTTCCACTGATGGATTTCCTTATGAAGCGTTTCGTTGAACACGACAAGGAGGTGCTCGAGATGGAGGAGAAGGACCGCCAGAACCGTAAGCGCAAGGAGAAGCGCCAGGGAGAGGATGTGGTTTATCACACTTACCGTAAATACATGCTCGAAGCCAACATCACCCGACCTCAGGCTTATGTACGACTCAACAATGCCGGTGGTCACATGATGATGCTCTTCACCGAGGAAGTAGGGGAGTTCGACACCTCTATGCGCTCATCGACAAGTGGCTTCAAGTTTGTGCTCCTCAAGTCGTTCGACTATGGTGAAATCAGTAAGTCAACCATGTCCGACGATTCGCCAAACATCACTTGTAATGTGTCGCTCAACTCACTCACTGCTGGAGTATGGGAGAGTACCACTTCGCATCTTGGCAACAACTCCGATGGTCTGCTTTCACGCAACATCGTTGTGATAATGCCTGACCGACTTGGTATCAATGGTGACTTTGACGATGAGGACATTGCACCATCTGAGAAACTCCAGAAGGCTATCGATGAGATGTCCGACCGTCTGCAGAATATCGGTGATGGTGAGTTCACGAAGTTCGAGTTCCCAGCATTCCGCTATGCTATGAAGAACTGGTTTGAAGGTCCTGGAGGTGTGAACGAACAGTATCAGGACAATCAGGACAAAGATTGGCTTGTACTCGCACGCCGAGCAGGTGAAATCGGTTTCCGAGCAATGGCTCTGTTCTGGTTCCTCTGTGGTTGTCCAAAGGGCATCAACAAGAAGTCGGGCAAACACTCGAAGAAGATTCAGGAGATTATTGATGCCGGACTTTGGGTTGCTGAATATGTTCGCATCACTCAGTACAGCATTGTCACTTCGACCGCTGTCCGTAAGAAGAGCAACGAGATTGTGCTTCGTTCGGGCAAGAACAAGAAGGTGTTCAGTGCACTGCCAGATGTGTTTACCACACTTGATTACATCAATCTGAAGAAATCGCAGGGTGATGATCCATCGCCAAGTTCGGTATATAAGGCCATAGAGCGAATGCTGAACGACGGTCTTATCAAGAAGGTTGGCAAGGATCGCTGGCAGAAAGTCCGTTCTGCGGAAGAAACAGCCTGATATTCAAGGGATATGTCAAAGATGTTGTAATGGTCGTGTTTACATTTTTTAAGGAATTGGACATTTAGACATTAGACATTTAGACATTAAGCCCCCGTGAAACACACGTCAAGGCTTTAAAATCATTAGAACAATCAAAGTGTAGTTGCTTGAAAATCAGGCACTATGCTTTGATTTTGCAGTTTTAGTAGGGTAGTGGCTCGTTAAAATTTCCTTGTATTTGTTCATTTTTATCCGTAATTTTTCTTATCTTTGCAATCAGAATCAATTAATTTTCAACTAAAAAACTATCATTATGGAAGAAATCCTTGTAAATGAGGCACCAGTTGGTGCAAAGTCGCGACTCGACGACCTGAAAGTAACCGAACAGATGCGCGACAATCTGCTTCGTTCAATGAACTGGATGATGTTCTTTGCTGTAATCGGTTGTGCCGGAATGGTATTGCTTTTGATTGTAGCATTGGCTATGCTTGCTGTTGGCGCATTTGTGGACATGCAAGATGGCGGAATAATGCTGGGACTTGGATTGTTTTATATCGTCATGGTCGCAGTGTATGTTTATCCTTTGAAGAAAAGTTTCGCTTTGATAAAGAACACCCGTGAGGCAATGAACGGTATTCAGGACAAGTTTGAACAGACAACCGACGATCTGTTCTCAATGCTGAAATATTGCGGTATCATGACAATCATCATGTTAGTTCTTTATATTCCGTTTATGATTTTCATCCTGCTCATTGGCAGTACATTATCATAAGTTTATTCCTTTATTTATATATAATGTGCAGAGAATGTCCCCGGATGTTCTCTGTTTTATTTATATCATCACTATTCTATGATAATCGGTATTATGATAAATAGTGTTTATGGAATAATCTTCCACTCTTCTATATATCAAGATAAATTCTCTAATTCTTGCTGAGGCAAGCGGCCCTCCGGTTCGATTACTCTAATTCTTGACAAAATAAATAAAAAGAGCACCCTTGATTGGATGCTCTTGATTTTTGTTTATTTGAACTGGATATTCTTCCTTGCTGTGAATTTCTTCGTCTTGTCTTTCACTGTCACTGAAACAATTCCTGGTTTGCCGTTAGATTGAACAGTCGCCACGAGCATTCCCTTGAACAGTTTCATCTTTGGCTGTGTGAAAACTTCAACACTTGTGGCATCACCATTACAAACACACTTGAACTGACCGGCACCCTTGACCGAAATCTCAATATCATCGTCGGCATCAGGAATCATCGTTCCAAAGGCATCAGCAAGCGAGATTGTGATATAAGCCAAATCGCCGTCTTTGGCGAGTTCCACCACTTCCGGTGCCTCGAGATTCAGGCTCTTTGCCTTGCCAGCAGTCTTCACTGTCTGTTCACCCGCAACATTGCCGTATTTATCATAACATACGACTTTAATCTCTCCTGGCTCATAAACAACATCATTCCAACGCAAGCGGTAACGGTCCAGCAGACTTGTTTCCTTGGCATAGCGAATACCATCTTCCTCGCTCATTGTCTCGTTCCAGTTTGTGCGACCACTGGTGGTGATATCGTGCTGATCCATCTGCTTCTTTATTCTGCCCTGACTCTTTCCGTTCACAAACAGTTCTGCCTCAGGATAGTCGGTATAGCAATAAACCGGTGTCACCTCCCCTACTCTCTCTGGGAATGTCCAGTGAGGCAACAGGTGGATGGTATGGCTCTCGGTGTTCCACTGCGAACGATACAGATAATAGCGGTCTTTTGGCAGTCCGGCAAGGTCGCAGATACCGAAATATGAACTTCTCGAAGGCCAGTATTCATCGTAAGGCGTTGGTTCACCGAGGTAGTCGAAACCAGTCCAAACGAACTGTCCAATAGTCCAGTCGCGATCATCAGCCATGAGGAAATCATCGTCAGGAGTGCAACTCCATGCACAGTATTCTGTGTCATAGCCCGTACACTGACCGTCAGGATGGTTCACATTTGGACGCAACTGAACAGGAAACTTATATACTCCACGCGATGAAACCGTAGAAGCCGTCTCGCTACCGAGGATGAACTGCTGTGGAAGACTCTTTATACCATCATCATAGCGATGCACACGGTAGTTATATCCAGGTACGTCCATCACCTGTGCAAAACCATTGGCAATGGCTCCATCAGCATTGTCCATGCCCTGAGTGACAGGATGCACACGATAGCCGTTTGGATCAGCATCGAGTTGATGACAGAGAGTCTGCAGACGTATTGCTGTGCGAGTGCCCCAACCATCATCAGTCCACTGCTCCGGAATCTCATTTCCGATAGACCACATCACGAGTGAGGCATGATTTCTGTGGTTGAGCACCAGATTGGTGATGTCCTTCTCAGCCCACTGCTCAAAATGCTTCGCATATCCGTTCTTGCACTTAGGATAGCGCCACATGTCGAACGATTCAGCCATTACCATCAATCCGAGTGAGTCATACACCTCCATCTGCATTGTCGATGGCATATTATGTGAAGTACGAATGGCATCGCATCCCATATCCTTCAAGATCTTTGCCTGACGGATGAGGGCTGCCTTGTTGACTGCAGCACCGAGAGGACCAAGATCATGGTGCAGACACACTCCCTTGAACTTACGCTTCTCGCCGTTCAGGACAAAGCCATTGCTGTTGATCTCGACCTTCTTCATGCCCACCTTGAAGTCGCGACAGTCCACCATCTCGCTCTTTCTGTCCATCACGCACACACGCGCGATATATAGATAAGGTGACTCTGGCGACCAGAGGTTTATATCCTTCATAGGAATGTCGAACGATACGGCACCACCGGCTGAGAGCGACATAATGTCTGTACTGGTGATGAGATTCTTCTTTGCATCGTATATCTCAACCTTCGCTGCACTGGCGTCAAAGCCCACGATGGCTGTCTTCAAATGCAGCGAACCGCTCTTTGCCTTGCGGGCATTCTCTATCTCGCATATCATAGGAACAATCTGTGTGTTCCAGTCGTCCACATAAGCATGATTGCTCATGAACAGATGTACCGGACGATATATACCGCCACCAGGATACCAACGCGAACTCTCTTCAAGGTTGTTAAGACTCACCTCGATGATATTGTCGCCTTCCTTCAAAGCTTCAAGCACATCCAATCGGAATGCGTTGTAGCCATAAGGCCAGCCACCCACAAACGTGCCGTTCACCCACACATGAGCATCGGACATAGCACCATCAAACTGCAGTTCGGCATGAGCAGGCATCTCATTGATGTTGACATGAGTGCGATAGAATCCACGACCAATCCAAGGCAGAGCACCACTACGACCGGTCTTTTCGGTAGCCTCGGTTTCGCCATTCTGAACAATAGCCACTGTCTGCATGTCCCACTTCTTGTCGAACGGACCACTGATAGCCCAGTCGTGAGGAACACTGACACTCTCCCACTTCACACTGTCGCGTGAGAACTCCCATGAAGAGAGATTGAGATTGACCGATGTCTGTGCAAAAGACACAAAACACCATAAAAGAGCAAAAGCACAAAATACTGTTTTTCTCATTATTTTCCTATGTTTTTATTTATTAATGCAAAGGTACACAATTTCGCGCACATTCCTTTATATTGCGCCAATAATCAATCGCAGAATTATTGATTTTTGTCGATTACAACCGAAAAGTTAAATTGTGTACGAACACAAAAAAAAATGTGCGAAAAAACACAGTTTATGCGAAAAAAAGTGCAGAAATTATTTGGAATTACTGAATTAAAGTATTACTTTTGTGTCGTTATCCTGAAAACAATCTTTTTACCTTAAATGTTTGACTAATACCTAAAGATGATAGGAAGCGGCGCTCGTGAGAGTAGCCGCCTTCTTTTTTATATATAATCATGTCCGGGATTAACTGGGTATATAGAATTTCTAGGTATTCTAGCATTTCTGGATATTCTAGTATTTCTAGTATTTCCGGAGTTTCGGGTTGATATAAAAAAAAGAAGGATTCCCTTTTTGAGAACCCTCCTTTTTATCTATTGTAATGGGGAATTAGTTGTTGACAGAGCCACCCACGATATCGAGCAACTCGCTTGTGATAGCCTGCTGACGTGACTTGTTGTACTGCAGGTTGAGCTGACGGAGCAACTCATCGGCATTATCAGTAGCTGTCTGCATTGCCACCATTCGTGCTGCATGCTCAGAAGCATTGCTATCAAGGAGAGCTGTGTAGATCATCAGATTCACATAGCGAGGAATCAATGCCTGCAAAACTGTAGCCATATCAGGCTCGACGATGAAGTTGTGGTTAAGCGCCTTACCCTTCTCGTTCTTATACTCACGCTCATGTGCATGCTGTCTGAGATACTCCATGGTGTGCTCATTGGCAACAGTTGTCTCGAGATCACGATAGTGATCGTAGTCCATTGCCTCCTCCACATCGATAGGAATGAGAGTCTTACGGGTAAGAATCTGCGAACCTGCCGACTTGAAGTGATGATAAATGAGTTCCACCTTGTCAACCTGATCGTTAACGAACATATCGCCCAGTTCACGACCGATTGCCTGACAATCAGCAGCATTTGGCTTGTCAGCCAACTTGTTGAAGTTGCCTGCTGTCTTATAGCCAAGTTTCTGCACCTTCTCGGCAACCTTACGGCCTACAGGGTAAATGGTAACGTCCACGCCCTTGGCAATATACTCCTCGGCTGTCTTCTGCATCATCTTTATGACATTGGCATTGAAACCGCCACAAAGACTTGAATTGCTTGAGAAGACGATGAGAGCCACCTGATTTACAGGACGCGCAAGAGTGATATGAGACTTCACATCAACATCGCTTGCAAGGAATGTCTTCAGGATGTGCTCGAGCATGCCCTCATAAGGGAGCATGTTCTCGATCATCACCTGTGCATGATGCAACTTTGATGATGCTACCATCTTCATCGCACTCGTAATCTTGCGAGTACTATTGACGCTGGCGATTCGGTTTTTTATCTCTTTTAGAGATGGCATAGGCGTTAGGCTTTAAACTGTCCGGCTACTGAAGCCATTACTTCCTCGATAACATTTGTCTCTGCATCAGAGATCTTTCCACTGCCGAGGGTATCGATTACATCCTGATGAGAAGCGCGCATTGCTGTGAGGAATGAATCCTGGCACTCGCGAACCTTCTCTACTGGTACTGGAGCCATGAGGCCGTGGGTACCACAATAGAGGATTGCAATCTGCTCGCCTACTGGCATTGGGCTGTACTGAGACTGGATGAGAAGCTGGTTGTTCTTACGACCACGGTCGAGAGTCATCGCTGTTACGGCATCCATATCACTCGAGAACTTCGAGAATGCCTCGAGCTCACGATACTGAGCCTGGTCAATCTTCAATGTACCAGCAACCTTCTTCATTGACTTGATCTGTGCCGAACCACCTACACGAGATACCGAGATACCTACGTTGATGGCTGGTCGGAAGCCCTGGTTGAAGAGGTCGGCCTCAAGATAGATCTGACCGTCGGTGATTGAAATCACGTTGGTAGGGATGTAAGCCGAAACGTCACCTGCCTGAGTCTCGATGATTGGAAGCGCTGTGAGCGAACCACCACCCTTCACTTTGCCCTTGAGGCACTCTGGGAGGTCGTTCATTGCCTCTGCTACTTCCTGCTGCTCGTTGATCTTTGCAGCACGCTCGAGGAGACGTGAGTGGAGGTAGAATACATCACCAGGATAAGCCTCACGACCTGAAGGACGACGGAGAATCAATGATACCTCACGATAAGCAACAGCCTGCTTTGAGAGGTCGTCATATACTACGAGTGCATGCTCACCACGATCGCGGAAATACTCACCGATAGCAGCACCTGCGAATGGTGCGTAGTACTGCATAGCAGCAGGATCAGATGCTGTAGCAGCAACAACGATAGTGTAAGGCAGAGCACCGTGCTCCTTGAGGTTCTGTACAAGGGCTGCCACTGTAGAAGCCTTCTGACCGATTGCAACATAGATACAGTAAACAGGCTGTCCAGCCTCGTAGAAACTCTTCTGGTTGATGATGGTATCAACGGCAATAGCAGTCTTACCTGTCTGGCGGTCACCAATGATAAGCTCACGCTGACCACGACCGATTGGAATCATAGAGTCAACGGCCTTGATACCAGTCTGAAGTGGCTGCTTTACCGGCTGGCGATAGATTACACCAGGTGCCTTGCGGTCGAGTGGCATCTCGTATGACTCAGTGATGTCGATCTCACCAAGACCGTCGATAGCCTGACCAAGAGGGTTGATGACACGACCGAGCATATTGTCGTTTACGCGGATTGACGCGATACGCTTTGTACGCTTAACGGACATACCCTCCTTGATACCTGCTGTAGAACCGAGAAGCACACAACCAACGTTGTCTTCCTCAAGGTTCATCACAATAGCCATAGTACCATTTTCAAACTCCAAAAGTTCGTTAGCCTCGGCATTGCGCAGACCGTAGATACGAGCCACACCATCGTTGACGGTAAGTACGGTACCTACCTCATCGAAGTTCTGCTGTGAACCGATGCCCTGAAGTTGTTGAAGCAATACTTCTGATACTTCGCTTGGTTTTATTTTATCCATTATTACTTTGTTCTTTAAACTTTAAACTCCTAAGTGCTTAGTTAAGCGTCTTAAGAATAGTACGCAACTGTGACTGTACGCTGGCATCCATTCTATAGGTATCATATTCAAGAATGAAACCACCGATGATGTCTGGGTTCACCTCTGTCTGGAACTCTACCGTAGCATTAGTACGCTTCTCGACCATCTGGCGCATCTTTGCCTCTGTTTCTGCCGAAACGGTGACAGCAGTGATGAGACGGCCTGAGATGATGTTCTTCTCCTCACGATAGAGAGTGACATAGGAATTGGCCATAAACTGTATAAGGTTCTCCCTACCCTCCTTCAGCACCACATCAATGAATGTGAGTGTCTGCTGACAAGGGTTACCGCCGCAAGCCGACTTCAGAAGCATCTGCTTGTCTTCTTTAGGCAGCATAGGATTATCGATGGCTGATCGCAACTGGCGCACCGTCAGATAGCTCTGGGCAAGAGTCTGCATATCAGCATACACCTCGTCCTTGGCTCCCTGAGCATTGGCACTCTTCAAAAGAGCGCGAGCATAGCGAACTGATATTACTCCAGTGTTCATATCGAATTTCCTTATACCTTATTTATTATTATCACCTTGAACCTCATCCAGCATACGGTCAATGAGCTGCATCTGGGCAGCATCGCTCGAGAGGTTCTGACGAACCACCTTCTCGGCAATCTGTACAGAGAGCTGGGCAACCTGTGCTCGGATATCGCGAATGGCAGCCTGCTTCTCGCTCTCAATCTGAGCATGTGCTTCAGTGATGATGCGAGTTGACTCAGCCTTCGCCTTTGTCTGAGCTTCCGCGATGATGGCGTCACGAGTAGAGGCAGCATCTTTGATGATCTGTGCCTGCTCCTCACGGGCCTTCTGGACGATGGCTTCGCTTTCCTTCTGAATGTTTGAGAGTCGCTCGGCTGCTTCGTGAGCATTCTTGAGAGACTCGTCGATGAATGCCTTGCGCTTGTCAACCATGCCTGTGATGACAGGGAAACCAAACTTAGCAAGGATTCCAAACACCAGAACGAATGCTATGAGCATCCAGAAGAGAAGTCCAAAATCGGGGGTTAGTATTGCTGGTAAATTCAATGAATCCATCTAACTAACTTTCTTTTTCGAGATTTAGAGGAATACACAAAGTGCACAAACTACTACTGCGAAGAGAGCAACACCCTCAACGAAA
>JAZQOD010000225.1:0-7488 GCA_045627685.1 Prevotella sp. | reverse complement strand
TATTAACGCTCCTCCCTTTTGGGGAGGCTGGGTGGGGCTGGCTATAGCCTCTCCAAATCCTTCTCCTCGCCTACTACCCACAGGATGTCGCCTACCTGGAAGACATGCTGCGGATCTACCTGTGTGAGGTTCTCCTGTCCTTGCTCCACTCCTACGAGCATACAGCCGAAGTCTTCACGCAGACCACTGCCGGAGAGGCTCTTGCCGATGAGCGGGTTGCCAGGCTCGAGGGTTATCTGACGCAACAACGTCTCGCGGCTCTCTATCTCCATCTCTTCTGCCAGAACCTCGCTGTTCAGGGCTTGCGACAACTGCGACAGTTGTTCGTCATTGCCGATGACCTGCAACTTATCGCCTGGGAATACGATGGAATCGCCTCCCGGGATGTTTATGCGATGCTGACCACGGAGGATGCTGCTCACATGTACGCCGAAGCGCTGACCGAATGCCAACTGGGCTAAGGTCTTTCCTGCCCAGAGCGAGTCGAGGGGTATCTCTATCTCGGAGATATGGATGGCGAGGTCGGCGAGACGACCTTCGAAGAGTGGACGCTTACGACCCATAGCACGGGCGGCGATCTCACGCGATTGGAGGTTGCGCAACAGGACACGCTCGAGTTCTATGCTCTGACGCTTCAGATGGCGCGACATCATCATCGCGATGATTGCCACAAAGGCGATGCATACCATCAATGCAGTGTGGCGCGAATTCCAGAGGCGGTCCCAGAGGAGGAACACGAATGCCATGGCGTTGAGCACTCGCACAAAGAACAGGAACAACAGCCATACGGCATTGAGGCGGTTTTCGGATATCAGTTGCTTCATGTCGTCGCCATTGGCTTTCTTCATTGCCATGGAACGAAGGAATGGTGCGAGCAGGAGCAGGGTGACGATGAAATAGACAATCTTGTTCCACCCGGCAGGGAGCATGTCCATGATCAGCGGATATGCCATGCTGTCCATGAGCAGACCGATAGTAAAGGCTATGACACCATTGAGCAACACTATCACCACTACCGACATGAGATAGTTACGCCACAGACTCCTCTCGCGCTCCGATTGGGCCTTGGAAGTTGAGAACTTGTTGATATGGCGGAGCACACGAGGCGACAGCACTCGTTCGGTGAGCCCATAGGCTGGTACGGCGAGGCGTATCATATACGGTGTGAGGAAGGTGGTGATGACACTCACCGCCACTACTACCGGATAGAGGAAATCGCCAGTGACATGCAACGAGAGTCCGAGTGAGGCAATGATAAATGCAAACTCACCGATCTGTGCCATGGAGAATCCACATCGCATGGCTGTGCGGAGACTCTGACCGCTGAGCAGATATCCGAAGGTGCCGAAGACGGTCTGACCAACAAGGATAGTGGCGACAAGTCCGAAAATCGGCGCTGCATACTTCACAAGCACGGCTGGATCGACGAGCATTCCCACTGACACGAAGAAGATGGCTCCAAAGAGGTTCTTCACCGGTGCTACGAGATGTTCTATCTTCTCTGCCTCGACGGTCTCTGCGAGGATGCTTCCCATGATAAACGCTCCGAACGCCTCAGAGAAACCTACCTTACGGGAGATGACAGCCATGGCACAGCACAGGCCCAGAGCGAGGACGAGCAGTGTCTCGGCGTTAAGCAGACGGCGTGTGCGACGGAGTAACCACGGCAGGATGAAGATGCCGACAATGAAGCATGCCACGATGAAATAGGCTATGTCGACAATGCTCTCCACAAGGGCTGTACCGTCAAGTCTGTTGTTGATGGCTACTCCGGAGAGCATCACCATCATGACGATGGCAAGGATATCCTCGAGGATGAGCACCGACATGACAAGCGAGGTGAAGCGCTGCTGGCGCAATCCGAGTTCATCGAACGCCTTATAGATGATTGTCGTTGACGACATGGAGAGCATTCCTCCGAGGAAGATACAGTCCATGCTGCTCCAGCCAAAGGCATGACCAACGATGACGCCGAGGGTTATCATGCAGAATATGATGGTGAGGGCAGCGATGACGGGGGCTATTCCCATCTTCAGAATCTTCTTGAAGGAGAACTCCAGTCCGAGGGTGAAGAGAAGGAACATCACTCCGATGTCGGCCCATTCATGCACATTGTCGATGTTGACCACAGAGGCGACATAGGGCATATGAGGCGAGACAAGAAATCCCGCCACAATATATCCGAGTACAAGCGGCTGTTTCAGCCACTTGAACAGGAGTGTCACCACAGAGGCAACGATAAGTATCAGCGCAAGGTCGGTTATCATTTATTATAATTGCCGGTGATTTCGCTAATCTTCACAATAACCTGCATTGCCTTCTCCATGACCTGGCATGAGACAAACTCATGAGGACCGTGGAAGTTGACACCGCCGGCGAAAATGTTTGGACATGGAAGACCACGGAACGAGAGTTGTGCTCCGTCGGTACCACCACGGATTGGCATCACCTTGGCTGGCACTTCGCTCTCCGAGAATGCCTGGAGACAGATATCAATGGTGTGGATATGCTCGTCGATGATTTCCTTCATATTGCGATACTGGTCGTAGATATCAGCCTTGACAGTGCCCTCGCCGTATTTCGCATTGAGTTTATCTACACACTCCTGCATGAACTCCTTACGCTTCTGGAAACGGTCGGCATCATGATCGCGGATGATGAAATACATCTTTGCACCCTCGGTGGCACTCTGCTGTGACACGAGGTGATAGAAACCTTCATAGCCCTCGGTGTTCTCTGGGAGGTCGGTTTCAGGAATCATATCGAGCAGGTCGGCAGCCACACGTGATGCATTGATCATCTTGCCCTTGGCATAGCCCGTGTGAACGCTGACGCCCTTGATCTGAATCTTAGCACCAGCAGCGTTGAAGTTCTCGTATTCCAATTCACCGAGGTCACCACCGTCGATGGTGTAAGCCCAGTCGCAACCGAACTTCTCTACATCGAAATGATGTGCACCCATACCGATTTCCTCGTCTGGGTTGAATGCCACACGGATGTCGCCATGAGGAATCTCGCTGTGATCGCGGAGATAGCACATTGCCTGCACAATCTCGGCAATACCGGCCTTGTCGTCAGCACCGAGGAGTGTTGTTCCGTCGGTCACGATAAGGTCCTCACCTTTGTGTGCAAGGAGTTCTGGGAACTTGGCTGGTGAGGTGACGATACCCTCAGAGAGCACGATGTCACCACCGTCATAGTTCTCTACGATACGTGCCTTGATATTTGCACCCGAAGCATCAGGCGATGTGTCGTAGTGGGCAATGAAACCGATGGTTGGCACTTTCTGACCTTTGAGATTGCTTGGGAGAGTGGCATAGATATAGCCCTTCTCGTCCATCTCTACATCGTCAAGACCTTCGCTGACGAGTTCCTGACGGAGATATTCTGCAAACTTCAACTGCTTTTCAGGAGATGAAGGTACTGTCTGGGAATCCTCACATGACTGGGTGTCCCATTTTGTGTAATTGATAAATCTTTCGATAAGGTTCATAGTGATATATTTTTTTGATTATTTTTTTTCGATGATTCGATTAGAAGAGGACTGTCCTCAACACATATAATATATATAAGGTGAGAAGTACCCAACCTTCCCAGCGCTCGAGGGTGTACTTTGTGCGCAATGCTGCCCATAGCAGAATGGCGAGGCCGGTCATCACGGCATAGTCGAAACCAAAGCCGATGTTGGCGTGATGGATAGGACAGCACATCGCTGCCACTCCTACAACACTATAGATATTGAACGCCACACTGCCGATGACATTACCGATGGCCATGTCCACCTGACCTTTCCTTGCGGCGATGACGGTGGCGAAGAGTTCAGGGAACGAGGTGCCGACAGCCACAATGGTAAGACCGATGATGCGCTCCATTGCCTTTGTATCAACGCCGAGGGCTGTGCCGAGTTCCATGGCTGTGCCCGACGCTCCCTTGATGAGGAGGTTGGCACCAACGCCTAATGCAATGATGGCGGCAATGATGATGAGCAGAGCCATGCCGATATGCATGGTTGGCTGTTCCACCGTCTCAGCGGCTTTAGCCTGCTTGCGTGAGCGGCGTATCTGCCATACGATATATGTAATGAGTATGGCCATGCCCAAGGCTCCCTCCCATCGCTCAATGGTGCCTGCCATGCCGGCAGCGGAGAGGAGGATAGCAGCGAGAATCATGAACGGTGCATCGACAGCGAGGGTGAACTTGCTGACGGTGAGTGGTACGATGATAGATGCCGCACCGAGGATGAGGGCGATGTTGGCGATGTTGGAACCGACGACATTACCGATGGCGATGCCCGGACTGCCACTGATAGCCGCCATGGTACTCACAAGGAGTTCCGGGGCTGATGTGCCAAAGCCGATGACGGTGAGGCCGATAACCATCGGACTGAGTTTCAGGCGGCGTGCCACCTGCACAGCGCCCTCAACGAGATAGTCGCCTCCTTTTATCAGAAGGAAGAAACCTACAAGGATGAATATGATGTTTAATACCATTGTACTGCGTTTGAATATCCACTACGCTTGTCGTACTTCAACACATCGGTGAGGGTTGATGCATTACAGCGGAATGAGAAGTTGTAACTGGTGTATGGCGCGAGCACTACCGAGCACGACATCTGGAAACAGTGCAGGTCGCGGGTCATCGAGGCGGTGGTCATTGATATCTTCTTGTTCTCGAAGTCATAGCCTGATGAGAAACTGATGTTCCAGCCTTCTGCCAATCGGATGTTACCCGAACAGTTGAGCGTCTGGGTGAACTTATACGGATAGCGCATGGTCTTTTCGTTGAACTTGCCACCGGTGTTCTCGCGCATGTTGATACCATAACCGATGGTGAGCGACCAAGGCATGTTGAAGGTCATGTATCCATCGTCGTCGGTCTCGGCCTTGTTGCCACCTTTCTTTTTCTTGCGCAAGCCTTTCTGGGCTTTTATCTGCACATCGTCAATGTTCGACTCTACATCGGTGTCCATGCCATAGTCTTCTTCCATCTCTGCATCGTCGTCGTCATCATCGTCCTTACCGGCAAAGAGTCGCTTTATCTTCTCTGGCGTGATGGTGTACGAGAGGTTCTGCGATGTTCCCTGGAATCGTCCGAAACGACCACATCCCCACTCTGTCCTGTCACCTACGAATACTCGCCCGTTCTCGTCAATCTCATAGGCGTAGGTGGCGAAGACGGCGTTCATGTTGAAGGTGTACGATTTGCTGAGTTTGAGTCGCAGACGTGTTGAGAGGTCGCTCCACGGATGCTTCTGGGCTGCGAGGTTGTAGGACATCGACAAACCGAAATTATCGATAAGGCTCACCTTCACGAGCGAGTCTTCCTTGTTCTTCCATTTCATCTCGAGGTTGTTCTCCAACGACATCGACACCGAACCGGTCTTACCCTTTCCCGGCACACCATAGAGTTGGCCTTGGAATGGAGAATACTCCACAAGCGACACGTTTCCCTGGGCGTCGGTCTTCTGGTAGGTTTCATAGTAGCCATAGCGCGACGCAGAGAAGTCTGGTGCATAACTGAAACTTACGGAAGGTGTGACGACGTGGCGGATGCGGTCAATCTTGTCACCGAAGATCTTACGGTTTGGAATGAAGAATCCGTAGAGTTTTGTCGATGCAGAAACGGCAGCATTCCAGTTATAAACATTATAGAATCCGCTGAGGGTATCGACAACCTCGTGCTGTGCCGCCTCATCCCACGAACGCATATACTTTCGCATATAGGTGCGGTCGGTGAAGTTGACCGACGGTGTGAGGTTGATATAATCAAACAGCGTGAAACTGCCGGAGATTGGAATGGAATGGTTCATACCGTTCTTCCAGTCCTTCAGCGGGTTGGACTTCATGATCTGACTTTCCTTACCCTGATAAGAGTTTGAGAGGCGTCCGGTGTATGACAACGCAATCTTCTCGTACCAGCGTTCCTTGCCCACAGCGTGCTTGCGCTTGAACGGATAGAGGCGCGAGAGGGTGATATTGAGGTCAGGAAGCGTGAGGGCGATGGATGAGTCGCGCATGTTCTGCGAGAGGTTGGCAGAACTGCTGATGTTAAGGCCTAACGATGAGAAGCCGGTACCCCAGTTCACGGATGATGTACGGGTACTCTGAGTCATCGACTGTGGGTTGTAGGCACTGTTGAGGTTGTTCTTCTCATAAGAAGATGTGGCGAAGTTCACACTTGCCGACAATGTGCTGAAAGGACTCGACTTTGGGTCCTGACGGTGGCTCCACTGCACCTTGAAACTCTTCTGCTGGGTGTAGTCTGGCATGCCCTTCTCACTATGACGGGTGTCCTGATAACTGAAGAGGAACGATCCACTGAACTTATAACGCTTCTTATAGTTGGATGTGAGCGAGGCGCCCCAAGAACCCTTGGTATAGATTTCGCCAAGGAGTTTCATGTCAATCTTGTCGCTGATAGCAAAATAGTATCCACCATCGCGGAGGTAGAATCCTCGGGCGGACTCATCACCATAGCTTGGCATGATGAAACCGCTGGAGTAGTTTTTCGAGAATGGGAAGAATCCGTAAGGGATGGCGAGTGGCAGTGGTACATCGGCTACAACGAGATGTGCCGGACCGAACACTACGTCCTTGCCTGTGCGGAGTTTTGCGCGCGAAATCTTGAGGTAGAAGTCAGGATGCTCGGTGTTGTCGCAGGTGGTGTAGCGACCATGCTGTAGGAAGATATCACCATTGGCATCACGCTTGGCGAGTTCACTCATGAGATAGCCTTCCTGCTGCTGGGTGGTGACATTGGTGATAAGACCTTTCTTGGTCTTGAAGTTGAAGAGCATCGTGTCGTTCTCGTAGGTGTCCTGTCCCATCTTGAAACGAGGAGTACCGGCGAGTTCGGTGTGTGTGGTGTCGGCCCATACGCCTGTGGCATGAACCATATTGGTGACATTGCTCATGTCAACACGGTCGGCATCGAGTTCCATATTCTCGTATTTCACATTGGCAGCACCATAGAGGTAGGCTTTCTTTGTTGACGAGAGATACACCATCGAGTCGTCAGACTGATAGTGGACAGGAGCGTTGATACCGCTGGAACGCGACTTGTTGACAGAATCCAGACGGATACTATCGTCGATGGCTTTGTTGTGGGCCTCGATGGCATGTTGGATAGAGTCGAGAATCATTGCCTCACGGGCAGCAGAGTCGAGTGGCAATGCAATGCTGTCGAGGGAGAGACTGTCGGCTGAGAGGCTATCACCAAGAAGGGCAACAGCACTGTCGGCGAGCAAGCTTTCCACAATGTCGTTGAGGGAATCTATGCCAAGGGTGTCGCTGTCAGCACTCCTGCCGAGTGTTGACAATCCTCTTGTTCCTGCCATGATGCAGGCAGCGAGACAGAGGAAAAGGGTTATGACATAGTTTCTCTTCATCCGAACTGTTTGTGTAGTTTATCAAAACGTGCTACGGTGTCATCGCCGAACTTCTGCATTGAGCGCAGCACGCGGTCGAGAGGTTTCTCGTCCTCGGGGTG
>JAZQOD010000224.1:0-12557 GCA_045627685.1 Prevotella sp. | reverse complement strand
AGGAGAACTACGACAAGATTGATATCCACCGTCCTTATGTTGATTATATCAAACTCGTATCAGAGACAGGTAATGTTCTCACACGCGAGACCGACCTTATCGATGTTTGGTTCGATTCAGGTGCTATGCCATACGCACAGTTGCACTATCCATTCGAGAACAAGGAACTCGTTGACAACCGTACATCATATCCTGCCGACTTCATTGCAGAAGGTGTTGACCAGACACGTGGCTGGTTCTTCACACTCCACGCAATCGCTACAATGGTGTTCGACTCAGTAGCATTCAAGGCAGTAATCTCTAACGGTCTTGTGCTCGACAAGAACGGTGTCAAGATGTCGAAGCGTCTCGGCAATGTCATCAACCCATTCGAGTGCATCGGCCAGTATGGTACTGACGCTGTGAGATGGTATATGATTACCAATTCAAGTCCTTGGGACAACCTCGCGTTCGACCCAGAGGGCGTGAAGGAAGTGACAAGTTCGTTCTTCGTGAAACTCCAGCAGACCTACGGTTTGCTCGCCATGTACGCCAATGTTGATGGTTGGGACAACTCACAGCCAATGGTACCTTACGCTGAGCGTACAGTGCTCGACAAGTGGGTTATCAGTAAGCTCAACACCCTCGTGAAGGATGTCACCGAGTCGTTCGATGACTACGAACCAACACGTGCTGGTCGTGCTATCCAGGCATTTGTTGTCGATGAGTTGTCTAACTGGTATGTGCGTCTTGCAAAGAAGCGCCTCTGGGGTGATGAACTCACACAGGATAAACTCGCTTGCTACCAGACACTTCATGAGTGTCTCCTCACTGTGGCAAAACTCATCGCTCCAATCTCGCCATTCTTCTCTGACCGTCTCTATAACGACCTCACCTTCGGCGAGGCAAAGGAGAGCGTGCATGTTGACTTCTACCCAGAAAGCAACGAGTCGCTCATCGACGCAAAACTCGAGGAGGATATGGCACGCATCCAGAAGGTATGCTCTATGGCACTCTCACTCCGCAAGAAGGAGAAGATTGGTGTTCGTCAGCCACTGCAGTGCATCGCAATCCCTGTGACAAGCGCTGCTATCAAAGAAGGCATCGAGTCACTCCAGGGAATCATCCTCGACGAGGTGAACCTCAAGGGTGTGAACTTCATCGAAGGCAACATGGTTGAGAAGAAGGTGAAGCCAAACTTCCGCGTTATGGGTAAGAAGTTCGGTAAGCAGATGAAGGACGCAGCAGCCGTTGTTACTGCACTCTCACAGGAGCAGATTGCTGCCCTTGAGAACGGTGCTATAACAATCAATGTATGCGGTGCCGACTATGAACTCACCCGTGAGGATGTTGAAATCCAGGCAGAGGATATGCCAGGATGGAGCGTTACATCCGAAGGTGCCCTCACCGTTGCACTCGACATCACCATCACCCCAGAACTCCGTCTCGAGGGTATGGCTCGTGAGGTGATCCGTTGCATCCAGGCACAGCGTAAGAATATGGGACTCGAGATTTCCGACCGCATCAATGTTGTGGTATCTGTGTGCGAGCAGGCAACCGAACTCATCAACACCTTCGGCAGCCACATCGCAGCACAGGTATTGGCAACACAACTCACCAACGGTGATGCTACTGGTGGCGAGGAACTCGATTTGGATTCATTCAAACTCACAGTGAAAATTGAAAAAGCATAATTACAAAGGACTGTTGGCGGTGGTCATCATCCTGTTGCTTGTCATCATTGATCAGGTGATAAAGGTTGAGGTGAAGACCACGATGTATCTCGGCGAAAGCAACCGTGTTACTGACTGGTTCTTCATAACCTTCATCGAGAACAATGGCATGGCTTATGGCATGAGTTTCATCTATAAGCCATTGCTGACACTATTCCGCATCGTTGCGTGCTCGGCTATCGGTTATTATATATATAAGGTAGTGAAACGTGATACCCGATTCGGGTATGTGGTTTGTCTCTCGATGATTCTCGCTGGAGCAGCCGGCAACATCTTCGATTGCCTGTTCTACGGACAGGTGTTCACCGTGTCAACTCCATACAACATTGCTGAATTCGTAAGTTTCGGCGATGGATACGCACCGCTGCTCCAAGGCAGGGTGGTGGATATGTTCTACTTCCCTCTATGGGAATGGCCTGATTGGATGCCGCTTATCGGTGGACAGGTGTTCTTCTCACCAGTATTCAACTTCGCCGACTCTTGCATCTCTGTAGGTGTGGTTCTCCTGCTTCTGTTCTTCCGCAAGGAGATGGAGACAATCTCGCAGGTGCTCGAATTGAAGAGTGAGGAGGGAATAGAGAAGAGTGAAGAGAGAAGAGTGAAGAGAGAAGAGTAAAGAAATTAAGGAATAGAGTTCAAGATGAAGCGTCTCGGTTTACATATCCTTCCTGTTTGCATTGCATTGATGATTGTCACTGCATTCTTTGGTTCGTGTAAAGACGAATCGAAGAAGATGGTCATTGCCGAAGGCAAGATGGAGGATGTGCTCTATGACTATCACTTGCTCGATGGTATCGTTAGAACATCCAACCTTGATTCTGCCACCATCAGAGCATACGTGGAAGCCGTTTACGAGAAGCATGGCATCACCCAGGCGGAGTTTGATTCTTCGATGGTGTACTATATGCGCCACACCGAAATCCTTGAAGGCATCTATAAGCGTCTGTATTCGCGCATAGAGAATGAAGGTCGCCTGCGCGGTGTCAACGGTACTGATTTCACCGGCGTTTCAACCGATGCCAATGCTGACACAGCCAATATATGGAACAGAGACAGACTTTATGTCCTGACCGAGCATGCACCATTCAATTCCGTTAGTTTCAGTTTCAAGGCCGACTCTACATTCCAGAAAGGCGACAAGTTCCGTCTGAACTTCAACTCTGACTTCATCCAGCAGGATGGATCACGCAACGGATATGCTATCTTTACGATGATACTCCAGAACGACAGTGCCATAACCCGCACACTCTCACTGACATCGCAGATGGACAGAACGATGGATGTGGAGGATATCAATCGTGTAGGAGTAAAAGAGGTGAAGGGATATTTCCTGAGCCGCCAGAGTAACAATATCAATGACCGCAACTCATCGACGATGAAGTTCATGGTGATATCAAAACTCGCGCTCATCAAGATGCATACCCCTGAACCGATAAAAAATGACACAATAGAAACAATTAACAACGATTCAACAGAAAATGAAAAAAACGATCCTTCTCTGCCTGAGTCTGGTACTTTTGGCAAACATCCAGGTGCAGGCTTGCACAAATTTCATAGTAGGTAAGAAAGCCAGCGTCGATGGTTCGGTGATGTGTTCTTACAGTGCCGATTCCTACGGTGCATACATGAAGATGGCTCATTATCCTGCCGCAAAGCACGCCAAGGGCGAGATGCGCAAGGTATATGACTGGGATACAAACCGCTATTGGGGTGAGATTCCAGAGGCACCAGAGACATATAATGTGCTTGGCAACATCAACGAATATCAGGTGGCTATCGCCGAGACAACATTCGGTGGTCGTGAGGAGATGGCAGATTCTACAGGTATCATCGACTACGGTTCACTCATCTATATCGCCCTCCAGCGTTCAAAGACTGCCCGCGAGGCTATCAAGGTGATGACCAATCTCGTTGAGACCTACGGATATAACTCTGAGGGCGAGACATTCACCATCTGCGACCCTAATGAGGCATGGATAATGGAGATGATGGGCCAGGGTGCCGGTTCAAAGAAGGTTGTATGGGTGGCAGTACGTATTCCTGACGATGCAGTATGTGCTCACGCCAACCAGAGCCGTATCCGCACTTTCAATCAGAAGGACAAGGAGAATGTTATGTTCTCGAAGGACTGTATCAAGTATGCCCGCAAGATGGGATGGTTTGATGGCAAGGACGAGGATTTCAGTTTCCGCGATGCTTATGCAAAGCCAGACTTCGGTGGCCGTCGTTACTGCGACGCCCGCGTTTGGTCGTTGTTCAACCATTTCATGGATATGACTCCTTATGTGGATTATGCTGCTGGTATCAAACCACTTGATGAGTGCGAGGAGATGCCATTGTGGATTGTTCCTGATAAGAAGGTAGGCGTGCAGGATGTAGAGAACCTCATGCGCGATCATTATGAGGGTACTCCTTTTGCTCTCGATGGTGATATGGGTGAGGGTATCTGGCAGATGCCTTACCGTCCAACACCATTGTCGTTTACCGTTGATGGAAAGAAATACTTCAACGAGCGTCCGGTATCTACACAGCAGAGCGCCTTCACTTTCGTAGCGCAGATGCGTTCATGGTTGCCTCGTCAGGTAGGTGGTATCATCTGGTTCGGCAACGATGATGCCAACATGGTGCCATTCGTACCAGTTTACTGTGGCAACAAGATGCCTCCAGCATGTTTCGATGATCCAAATGCAGACGATATCACATATTCAGACTGCAGTGCTTTCTGGGTCTGCAACTGGGTGAGCAACATGGTTTATCCACGCTATTCGCAGATGTTCCCAACATTGCAGGCTGTCCGCGACCGTCTTGACAACTATTATGCAAAGAACCAGCCAACTATCGAGGCAGAGGCAATGAAGTTCTATGCCAACGACCCAGAGGGTGCAGTGAACTATCTCACAGAATACAGCAACGGTCTTGGTGCTGATATGCTCGACGCATGGCATGGCCTTGCAAAGCATCTCATCGTGAAGTTCAACGATATGGCAGAGAAACCAGAAAGCCGTGGTCGCTTTGAGCGTTCGAAGTACGGTCTTGGTGCAACAGTGAAGCGCCCTGGATACCCAGAGCGCACAGCAAAGCGCATTGTTGAGACAACTGGAAACAAGTTCGCAGTTCCTGCTGAATAAGAGCCCCTACGACCCCTAATGGGGAGAGGGCATATAATTCTAAAAAGAGATGGATTTCAATAAGCACTCAAATATAAGCAGCTATTCAAGGGAAGAACTGATTCGAATAATCGGGCATTCTCTTGAACAACTGTCGGATTCCGAACTGGAAGCATTATACTACGATATGCTCACCAAGGATTATATACGGGAGTAAAGTTCCACATATTGAAGCGCTACCTTGATAAAGTCATGGTGGCGCTTTATATATTCAATGCTTTCGCGCTTCAACAGAGGTATTCTGTCGGGATTAAGAACCGTTGCCTCAAGAGCATTATATACACTCTCGTAGTTTGGTTCAACATTGATGATTGGTCGCAACTCCTTCTCACCAAGGATTTCATAATTCTCAGGTTCACCGCCACCAATGCATATTATACCATGGCTCATTGCCTCGAGCGCATTCATGGCTGGAGTGTAACTATACAACTGGTCGAGAAGCAGGTCGCTGCCAAGCATCATCTTTGTGTATTCGCTGAAAGGCAATCCTTCGGCAATCTTCAGTTCAACCCTTTCTGGGTATTTCGTCGCAATATCCTGTGCAGCACGAAGCATGATATCTGTGCCTTTGTATTCCGAGCGCTGTCTGCTGATACCAATGAAAATCCTCACTTTCCCGTTAGTGCCATCTGCGGATTCTGCATATTCACTTTGACGGATAGGAAATGGAATAAAGTGCGTTTTCTCCGGAAAACAAGGACGGTAACACGCATCATATTCGTAAAGACCAGTAACAATAGCATCCGATTTCTCGGCACAGTATCTGTTCAGCGCTTCCTTCGCTGTACCAAGCCAATCCTTACGGGCTTCGTCGGCCTCCCTTGTATGGCGAAGGGTGCTACCGATATTGAAGTCTCCATAACGGAAAATCATCTCTTCGGAACGCTTTACCCAATAGTAATCCATGCCGAAAGCACAGAGCACAACCTTCCCGTTGTTTTTCTTTAGATAGTCGAACAGACGGAAATGGCGCTCAGCCTTCAATTCAAGAAACAATGGATTTATGATCTGCACTATATCAAACCTACGAAAACGACGAAGGTTCCAATATACCTTTGTCAAAAGAGCGATGCCACCGAGTTTTCCGTCTTTCCTTTGAAGATCGATATCGCGAGGATAGTCCTTCCAGAAGTCACCATTGCTGGCAACTACAACATGATGTCCCAGAGAGCGTAATCCCTGAGCCAGTGTATTATGGACGTTGGAGTATTCTCCTAAAAGCAGAATCTTCATATAGAGAAACGAATAATATCAAACAATCTGCAGAGCATCAAGTAATAGAGGTTGAATCCGTTGCCTATTGGCAGGGTCCTCATTCTCCATGCTGCTTTTGCCTCTGCACAAAGAAGGCTGCGACTTGGCTTTGCCGAATGATTCGTGGAAATACTTTCATCGTTGTCCGAATAGACATAACCCTTGATTGGGGTTGTTACCACTTTCGGATTATTTGAAAGCAATACAGGCATAATGAGCAAGTCTTCAAATATGCGATTAGCCTCAAACCGGATGTTTTCGAACAGGCTACGTTTGAAAATCTTGTTCCAGACATAGCAATGATGCCATGCCTTTGTTGTGTTCCAATACTGACGGGCAGAGTTGAAAGTACAATCCTTTAGTTCAAGGGCAACACGCGATGCTGATTCATGCACGAGGCCAAATTCAAATATATCCCATTCGGATTTGTCGTGGCTGCTCAATGCCTTACTATATGTATCGGGCATGAGATAGTCGTCGCTATCGACAAAGGTGATATAATCTCCAGTAGCAATATCAAGACCAGCATTGCGGGCAGAGGAGAGTCCTCCGTTTACCTTATGCACCACCTTTATACGCTCGTCTTTAGAAGCCCATTCATCACACATCTTTCCACAACCGTCGGGCGAACCATCTTCCACAAGGATGACCTCCATCTGGGGAACGGTCTGCCGAAGAACACTCTCGACACAACGGTCAAGGGTATTCTCAACTTTATAGACGGGTATGATAACAGACAGAATCATTCTTGGACTCAATTATTGCTTTTACTTTTGACGATGCTGTATATAAGTTTTCTGCCGATTCCTGTTTTGCATAAAACGGAAAAGAAGAAATACTTAAGAGTGTGCAATCTGACAGGCAATGGATTGATGCCTTTGCTATGTAAATGTGCAAGTGTTTCTTGTATTTTATTCTGGTCGCCAGTCAACAGAACAACATTATACACCAAGTCCATGGAGAGTTGGTCAATCCTACGGTTCAAGGCTCTCTGCTCATTGCTGTCGAGTGCAGGAAGTTCTTCGTGCAAACGAACAATAACTCCGATGAAATCGTTGATTCTGCGTTGTATGTGTTCTTTATCAACAGAATGTACTATTGAATTTTCACGCACACGGTAGAAATAGGCAGAACCACTATATTCAGCAACATTCTTTGCCCGGAGAGTCAGCAGGGGAGTGAACTCTTCGTCTTCATGCAAGATGCCTTTTGTGAATTTCAGGTCATCAGCAAGGAGGTCCTTTTTGAAAACAAAACCACAGGCAGAGGCGCGGAGATTACGTTGAAGCAGGTATTCAACGCCTGTTCCGGTTCGTTTTGTTTTTCCCGGCAATGACGCTGTCTTATCAGCCACACTGCCGAAGAACAGCATATCGTATCCGTTTTCGAAGACTGACTGGAGGCAATCGTTATAATCTGGCAACAGACAATCATCGCCATCAACAAACTGGATGTATTCTCCTTCGGAAGCCTCAACACCAGTATTTCGTGCTGCCGATAATCCTTGATTCTCTTGATTTATGACCTTTATCTCAGACATAAAATCCTTCAGTCCCGATTCCGGTGATGTTTCAGAACCATCATTAACGAGGATTATCTCACGCTCGTCAGCATTTATATTCAAAGCAAGTATGCTCTCAATACACTCTCGTAAGAGTGGTATTGGGAGATTATAATCAGTTATAATGAAACTTATTTTCACCTGCTTTGTTCTCATATAATGCAAAGGTATATATTTTTTTGCAGAAAACAATCTATAAAGTATAATA
This sequence comes from Prevotella sp., assembly GCA_045627685.1. Taxonomy (GTDB): domain Bacteria; phylum Bacteroidota; class Bacteroidia; order Bacteroidales; family Bacteroidaceae; genus Prevotella. The sequence goes on along the minus strand of JAZQOD010000224.1, from coordinate 4,655 downwards.
AAGTTGTAAAACATGCGTTATATTTATACTAATATGAAAGATAGCAGTTACAAACATATTTTCAAATATACAGGATTGTTCGGCAGTGTTCAGGCTTTGAACATTCTCATAGGTCTTGTGCGCAATAAAGTTATTGCCATGATTCTGGGACCTGTGGGCGTAGGACTTATATCCGTTTACAACACTGCTGCCACTTTGATACAGAATTCCACAAATTTCGGTTTGCAGATGAGTGGAGTGCGTGAGATATCTCAGGCGTTTGATGCTCATAACGAGGAGGAAACCAACAAATATGTTTCTTTGTTGCGCTCCTGGAGTCTCTTTGCTGCACTGCTAGGCTTTGCCGTTTGTCTTGCAATGAGTGGAGTCTTGAGTATGTGGGCTTTTTCATCGTTTGAACATACTATTCATTTCGCATTGCTTTCTGTTGTGGTGGCAATGGCGGCTATCACCGGTGGTGAGACGGCTATTCTGAAAGCAACCCGACGACTGAAGCAACTGGCAAAGACCAGTGTTTTTGGAGTGTTTATGGCTCTTGTAATATCAGTGCCACTATTCATGTATTGGAAATATGAAGGCATCATTCCTTCGCTCATAATCATCGGATTCATACAGATGGTGATTGTCATGTGGTACTCTTGTCGATATTATCCACTCCGTCTGATGAAGAAATGGCATAATCTGAGGGAGGGAAAATCGATGATTACCATCGGAACGGCATTTGTTCTTGCAGGAGTTTTCGGCAGTGGAGCCGAGTTTGCAGTCAGGGCCTATCTGAGCGATATGTCGGTTTCTCTGGCAGGTCTTTATAATGCGGGATATATGATTACGATGACCTATGCAGGAATGGTATTTGCAGCAATGGAAACCGACTATTATCCTTACCTTTCGGCAGTATGTGGCGACACTGCAAAAATGAACGGAGCAGTAAACCGACAGATTGAAGTTTCAATCATAATCGTTGCTCCAATGCTCGTGGCGTTAATGTTTGGTTTACAGATACTTATACCTCTGTTGTTCAGTGGAAAATTCCTACCTGTAATCGGCATGACGCAGATAACAGTCATAGCGATGTATTTCCGTGCTGTAAACCTCCCCGTTGCCTATGTGATGTTGGCAAAAGGCGACTCAAAATCATATCTCATGATGGAGTCTGTTTACGATGTGCTTATCGTACTTACAATTATTTTCGGCTACAATAACTGGGGACTTGACGGTACTGGTATTGCACTTGCTGTCACATCGTTTGTGGATTGCATGTGTGTGCTGGGTTATTGCTCTTGGAAATACGAACTGGAATTGTCGGATCGCATATTGAAATATGTTGGTTTGCAACTCGTTTTGGGACTTATTTCTCTTGCCATTGTCAATTACACATCGGGCATCTCTTATTATGCTCTCGGCACAATGATGCTTGCCATAAGCGGATATGTGTCATACCGTATGTACAAACAAACTGTGAAATGATGAAAGTAAGCATTCTTGTTGCAGTTTATAACGGTGAGAAGACTATCCGCCGGTGCCTTGATTCGTTAGTCAGTCAGACATACCGAAACATCGAAATCGTGTGCATAGATGATGCTTCAAAAGACAATTCGGCTGAGATAATCAATGGTTATGCCTGTCATGACGAACGAATAAAACTTATCAGACACGACAAAAACAAGGGTGCAGCCGAGGCCCGCAATAGTGGCATTAAGGAGTGTAGTGGCGACATCATTGGTTATCTTGATGCTGATGATTACTATGCAGCAGATACCATTGAGCGACTTGTGAAGGTGTTTGAGGCAAATGATGATGCAGACTGTGTGCTGTATCGTTGCATTCTTGTTGATAAAGACGGTAACCAGAAGGATTATGAAGGATTGAATTTCTCTTCATTGGAAGGCAAAGAAGCATTCCTCGAATCGCTCACTTGGAATATTCATGGCGTTTATGCAGCAAAAGCCCGGCTTTGGAAAGAGTATCCTATGGATACCACACGCCCACATTTCAGCGACGACAACACCTGCCGAATACATTATATAAAATCAAGGAAGGTGTATCAGTCGGATGCACCTTATTATTATCTCTATAATCCCGACTCAATCACGAATCAGGTTTCCACTTCGCGAATGGATTATCTAGCTGCATCACAGAGCATGAAACGCCAGTTGCAGGAACTTGGAGTGGGCGAGGACATAATGCGGAGATACGAGACTGAACGAGTAAAAATCCTTGTTGACTGCTACCTCTTTTATTATAAGTATAGGAATCAGATGTCAAATGACGACAAAGCGTATTGCCTGGGCGAACTGAAAACAGGGTGGGAGAGTATCGATACCCGATTGGCCGATGGTGAGACAACACGCAAATTAGGATTCAATCCTTGCAAGAAATCGTGGACATTATTCCGCTTACAGGAAGAAACATATTTCTTCTTGAAGAAAATACTCGGCAGGATTTAGTTGAGTATATAATGCTTTTTGCGGTTAAAAGGCACGCTTTCATCGAACAATATGCCCGCTCTTATCGATTGATTCCAGTGCGCCCATCGTTCTTTGAGCGTTATCAAATGTTGGTTTGAGTACTAGCGAATATTCATATGAGCGCAAGCGAACGAATATGTAAGTGCTGTCATATAATGTTTTGAATGCTTCCATAAGAAAATAGCCTACAAGCCACATACTTTCAAAATATCGGAGCGAGTGTAGTTTACCAGCTCGTTTTTTCGTTATAATTTGATTTTTTTTTAATTTGCAACGAAAAAAAACACATTTACTATTGCACCATCGGGAAAAAAACGCTACCTTTGCTTCAGATATTTTAAAAACAATAATTACTATGGCAAAGATTAAAACAATTGGTATTCTTACTTCAGGAGGTGATGCCCCTGGTATGAATGCTGCTATTCGTGCTGTCACCCGTGCTGGTATTTACAACGGTTTCAAGATCAAAGGTATTTATCGTGGTTGGGAAGGTCTTATCAACAATGAAATCAAGGAGTTCACAACTGAGAATGTATCAGGTATTATCCGCAAGGGAGGTACAATCCTCAAAACAGCCCGTTCAAAGGAATTCATGACACCAGAAGGTCGTCAGAAGGCTTATGACAACATGGTGGCAAATGAAATCGATGCACTCATCATTATCGGTGGTAACGGTTCGCTTACTGGTGCAAAGATCTTCGCACAGGAGTTTGATGTTTGCTGTATCGGTCTTCCTGGCACAATCGACAACGACCTCTATGGTACAGATAACACCATCGGTTACGATACAACAATGAACACCATCATGGAGTGTGTTGACCGTATCCGTGATACTGCCCAGAGTCACGAGCGTATCTTCTTCGTTGAAGTTATGGGCCGCGATGCAGGTTTCCTTGCACAGAACTCGGCAATCGCTTGTGGTGCAGAGGCTGCTATCATTCCTGAGGAGTTCATGGAAGAGGACCAGTTGGCTGAATTCATGCACAGAGGTATCCGTAAGTCAAAGAAGTCGTGCATCGTCATCGTATCAGAGAGTCCTAAGTGTGGTGCTATGTACTATGCTGATCGTGTAAAGCACGAGTTCCCAGAGTTCGATGTACGCGTTTCCATCCTCGGTCACTTGCAGCGTGGTGGTACTCCAACAGCCCGCGACCGAATACTCGCTGGTCGTACAGGTTGTGGTGCTATTGAGGCTATTATCCAGGGACAGCGTAATGTCATGGTTGGTGTAAGAAACAACGAAGTTGTCTACGTTCCATTCTCAGAGGCAATCCGCTCTGATAAGCCATTTGACAAGAAACTCATCAAGGTTCTCGACGAGCTCAGTATCTAAAATAACACAAAAACGCCGTTTTGACTCAGTCATTGCGGCGTTTTCTTATGGCAACATGTATTCTTATGAATATATATTTGCTATTCTAATTTATTTTTTGTAATTTTGTAACGGAATCAATAAATTACTAAAATCAAAAATATTATGTCACAAATCTCTGGACGCATTTCCCAGATTATCGGTCCTGTTATCGACGTTTATTTCGATACCAAAGGTCAGGATGCTGAGAAAGTGCTCCCAAAAATCTATGATGCCCTTGTTGTGAAGCGTCCTGACGGTCGCGACCTTATCATTGAGGTTCAGCAGCACATCGGTGAGGATACTGTTCGTTGCGTCGCAATGGACAACACCGATGGTCTTCAGCGTGGTCTTGAGGCAGTAGCAACAGGTGCACCTATTTCAATGCCTTCTGGTAATCAGATCAAGGGTCGTATGATGAATGTAATCGGTCAGCCAATCGATGGTATGAAGGATTTGGAAAAGGCTGGTTCTTATCCAATCCACCGCGAGGCTCCAAAGTTCGAGGAACTCTCTACTTCAAAGGAGATGCTCGCTACCGGTATCAAGGTCATCGACTTGCTTGAGCCTTACCTCAAGGGTGGTAAGATTGGACTTTTCGGTGGTGCTGGTGTAGGTAAGACAGTGCTTATCATGGAGCTTATCAACAACATCGCTAAAGGTCACAACGGTTATTCAGTATTCGCCGGTGTAGGTGAGCGTACTCGTGAGGGTAACGACCTTATCCGTGAGATGATTGAGTCAGGCGTTATCCGCTATGGCGACAAGTTCAAGGAGGCTATGGCTGAAGGTAAGTGGGATCTCTCACTCGTTGACCCAGAAGAACTTCAGAAGTC
>JAZQOD010000223.1:0-21328 GCA_045627685.1 Prevotella sp. | reverse complement strand
GGTTGCACAGCCCCTAACCAGAGCGAGAAGTGGTACACCGAGTTGTTTGTGCCATTGCAGAACCTCGACACCGACAAGAACATCTGGACAGGCATTGTAGAGTTGAAGAACTATGCCGGCAATGAGCAACCAAAGCGTTTCAAACTCATGGCTCAGAAGGACTGGGGACCAATCTCGTTCCATCCGTTCACACAGGACGAGGAAGCCACCAGTGCCTCGCAGTTCTGTATCGGTGGTGACGACAACAAATGGGCTATTTCGAAGGACGGTTATTACCAGTTCACTGTCGATGCCTTCCGTGAGACCATCCGCATAGAGTACCTTGGCGAGGACAAGCCATCCGGTGTAGAGCATATCGTGTCGGGCGTTCTTGATGCAAGCAAGATCTACAATGTCAGTGGAGTAGAGCAGGGCACCCTCCAGCATGGTGTCAACATCCTCCGCGACAGCAAAGGCAACTCCAAGAAGGTTGTGAAGTAATCCATAATCCTTCCAAAAACAATAAACCTCCCTGTGAGCATCACTGCCCGCAGGGAGGTTGTTTTATGATATTGCTGAGGAAAGTAATAATAAAGACATGACGTGATGTAAATAAAATTCAAACATCGTTAAAATGGCTATTTTGCAAAAAGGTATAATTTAGCCTTCGTAACTAATTGATTTTCAGTGGGTTGCGAAATCACCGAAATTGAGTTATAAAACCGCCGATTTTATTGTCTCATTTCGGCGTTTTTAGGTGCTCATTTCAGCGGTTTGACAGTATGAAATCGGTGGAATGAGAATACGTATAATGCGTGTAAAGATAATTCGTAGCATTGTTAGTTTTGTAGCGAAGCAAAAAGGTAAAAAGTTAAAAGGTTAAAAGGTTAATTTTGGATTCTGTTAACCATTGAAAGGGAAGGAAGGAGTCAATATAATATATAATATTTATATTATATATTATATTGAATTGAACTAACACCTCTCCCATTGAAAATGGCTTCTTCCAGAGAGAGAAAAAGTAAAATTAACCTTTTAACCTTTTAACTTTTTATTGTGGGTCCATATCTGCCATGAGTTTACGATGTTTTGCCATAGCAGACAAACACCAGGGCCTATGGCTGCCGTCGGCGATAGGAAGGTCATTGCAATCCATATAGAGAGAACGGTGTTTTTCTGTGCTAATCCCTGTCCTGCAGCAATTCTGTCATTGTAGCGGCTTCCCACCTGTTTTCCTATATAGAACTGCAATGCCACAATGATGCCGATAACCACGACGATGCTCCAGAGGATGGCCATGGAACCCTCGGAATTCACTATGCATCGAATGATCTGTGCTGTGTTCACCATTGTGCATACTGCCCAGAGATAGAACGACTTGTCCTTTGCTTCGCGACAAACCCACAGGTGTAGTTTTGGCATGTACCAACGCAGCACCAATGCGAGCAATAAGGGGAAAATGATTGTTGGGAACACCCGCAACAGGATTTTCAGTGACAGTTCAATGAAAGTTATTCCTATTCCCGGTTCCACCAAAGGATAGACTGTAGGAACGACGAGAGCGGTGAACAGCGAAGATATGACGGTGTATGTTGTGGCAGAAGCAGGATTGCCACCGATTTTCTGTGTTACCACAGCACCTACGGCTGCCATAGGAGCAACAAATACTGCGAGCATCGATTCCGCGAGAATAAGCCACTGACTGTCGCGATGAGCCATGCACCACCATGTGGCGATCAGTGTCTCTACGAGTTGGATAAGAATGAGAATAAGATGCCAACGCCGTGGTCTGAGTTCCTTTGGGTCGATCTTGCAATAAGCAAGAAAGAGCATCAGGAAAATGAGTATTGGCAGTAGATAGGGTATGGAACTCACTATTGCCGGTTTCACGGGCTGTGTCCATTCACAGTAAGTGAACATGACATAGCATACGCTACCCATCAGCATCGAGATGGGTAGCGTCCAGTCCTTCAAAATTTGTGAGAACCTATCTAACATTAATAAATAACAGCCGTGATTAGAAGTGCAACAATTGTGGAAACAGTGACACAGACGAGTCCTGGCATCATGAACGAGTGGTTGAGCAAGTACTTACCGATGACGGTTGTGCCAGAACGGTCAAAGTTCACTGTAGCAATATCCGAAGGATAGTTTGGAATGAAGAAATAGCCATAGACACTTGGCAGTACGCCGAGAAGCACCACGCCAGAGATGCCGAGAGAGTAGGCAAGAGGCAACATTGCCACAACCACTGCACCCTGCGAGTTGATCAGCACGGACACAGCGAAGAACGCGAAGGCGATAGCCCAAGGGTATGCCTTCACGATGTCAGCAAGTCCGCTCTGCATTACATCCATATAGTTGGCAAAATATGTGTCGGCAAGCCAAGCGATACCGTAGATAGCCACAACAGCCACCATACCAGACTGCCATACAGCACCAGCAACGGCCTTCTTTGGAGACGCGTTGCAGAAGATGATCATAAGGGCAGCGGCAGATATCATGATAATCTGAATTACGATATTCATTTTCAGAGTGGTGGTCTTTGTCACAGTCTCACCATCAACGATGCTTGTTGTCTCGTATGTAGGGAGCAGATTCTGGAATGTAGCGAAGATGACGATTATCACCAGTGCTGTGAGGAATACATATACAGCACGCTTTGCTGAAGCAGGGATGGTCTTGTCGAGAGATGTCGAGTTGGTGCCATACATATACTGATATGTCTCAGGATCCTGCAGACGAGCCTGGAACTTTGGATCCTTGTCGAGGTCGAGACCGCGATTATAAGAACATGCTGCAGCAGCCATGAGACCGCAGAGGCACGATGGGATGGTAACCATGATTACCTGTGGTATGGTGATGTCGAAGCCGTTGGCAGCCGAGATTGTTGTGAAAGCCACAACGGCAGCGGCGATAGGCGAACAGGTGATACCCACCTGCGAAGCGATACTTGCCACGCCACATGGACGTTCTGGGCGGATGCCCTTCTTCAAAGCAATGTCGCAGATGATTGGCATGAGTGTGTAAACAACATGACCAGTACCCACGAGCACAGTGAGGAAGAATGTGCACAGAGGAGCATAGAAGGTGATATGGTCAGGGTGCTTGCGCAGTAAGCGCTCTGCAATCTGAATCAACCAGTCCATACCGCCTGATGCATGTAGCATACCCGCACATGTCACGGCTGCAATAATAATGTAGATAACATCGGTAGGAGGTGTGCCTGGTTTCATTCCGAAACAGAGAACGAGGATGGCAAGACCGATACCAGAGATGGCGCCTAACGCAAGGCTGCCATAGCGTGAGCCCACATAGAGGGCAAGAAGAACTATTATAAGTTCCAGAATCATCATGAATGACATAATGTTGTTTTTAGTTATTATTCCGTAAATGCTGAATTCTGCCGGCAAAGGTACGGCTTTTTACATTATTCATCCATTCATTATCTTCAATATGCTATTCAAAATCTTCAATCATGAAGAAATGAATATATAAACGAAGCCATACTCCCCCTTTGGGGGTTGGGGGGCTTTATACAGCACTTGGTACGATGCCAAACTGCTTTTTGAAGCTTCTTGCGAAATTGGTAGGCGATGATGCTCCAACCTTGTAGCAAACCTCTGACACAGTGTAGTTGTGAGTTTTGAGCAGTTCCATGGCAATGTTCATTCTGTATGTATTGAGGAACACCTGTGGCGACTGGCCGGTCAGGTCTTTCACTCGGGCATAGAGCGAACTATAACTCATATTCATCTCGCTTGCCAGTAGATTCACATTGATATTATCGTCTTCAAGATGGGCAGACAGCAGTCGGTGCAGACTGTTCAGGAAATCCTTGTCACGGTCGCTCATCAGTGGCTCGTTGTCAGCAGTGGCTGTCTCTTGCTCTGTTGCCTCAGCCTCCTGAATATGAGTCATGCTACGGATTATACGCTGAATCCTCTGGCGGTTTTCGAGCACACTTGCCACAACCGATTTCAGATAATAAGGGTCGAAAGGCTTTCCGATGTAGGCATCAGCACCGCAGTCAATGCCGTGTCGGCGATTCTCCATGTCGCTCTTGGCAGTTAGGAGCACCACTGGCAGATAGCCGTAGTCGGGGCTGTCTTTGATATTGCGGCATAATTCAAATCCGTCCATACGATGCATCACCACATCGCTCAGCACCAGGTCGGGGATGTTCAGTTTCAGTTTCTCCACAGCCTCCTCACCATCGTTGGCTATCAGTATGTTATAGTCTTCCTTGAGAAGCATGTTTATATAGCCGCGCATCTCGTAATCATCCTCGACAAGGAGTATCGTTGAGAGATTGTCATCAACGAGGGCGTTGGCAATTTCCTTCTGTTCAGGGGCATTTGCCATGACATCGTCGGCGGCAGTTTCAACAACATTCTCGCTTATCGGTTCCTTATATGGAATGGTGAGTTTGAATCGCGAACCCTTAGGAATGTTCGGTTCGTAGGTCAGGTGTCCGTGATGCAGAAAGGCAAGACACTGGGCGTAGTGCAGACCGACTCCAAATCCCTTGCTCGAAGGGTTGAGCGCCGACATATCCAGACGGTTGAACCTGCGGAACATCTCACGTTGTCGGCTGTCGGTGATTCCGATGCCAGTGTCCTTCACCACTATTGATGCGTTACCATTGTCGAGAGTCACCCTTACCACAATGTCACCTCCTTCGGGAGTGTATTTTATGGCGTTTGTCATGAGGTTGCTCACTATATTCTCAACCTTCTCCATGTCGAAATAGCCCTGCTCATCGTTGGTCTTTGAATCGAAGGTGAGGTGCAACCCCTTCTCATGAACATAGAAACGGAAATTGTTGGCGATGTTCTCAACGAATGCACCGATATTACCGAAGGTCTCCTTCAGCACTTTGTCGTCCTTGGCGTGATTGCTGTTGTTGAGAATCTGTTCAGCCAGATGGTTCAAGCGGGTCACATTGCGTTGCATTATAGCCAGCAGGTCGCGATCGTGTTCGTTGAGGTCGTTGTTGTCGATGAGTTCCTTCAGTGGAGCACTGATGAGAGTCAGCGGTGTGCGGATTTCATGCGATATGTTTGCCACAAAATGCAGATGCTGCTCATGCATCTCCTGCTGGTTCTCCACCTCCTTCATCCTGTTTCTCTTTACTTTCACAATCTGGTATGCCTGAAAACCATAGGAAATGGCGATAGGTATGAGGAATATGTAGAACACCAATGCCGTTGGCGAGGTCAAAGGATTTTCAGTCTGAGGCTCTTGCGTTCCCAGACTCTTACGCTCAGCTCCAATATTGTTTTCCTGTATGATAGGTTTTTTACGCTCAGCGCCGATGGGTGATTGGGCATGCGAAAAGTTGCCGCATGTCACAATGAGCAATACTGTTATTAAAAGGTAGTGTTTCATAATTATCCGACAAAGATATACATTTTGTGTGTTCCAACCAAACATATTGCTCAGAAATCTGCCTTTTTCTCATAATTAATTTGTAATTTTGCTATCAAATTCAAAGAATATGAAGAAATTTATTGCGATAGTAATCAGCATTGTTATGCTGGTGTGTGTGGGTTGCTCTTCGTCGAAATGGACCGAGAGCGACAGTTGGTTTGAGTCGGGCAAGGCTGTGAACGACAGTCTGGTGGATGTGTTCTACATCGTTTCCACAGAGATCCTCGATGAGAAGGACGGACAGGGTAGGGACTCGTATATCGGAAAACTCACCGAAGAGGAGCGTAAGTCTATCGATGCCGAACTGAACTATGCCATGCGTATGTTTGGCGACTCGGTGAATTTCTTCGCGCCTTACTACGAGCAGTTCACCATGAGTTCGATAAACCTCGCTCCAGAGAAATTCAAGGAAGTGCGTCATCATGCTATGGAGGATGTGAAAGAGGCATTCCAATATTATCTGCACCACCTGAACGGCGGTCGCCCATATATCCTCGCTGGTTTCAGTCAGGGTGGTATGCATCTCATCGATATCCTGCGCGACATCGATCCTGCCGACTACGAGCGTATGGTGGCTGCATATAGCATCGGCTATCGCCTCTCTGCCGACGATCTTAGTCATCCTTGCGTGAAGGCTGCCGAGGGTGCCGACGATCGTGGTGTAGTGGTGTCGTTCAACTCTGTTGTCAGCGTCGATGACATCTGGCCTGTGGTGAGCGAGGGCGCTGCAACATGTATCAACCCAGTGAACTATCGTACTGATGCCGAACCGGCATCGTTCACCTTCAATGGCGATACCCTCACTGTGAGAGTGGATACAACGAACAATGTGCTGCTGGTGAATAGTCCGAAGATAGAGAGTTATCGTTTCCCTGTGCTGGAGCGCTTCTGCAAACCAGGCAACCTGCATCATTTCGACCTGCTGTTCTATGAAGAAGCCATAAGGAGAAATGTGATGCAACGAAGCAAATAGAGCCCCCTCCCCATCCCTCACCGAGGGGAACGCTTGTGAAGTTTTTCGACTTGTACGGTTGAAGATTGAAAAAAACAATAAAAACTCTTTGAGTTCCCCCGTCAGGCTTAGCGGTAGTTTCTGCGATTCTGCGACTGCTCGAATCTTGAACCAACCGAGCCTATCCCCCTGCCACTGCGCAAATGATAATCAATCATCTGCTTGTGTCGACCCCTTGTGCTTATGTCGAGCCGGTCGGCTTGCTGCTATGAGCGCTTCAAAATTCTTGTATGCAAGCATCCAGTTATTTTGAACCACTCACATCAGCGTGGTGCTACTCACCACTCGACATAACCACAAGGCGATAAACCAGAAATAAACAACCATCCGGATACCCTCATCTGCGTCAGCCTTCTCTGTGCGTAGCTTGGTTTATCGCGAGTGAAACGAGCTTGTTTATCGCCGCGGTGAGTTTAGTTCGAAGAACTGAATATGGGTTGAGTGACTGATGGATAATGCTTGCATTAATCCTCAGGCAATCAAGGCAGATTCAAGATGTTCATGGAACATCAAACTCACAAGCGGGGTTTATTTCGGTTTTTGTTAATCCAATCGTACACGTAAAAGTTTTTTTGATTTTTCTTTGAGTTTTTTTTGTAGTGTGGGGAAAATAATGTAATTTTGCTAACTAATAAACATAAGTGACAATTAAAACCTAAAAATAAAAGATTATGCCTACTCCTCATAATAATGCTCCTGAAGGGGCTTTCGCCAAAACGGTGCTGATGCCGGGCGATCCATTACGTGCAAAGTATCTCGCAGAGAATTTCCTTGATGATGCAGTGCAGGTGAACACCGTGCGCAACTGCTTCGGATATACAGGCACCTACAAGGGTGTGCCGGTGTCGGTAATGGCATCGGGAATGGGTATGCCTTCAATAGGAATCTACTCCTACGAACTGTTCACCGAATACGGCGTCGAGAATATCATCCGTATCGGTTCGGCTGGCAGCTACTCGGCTCGCCTCGAAGTGAAGGATGTGGTGATAGCCGACAGTGCTTACAGCGACTCCTCGTTCGCAAAGGTGCACAACGGATATCCTCACAATGTGAATTACCCTGACTTCCATATCAACCAGGTGGCATTGGCCAAAGCTGATGAACTCGGTATAGTGTGCAAGACCTGTCGCGTACACTCATCGGATGTGTTCTACTCAGCACCAGGCGGTGAGACATATCAGGAACTGGCAGAGCGTACTGGCAGTGAGTGCGTTGAGATGGAGAGCTTCGCGCTGTTCCACAATGCCAACGTGCTGAACAAACACGCTGCTTGCCTTCTTACTATCTCAGATTCGTTTGTGTCGAAGGTGGAACTATCATCAGAGGAACGCCAGAACTCTTTCAACGAAATGATGAAAGTAGCGCTGGAAACAGCGATAGTGCTTTAACTTTTAACTCTTCGCTCGGCTCTGCCGCTTGCGTAGCGCAGAGGAGCAAGAACTTTTAACTCTTAACTTTTAACTCTTAACTTAAAACATGCGTAGACTAACTGTTTTTCTTTTTGCGCTTCTTGTGCCGGTTGCAATGATGGCACAGGGCGATGTACTGCGACTTGCAGTGTGTGGTGTATCTCATGGTCATCTCGGTGACTTGATGGGACGAATGAACCGTGGTGATTTCGAGGTTGTGGGCGTATGGGAGCCTAATGATGACTACCGTGCCAACAACGGACTCGTAGGTCGTGTTTCAGCCGACAAGTTCTATGGCAACATCGGAGAGATGCTCGATGCCGTGAAACCAGAGTGCGTGGTGTCGTATGGAAGCATTCTCGAACACATGCAGGTGGTAGAGGCGTGTGCACCTCGTGGCATCCATGTGATGGTGGAGAAGCCACTCGCCACAACCTATAAGCAGGCGTTGAAGATAAAGCAGTTGGCAGAGAAATATGGCATCAAGGTGATGGTGAACTTCGAGACCACCTGGTATGCCACCAACCATCAGGCTCACCAGATAGCACAGTCGGGCCGTCTGGGTGATATCCGTCGTATCAATGTGTATGACGGTCATGAGGGACCGAAGGAGATTGGTTGCGGACAGATGTTCCTCGACTGGTTGACCGATCCAGTGAAGAACGGCGGTGGTGCTGTCATCGACTTCGGTTGCTACGGAGCAAACCTCGCAACATGGTTTATGAACGGTGAGAAACCGCTGAGCGTATATGCTGTGTTGCAGCACAACAAGCCAGAGACCTATCCGCTCGTTGACGATGATGCAACGATAATCCTGGAATATCCAGGCACAACAGTGCAGATCATGGCATCATGGTGCTGGCCATACAGCCGTAAGGATATGTATGTGTATGGCGATCGTGGATATGTGTACCAGCGCAACGGTCAGAAGATGACCACTTTCGTTGACGGCAAGAACGGCAGTGAGGTGGATGCTCCACGCCTGCAGGCACCTTACGATGACTCTTACCGATATCTCAAAGCCCTTGTCAGAGGTGAAATAGAGGAGCAGCCAAGCGACCTCTGTGCATTGGAGAACAATGTCACCGTGGTGCAGATCCTCGAGGCAGCCATCAAGAGCTCCAAGACAGGGAAGAAGGTAGTGATTAAATAACAGCCCCCCAGCCCCCAAAGGGGGAGCGAAATCCGTAAATCTATAGACAACTATAATACCAGGCTTGTATGAATTTTTTGGAAGAGAAAATCCTTGCTGATTGCAGGGTGCATGAGGGTAATGTGTTGAAGGTTGATAACTTTCTGAACCATCAGATTGATATCGACATCATGCGACAGATTGCCCATGAGTTTAAGCGTCGCTTCAAGGGAAAGCAAGTGACCAAAGTGTTGACCATTGAGGCAAGTGGTATTGCTATTGCTACACTGCTCGCTGATATGTATGATGTGCCGGTGGTGTTCGCCAAGAAAGGTGCTACTGTGAACTGCACCGATGACAAGTACATGGCACAGGCGTATTCGTTTACCCACAAGAAGATGAACAATGTCTTCGTTTCTCGCCCATACCTCACCAAAGATGAGAAGGTGCTCATCGTCGATGACTTCCTTGCCGACGGCGAGGCTTCGATGGCACTCATCGATATCGTTCATCAGGCTGGCGGTGAAGTGGTAGGTATTGGTATTGCCATTGAGAAGGGACAGCAGGGCGGAGGTAAGCGTCTCCGTGATGCCGGCTATCACCTTGAGTCACTGGCAATAGTAGAAAGCATGGATTTTGATACACAAACAGTAATATTCAGACAACAGTAAAAACAATGGCAGAAAATTCAAATCTTTATCAGTTGGATGGTAGAGTGCCTCTCGTACAGGCTGTACCATTCGGTTTGCAACATGTTTTGGCGATGTTCGTCAGCAACATCACTCCAATCATCATCCTTGCAGGAGTGGTAGGTATCGACAAGTCGCTCAGTGCTATCCTCATCCAGAACTGTATGGTGATTGCAGGTATCGGTACTCTCGTGCAGTTGTATCCTGTATGGCGTATCGGTTCACGCCTTCCAGTGGTTATGGGTATCAGTTTCACATTCCTTTCGCTTGCCATCGCCATCGGTACAACACAGGGCATGGGTGTTCTCATGGGCGCTGTCATCATTGGTGGTATTGTTGAGGGATTGCTCGGCCTCTGCGCAAAGTACTGGCTTAAGTTGATTCCACATGTTGTGGCTGCAACAGTGGTTATCGGTATCGGTTTCTCATTGCTCCCTATCGGTGCAAACTCGTTTGCCGGTGGTCAGGGCGCTGCCGACTTCGGTGCTGCTCACAACTGGATCGTTGGTACTGTAACCCTCCTCACCTGTCTTATCTGCCAGGTTTTTGCCAAGGGTTTCCTCCGTTCACTCTCAGTATTGGTAGGACTTATCGTAGGTTATATCCTCTCTGTATGCATGGGACTCGTTGATTTCTCTGGTCTCTCAGAGTGCGGAATCCTCTCATTGCCAAAGTTCCTCCCATTCAAGCCTGAGTTTGAGATTGGTGCAATCCTTTCTGTGATCTGTATCTTCCTCGTGTCGGCAACAGAGACAGTGGGTGACACATCAGCATTGGCAAGCGGTGCACTCCATCGCAATGTAAAGAAGAAGGAGTTGGGTAGTGCTATCGCATGCGACGGTTTCGTTAGTTCGGTATCGGGTATGTTCGGTTGTACACCAATCACCTCATTCAGCCAGAATGTTGGTCTTGCTACAATGTCGGGCGTTGTAAACCGTTTCGCTATTGCTACTGGTGCTTGCATCATGATTCTCGGTGGTGTGTTCCCAGCAGTAGGTTATCTGCTCACAACAATCCCACAGGCTGTTCTCGGTGGTTGCACCATCATGATGTTCGGTAGTATCCTTTTCGCTGGTTTCGGCATGATTGCAAAGTGTGGTTTCAGCCAGCGTAACATGGTAATTGCTTCTACAGCATTGAGTATCGGTCTTGGTTTCACTGCAGCAACAGGTATCTTTGATATCTTCCCACAGATTGTGAAGACCGTCTTCGCTGATAACTGCGTGGCAGTGGTATTCCTCTTGGCTGTTATTCTGAATCTCCTGTTGCCTTCTGACCACATGGAGAATCCAGAGAAGGAGAGTGCTGAGTAGGATTAGAAGCGAACTCAACAAGGTTTCTCGGCAGTGTGATTGTTTTCTTGCGTTCAAACCATATTCGTTTGGATGACTTGAACTGTCGGGGAGCATGACTTGCTATTACATAATAACTCAACGAGTACTGATCGAGATGTGCGGCGAAGGCTGCCTTTATTCGAGAACAGTGCTCGTTGATTGCGTTATCAAGAGGGTTGGTGATCCTCTCGATGGTATGGCGCACTGCATCCGAACTGACACGGTTGGTGACTTTCATGTATAGGTCGGTAAGTTCCTCGCGATAGTCGGACAGTTCCTTGAAGGCAATACCCTCTTCATGGTTTATGAACAGGATATACAACGCCTTTGCTATAGGCGAGAGTTCTATTTCGGTGTTGGTGTTTTTCAGTATGAAACGATAGTCGGAGGTGATGGTCAGCACACTGAGATTGCATTTCGCAGCCTCGATAAGTAATTGTTGGAGCAGAGGCGTGCCGATAGCCTGCAACAAGAGGTCGTAACGACCAGCCTGCTGCATCTCGGCTATCATTGCTTTTAATTGTTGGATGTTCTGCTCCATAGGGCCTCTTAATTATCTTCTTTCAGTGCTTCTTCTATAAACTGGTTGAAATGACGGCGCATTCTTGCAAGGAACCCTTCTGACGATGGCAGAGGAGGCAGTTCCTCCTTGCCAGCCGTCTCCGGTGCTGTTGTGTGTCCTTCGTCACCGTCAGTCTCATCTTCTCCCACAGGAGAACCAACCTCCGCTGTATCTGTTTCTTCTGCAACCTCAGCAATATCCACTGTTTCGGAAACATCGCTGGTTGCCGCAGTATCACCAGTATTGTCCTTTTCTTCATAGCGTGGCATACGCACAGTACGCTCGCCATATAGTTGCGATATGACTTTATCGAGATATTCCGAGTCGGTCAAATCCAACTCGTCCATCAGTTCCTCGTTCCACAGACGGTTCTCGAATCCCGTAGCAAGAATCGTCACCTTTGCGTCTTCGCCCAGGGAGTCATCAGTGGCAATACCCCATATCACATCAATCTCAGGATTCAGTGCCTCCATAAAGGCGTCAACCTCATCGAGTTCCTGGGTGTATAGTTCCGCATCGCTGCTGGTATAGATATTGAACAGGATGCGCTTAGCCTTACTGATGTCGCTGCCGTAGAGCAGGGGAGAGTTGAGGGCATTCTCAATGGCTTTCTCTGCACGGTGAGCGCCCGATGCACGTCCCTCTGCCATGATTGCCCCACCACCGTTACGCATCGTTGTCTCCACATCGCGGAAATCGACATCGATATCACCGGTGATGGTTATCAGTTCGGAGATGCTTCGTGTGGCATCGCATAGCACCTGGTCGGCTTTCTTGAAGGCATCCTTCACGGTGATCTCCGTACCTTGGTACACCTTGCACAACTGCTGATTGTTGATGATAAGCAGTGCGTCGACACTTCTTCGCATCTCTTCCAGTCCAAGCAATGCCTTCTTTATCTTGCGGCGTTTCTCGAAGTAGAACGGCAGTGTGACGATACCGATGGTGAGCAGTCCCATGTCCTTTGCCACGCTCGCCACCAATGGAGCAGCACCGGTGCCAGTGCCACTACCCATACCGGCAGTGATGAACACCATGCGGGTGCCATCGCTGAAGAGCGTCTTCAGGTCTTCGATATTCTGTTCAGCCTCTTTGCGTCCACGCTCAGGATCGGCTCCAGCACCAAGACCGGTATTGCCTAAAAGTATCTTGTAAGGCACGGGCGACATTTTCAGTGATTTGCTGTTGGTGTCGCATACACAATATGTAACGCCCTGGATGTTTTCGCGAAACATATTGCTGGCGGCATTGCAGCCACCGCCACCAACACCTACCACCTTGATGATGTTCTTCTCTTCCTTAGGAAAAACGAACTCCAAGCCACTGTCCTTCTCGTCTGTCATATCAATCATATCATTCGATTTTTGTAATCCGAATGCAATATTACGATTATTTTTTGAAAACAAGGACAGAAAATTAAAAACAAGCCTTGTTTTTTTTATTTTTTATTGTTTGGATTAAACTATATGCGCGTGTATGCGTCAAAGATGTATGGATAGTAAAATAAAACACAGGGCTAAAAATAATATCAAACGATATATGTTGTCAGCACTTCTTGCGGTGCTGGCATTTTGTGTTTCGGCACAAGAGAAAGATGATCATGCGAAGTTCCGCATCATGGGACAGGTCATCGAAATGGGCAATTACGACCCAATAGAAAGAGCATCAGTGCAACTCTTCTCAAAAGACAGCACCTTCCTCTCGGGAGCACTCACAAACGAAAAAGGCAACTTTACACTCTACGCTGATAAAAAGGGTGATTATCAGGTGAATATATCGTTTGTGGGAAGCAAGACTTTAAACAAGAAATTCACTATTTACAACAAGACAACTCTCCTCGGAACGATGGCTCTTGAACCAGATTCCATAGTGTTGGACGAGGCTGTTGTGACTGGTAACCTGCCAAAGATGCAGATGGTGGGCGACACCCTGATGTTCAATGCCGATGCCTATCACATGCCAGAAGGAGCAGTGCTCGAAGAACTGATACAGAAACTACCTGGAGCCGAGGTCGATGACAACGGAAATATCACCATCAATGGCAAACAGATAAACAAGATTCTGCTTGATGGAAAGGAATTCTTTGTGGGCAACAACGCCATGGCAACAAAAAATCTCCCTACCGATATCATCGACAAACTGAAGGTCTATGACGAGAAGAGCGACCAGGCCAGAGTGACTGGTATTGATGACGGTATAGAAAATCCAGTCATCGACATAAAGATAAAGAAGAACATGAACATGGGATATATGTTCAATGGCGATGCCGGCTATGGTACCCATGACCGCTATTCCGGACGTATCACCTTCACCGAGTTCACTGCCCACAACCGCTTGGCAGCCATCCTCAACGGTTCGAACACCGGTGGCGCCCGAGGTGGACGTCGTGGAGGTGGCGGTGGCTCACAGGGACTGCGTTCCGACGAGTCAGTCGGTGCCAACTACAATTATGACGATGGCACTGGCAGCAATGGCGGTGGTCGTGGTGGTCGTGGCGGCCGAGGCGGTTGGGGCGGTGGAGGAAGCCGCGACAACTTCAAACTGAAGATTGACGGCAACACCAACTGGGAGCACGGCACTACCGACCGACAGCAGCGACAGAGCAGTACCAACTACGAAAAGGTTGGTGCAACAACATATTCCAACAGTCTTTCAAAGAACCTCTCAAAGAACCACGGTTGGAATGCCTCGATGCGATTGGAATGGAAACCGGATTCGGTGACCAATATCCAGTTCCGTCCGTCGTGGAGCATCAGGACATCAGACAGTATGTCGGAGAGTCAGTCGATGCAGTTCTCTGCCAATCCGTTCGACTATACAGACACTCCGCTCGACCTCTATCACGACTTCGTTGACAGCGACTCCATCCGTACCAACCGTCGTGTGAACAGAAGCATATCGCACTCTACGACAAAGCGTCTCGGCGGTTCGTTGCAATATAACCGTCGCTTCGGCGATATGGGGCGCAACCTCAACCTGCGTATCGAAGGCAATTACTCCGAGTCCGACCGACAGAATGTGAGCAACAACAACACTCATCTGTATAAGGTGATGGATCAGCAGGGCAACGACTCCATATTCTATACCAACCGTTACAGCACCACTCCCGACCGTAACAAGAACTTCTCTGCCAATGTCAGTTACTCGGAGCCGCTGATGCGTAACACCTTCCTGCAGTTCACCTACACCTTCCGCTATTCCAAGGACGAGAGCGACCAGAAGACCTATGACTTCAGCGCCCTCGGTGAGCAGTTCGGTGATGGGGCAGACTTAGCTTACGGCAACTTCGACGCTTTCATTGGTGGCTATAACCTGCCTGACTATCTCAATGAGTCGCTCAGCCGCTATTCATACCGCGAGAACTTCGACCACGACGCACAGTTGCTGTTCCGTATCATCAGAACCTATTATAACTTCTCGACCGGAGTACAGTGGCGTCCGCAGCGAAGTCACACCGTGCAGGACTATCACGGCATCCACACCGACACCATCCGTGTGACTAACAACTTCAACCCGACGATGAACCTGCAACTCCGTTTCTCGCGCAACCACACGCTGAAACTCGACTATCACGGCAACTCAACCCAGCCGAGCATCAACCAGTTGATTGACATCACCGATGATGCCAACCCGATGAATATCGTAAAGGGTAATCCGGGATTGAAACCATCGTGGACCAACAGTCTCAACCTGAACTACAACAACTATTTCATGACCTATAAGCAGACCATCACCCTGAACTGGAACTGGTCGCGCACAAGCAATTCCATAGCCAACAAGATGACCTACGACGACCGAACCGGTGGTCGTATCACCCAGCCGGTGAATATCAGTGGCAACTGGCGTACAGGTGGTAACCTGCAACTCGGCACAGCCCTCGATCAAGACGGCAAATGGTTTATCAATTCCAATACCCGTTATAACTACAACCACCAGTTGAGTTACCTTTCGCAGAGCAAGGCCGACTCGCGACTCAACACCACCAACAACCAGAGTGTGAACGAGCGTCTGTCGGGTAGTTACCGCAACGACTGGCTCGATGTGGAAATCAACGGATCGACCAACTACTCGCATGTGAGAAACCTGCTTCAGCCGAAGTCGAACCGCGACACATGGCAGTTCAACTACGGTGCCAGTGTCAATATCAAGTTCCCTTGGCACATGACCTTCGACACCAATATCAACCAGCGAATGTACCGCGGTTATAATGATGCGACAGCCAATCGCAACGAACTGATATGGAATGCCGAGATTTCGCAGCAGATACTCTCACGTCGCCGACTGATACTCTCACTCCAGGTGTTTGATATCCTTGGTCAGCAGCGCACCTTCGACTATAATGTCGGTGACACACGAACCTCGGAAACCCATTATAACTCTATCACCCAGTATTTCATGCTCCATGCCGTGTTCAACATCCGCCAGTTTGGTGGTAAGGCAGCACGTGATGCCCGGAGGGAAAGGAGAATGAATGAAGACAGACCCTCCCCCCGAGCTTACAGCTCTTCCCCCTCCCGTTCCGCTTCGCTAGGGCGGGGGCGTCGAAATGACTCGTTTGACTAAAAAGAATATCGTTTTTATTGTCTTTTTTGTATTAATTACAAAAATAACGGTTCTATTCTTTTGTTATCTCATATAAAAAAACTACTTTTGTAGTATGATATACCCAACAAATTTTGAATCAAAGGTAGGCTTTGCGGAAATACGCACTATTCTTCGCGAGAACTGTATGTCGAATCTCGGTGTCGAGATGGTCAATGGCATGGAGTTCTGCGACGAGGCGGTAGTCATTGCAGATCTGCTCAGTCAAGTTCGCGAGTTCCGCCGACTTATGGAGGAACGCGAAGACTTCCCATTGTCCTATTTCTTTGATATGCGTAAGAGCGTCAGTCGCTTGCGTCTCGAAAACACACATCTCGATGAATCAGAACTCTTTGACCTTCGTCGTTCGCTTGATACAATCCATAAGATAAAGCAGATACTCTCGCCAGAGGAGTTCACCCTTGGTGATGAGGTAAAATACCCTCAGTTGCAGATGCTTGCTGAGGAGGTGATGACCTTCCCATATATCATTCAGCGTATTGACCAGATTCTCGATAAATATGGAAAGATTCGCGATGCGGCGAGTCCGAAACTCGCTATGGTGCGCCGTGAACTGAAACAGGCAGAGGGAAGCGTGTCGCGTGTGCTCGCAAGCATTCTCCGACAGGCTCAGCAGGATGGACTCGTGGATAAGGATGTCACTCCGGCACTTCGCGACGGACGCCTTGTCATTCCGATAGCACCGGCTCATAAGCGAAAGATTCCTGGAATAGTTCACGATGAGAGTGCCACTGGTCGTACAGCCTTTGTAGAACCGACACAGGTGGTTGAGGCAAACAACAAAATCCGTGAACTGGAAAGCGAGGAGCGCAAAGAGGTGATTCGCATCCTCACCGAGTTTGCGAAGATTCTCCGTCCTGATGTGAAGTATATCGTGGCGTCGTACAAACTGCTGGCACATATCGATTTCATCCGTGCCAAGATGCTTATGGGGGAGAAGTTCCAGGCTATCGAACCGGAGTTGAGCGATGAACCGATGATTGACTTCGTGCAGGCTCGACATCCGTTGCTCGAAGCATCACTCAAGAAGCATGGCAAGAATATTGTTCCTCTTGATATAACACTAACCAAAACAGGTCGAATCCTTATCATCTCGGGACCGAATGCCGGTGGTAAGTCGGTGTGCCTGAAGACCACCGGTCTGTTGCAGTATATGCTCCAGTGCGGATTGCCTATACCTGTGAAGGAGAACTCGAAGTGCGGCGTGTTCCGCGACCTCATGATTGATATCGGCGACGAGCAGAGTCTTGAAAACGACCTCTCCACATACTCATCACATCTGCAGAACATGAAGCAGATGATGAAGGTGGCATCGGGCTATACATTATTATTAATCGATGAGTTCGGTACTGGTACAGAACCACAGATAGGTGGTGCCATTGCCGAGTCAGTGCTGAAGCAGTTCTGGAAGAAGAAAGCCTTCGGTGTTATCACAACCCACTATCAGAACCTGAAGCATTTTGCCGATGATCACGATGAGGTGGTGAATGGAGCGATGCTCTACGACCGTCATGAGATGCAGGCCTTGTTCCAGTTGCAGATTGGTCGTCCAGGTTCATCGTTCGCAATCGAGATAGCCCGCAAGACCGGTATTCCGGAGGAAGTGATAGCTGATGCCTCCGAGATAGTAGGTCAGGACTATATCCAGTCTGATAAATATCTTCAGGACATCGTTCGCGACAAGCGCTACTGGGAGGCAAAACGCCAGACCATCCATCAGCGCGAGAAGGATATGCAGCGCACCATCGACCGTTACGAGTCGAATATCACTGACATTGAACAAGAGCGTAAGGCTATTCTCCGTAGAGCGAAAGAACAGGCTCAGGAACTGTTGCAGGAAACAAACAAGCGAATAGAGAATGCTATCCGTGAGATCCGTGAGCAGCAGGCAGAGAAGGAGGCAACCCGAAAGATTCGCGAAGAACTCAACGCCTTCCGTGAGGAGATGAAGGACATCGACACCAAGGCCGAGGATGAGAAGATTGCCCGTAAGATAGAACAGATAAAAGCCCGTAAGGAGCGCCACGCAAAGCGAATGGAAGATAAAGCCAAGAAGCAGAGCGAGGCAGGACAGACTGCACAGCAGGGACCGGCACTCAAAGCCGAGGATCTGACACTGAAGAAGGACGCACTGTCAGTAGGTTCGGAAGTAAGGATAAAGGGCTTGACCACTGTCGGAAAGGTAGAAAAGATTGACGGTAAGATGGCTACGGTCATCTTTGGCGATATGCGTACCAAGATGCGTCTCGAGCGATTGGAGCAGGCTCCTGCTCAGCAGGCACAACCACAGAATGTAAACCAGGCAGAGCGCCATGCCGACCTGAATGATATCCATGTGTCAAGTTCCACTCGTTCGGCTATCGACGACCGTCGTAATAACTTCCGTCATGAGATTGATGTACGCGGAATGCGTGGCGATGAGGCACTGAATGCTGTTATGTATTTCATCGATGATGCAATCCTCGTGGGAGTTCAGCAGGTGAGAATCCTCCATGGAAAGGGTAACGGCATTCTGCGTCAACTCATCCGCCAATATCTCGGCACAGTGCCAAATGTAGCGCATTACCGCGATGAGCATGTGCAGTTCGGTGGTGCCGGCATCACGGTGGTGGAGTTTTAATCGAATCCCCGATAACTCGAAATATCGATAAATTCAAATATTATTAACCAAAAAACAAAACCTATGAGAACTAAGCTTTTAGTTTTGGCTGCGGGATTATTCCTCTCGTCGGCTGTTATGGCTCAGGATGCTCAGGAACCAAAGGAGCAGAAGACTGCTTATATGGTGGCTGACGCACATCTTGACACTCAGTGGAACTGGGATATTCAGACCACTATTCGTGAGTATATCCCAAAGACCATCCGCCAGAATCTTCATCTGTTGCGCAACTATCCTGATTACATCTTCAACTTCGAGGGTGCTATCAAGTATGCATGGATGAAGGAGTATTTCCCAAAAGAGTATGATGAGGTGAAGAAGTATGTCCTCAACGGTCGCTGGCATCTTACCGGTACAAGTTGGGATGCAACAGAAACAATCATCGCAGCATCAGAGTCGTTGTTCCGCAACACACTTCTCGGTCAGCAGTATTTCCGCGATGAGTATGGCTTGGAGTCAACAGACTTCTTCCTACCTGACTGTTTCGGATTCCCTTACAATTACCCATCGATTGCTGCACACTGCGGTCTGATCGGTTTCTCTTCACAGAAACTCCAATGGCGTACCAACAAGTTCTACGATCAGAAACTTGAGAAGTACCCTTATACAGTAGGTCTCTGGGAGGGTATCGACGGCAACCGTATCATGATGGCTCATGCCTTCGACTATGGTAAGCGTTACGCTGACATTGACCTTTCCAACGACGAGCAACTCTACAAAGAGATGTCGCAGAGCACTACCGGAATCGGTATGCGTTACTACGGTACTGGTGATACCGGTGGTTCGCCAAATGTTCCTTCTGTTCAGTCATTGGAGAAGGGTATTGCAGGTAATGGTCCTGTGAAGATTATCTCTTCTACAAGTGATCAACTCTACAAGGATTATCTTCCATTCGACAAGCACCCTGAATTGCCTACATTCAAGGGCGAGCTCTATATGGATGTTCATGGTGTAGGCTGCTACACATCACAGGCTGCCATGAAACTCTACAACCGCCAGAACGAGCACCTTGCTGATGCAGCAGAGCGCTCAAGCATCGTTGCAGAATGGCTTGGCAAGCGTGCTTATCCTCGTCAGACAATCACCGAGATTTGGAGAAGCGTATTGCTCCATCAGTTCCACGACGACCTTCCTGGTACATCTATCCCACGTGCATATGAGTTCTCTTGGAACGATGAACTTATCGACATGAGCCGTTATTCGGATATCACAAAGAGTGCTGTCAGCGGTGTTGCTGATCTCCTCAACACACAGGTGGCTGGTACCCCAGTAGTATTCTTCAATCCAGACGGTTTCCAGCAGAAGACTGTTGCTGATGTTGTTCTCGGCAATATGGCTGCAAGTTACACCGTTACCGACCCATCAGGCAAGAAGGTTGCTTCGCAGGTTGTGACCGATACAAAGGGCAAGAAGCACTTGCTCGTTGATGCAACAGTGCCTTCAACAGGTTTCGCTGTTTATTCAGTAAAGGCTGGTGGCAAGGCTGCGCCACAGGTTTCAAAGGATGTGAACACCGTTGAGAACTCTGTTTACAAACTCACCTTCGACAAGAACGGTAACCTTTCATCAATCGTTGACAAGCGCTATGGCAAGGAACTCGTTGAGCAGGGCAAGGCTATCGGTATGATTGTCTTCACAGAGTGCAAGAGCGAGGCTTGGCCTGCATGGGAAATCCTCAAGGCTACTGTTGATGGCAACTATAATGTTGTGAACGAGGCTGTCAGCGTGAAACTCGTGGAAGACGGTGATTTGCGTAAGACAGTCAAGGTGAGCAAGCGCTATGGTGAGTCGGAGATTGCACAGTATGTACGCCTCTACGAAGGTAACCTCGCTGACCGTATCGACTTCTACAACGAAATCGAGTGGAGATCATACAACTCGCTCCTCAAGACTGAGTTCCCTCTTACTGTAAGCAATCCTAACGCTACCTACGACCTCGGCTTGGGTTCTGTTGACCGTTGCAACAATGAGGCTCACAAGTACGAGGTTTACTCACACGAGTGGACTGACCTCACAGATAAGTCAGGCGATTATGGTGTTACTGTAATCAACAACTGCAAGTATGGTTGGGACAAGCCTGCCGACAACAATATCCGTCTGTCATTGCTCTGGTCTCCAGAGGTTGGCCGTAACTATGCTTATCAGAACCGTCAGGACTTCGGTCATCACGAGTTCACATATTCTATCATCGGTCATAAGGGCGCTCTCGACAAGGGCTTAGTTTTCGAGCAGAGCACACAGTTGAACTCGCCAATCCGTGCTTATGAGACAACAAAGCATGCAGGTGAGTTGGGCAAGCAGTACTCATTCCTCAACTGCGACAACAAGAATGTAACCATCCGTGCATTCAAGAAGGCAGAGGCAAGCGATGAGTATGTTCTCCGTGTATACGAGAACTCTGGTTCGGCACAGACAGCAAAGGTGAACTTCGTGGCACCTATCGCAAAGGCTGTTGAGGCTGATGGTACAGAGAAGACTCTTGGTGATGCTGCTTATTCAGGCAGTTCACTCAACATC
>JAZQOD010000222.1:0-11580 GCA_045627685.1 Prevotella sp. | reverse complement strand
AAACCTCATTAATAATTTATACGTGTGCGCTCGGGCAGGGGGTATCCTCTGCCTTTGTTATGTGTACGAAGCATTTTTGATGGTATATAAAATTATGATCAAATGTATCAAAATAGCCCAAACCAAGGATTGGTGATGACGCCGATGTTGATGGCGTAATTATACATAATGGTATCTCCTATTAGCAAGAGCAATAAAAGAGGCAAACTTAACGCATACCATTTCCAGTATTTGCTTTCCTTTTTTTTGCTTGCCACAAGTAATTTGGTTGTCAGTATTGCAAATGCAATTATGACTATCATAATTAAAGGAATATAGTCCCAAAATATTTGAGCTATAACAATGTGGGCAAAGAAAACCACAGTTAGGCAAATTAACCAATACAATTCTTTTGTAGGAATAGTTCTCATATCATAATATTTTAAGGTGGGTTCTACAAATTCCCACGATTTATGTTCAACATTGATGGGTAGTTTATCTTTTTTTATCTTTTTGTTTCTTTGTGGCTCATTTTGTAAGCTACTTCAGTTGCAATGCCCGCATTGCGCCTTCATCTGCTTTCAAACTGTTCTCACAAATAATTCAAAAATCTAAAAAAGCCAATTTATAGAACCCACCTTAAGTGTTTTACCCTGCTAAGGCTTCGGGCTTTGCCATTATTTTGCGTTATCTGTTGCAAAGATAAGCAACTGATATCGAAAATACAAGTAATTGGTAACAAATTTGAAATATTTAACAGGATGTTGCTTTGATTTTGTAGTATAACGATAATTTATGCTTATTGTTTGGCTCACCCGTAAAACCCTGTGTGATTTGTTTATTATTTAATGAAAAATGTACAGCCAAAGCTTTGCTTTTTCGTTATTCATCTTGTTCTTGGCATCTAATGAGTATACTCTTATCTGCCCACCCCAATCTGCCTAACAGTAACTATCGTTACTTGGCTACACTGGAAAATATGGCCCAATGGCCAAAAAAATCGCGATATGCGAATAAATATGATGGAGCGCGGCGAGCCTTTACCCGGATGGTATTTTCCCTATTGAAGCTCCGTGCGTAGCTATTTTTCGCCATTGGGCGATTTTTAGGCAATGCCTATTTTCCAATATGACCAGTGAGGAATGCAGTTACTCGCAGGTAGATGCAACAAGGCTACTGGGAGTTTACTCACGAGGGGACTTGTGCAGATACCGGAAGGTCATTAGACCTGGGCATATATTTTCTTTGAATAATTATCGAAACACAGGATTTTCCCAGTGATCCTATTGTTTTGATGGGATAGTGCCATAAAAGTTGCACATCGTTTTTTTGTATATGCAGGTGGGTGATTACACGAACAGGGCTTCGAGGGCGGGGATGTGCACTACGCCGCGGGATAGGTTTACAAGGCCTTCGGATTGCATGGTGTTCAACGCTCGGGAGATGTCTGTACGGGAGTCGTTGAGAATCTCGGCAAGGGTGGTCATCTTGATCTTGATGGTTTTCTCACCGGCTGGACGCAATGCGTGGGTGGCGAAAAAACGAATGAGATGCGAACGAAGCGATGTGTTGGGCATTCCCCACAGACGGTCTTCAAGATGCTGGATGCCTGTGGCATATAGATTGATGAAGTTGATGCGGAACACTTCGTAGCCCTCGATGAGTTTCTGCACCTCACGCTTGTTGAGCATCATCACATTGCATCGTGTGTGGGCATTGAATGATGAATAGTACTGCTGGCGCAAACCGAATAGGCGCTGGGGCTGGATGAGGTAGGGGGCATTGATGTTTTCAATGACGCGATAGGTGTGGTTCACTGACTCTGTGGTTGCTTCGACAGTGCCGTTAAGAAGGAATATCAGTCCCTCGACATTCTCACCCGCCTTCACAATGGTCTTCCCTGCCTCGTATTTGGCAAAGTCAAACTTTGTCTGCCCGATGATCTCGTGCAGGTCGCTTTTGCTCATTCCCTGAAACAAGGAACATTCCAAAAGTTTGTCTATGAGTTGAAAAGAAGGCAATGGTTTAAGTTAAAAGTTAAAAGTGAAGAGTGAAAAGTTAAGGAAACAATATATTATATATTTTATGAGTTTCAATCGTACTGGTTGGAAAGTTCTTGGGAGGGGGTTAATTCTCCCAGGTTTTCATTTCACCGTCGGTGTCTATATATATAAGGTACGCGCGAAGGTGGGACTGTTGCTTGAGTATCTCCTGGGCTTTCTTCAAGCCAACCACCATGAACGATGTGGCGAAGGCGTCGGCTTCATAGCATTCTGGTGCGATGACAGTGGCTGATATGACGTCCTGCTGTACTGGATGACCGGTGCGTGGGTCGATGGTGTGGGCATAGGTGATGCCGTCCTTCACATAGAAGTTGCGATAGTTGCCGCTCGTTGCCAGTGCACAGTCGGTTATCTCGAGAATCTTCATGTACTCGTTGCTGGCCTCCTCTTCGTTTCTTGTTGGTTTGGAAACTCCGATACGCCAGTTCTCGCCTTTCTCGTTCTTGCCTTTCACAACAACCTCACCGCCAATCTCCACCATATAGTTCTTCACTTTCGCCTTGTCGAGGGTGCGTGCCACGATGTCAGAGCCATAGCCCTTAGCAATGGCAGAGAGGTCGATCATCGTGTTGGGATTGTCCTTGGTGATGGTGCGGTCGTTGAGATGCACTGTGGTGTAGCCCACTAACTGTCGGAGACTGTCGACCTCGCTCTCGGAAGGCATCTGCTGGTTTTTGAAACCGAAGCCCCAGGCGTTGACAAGTGGTGCTACTGTGATGTCGAAAGCACCGTCGGTGGCCTCGCTCACTTTCATGGCACGAGGGAAGAGGTAAACGAGATGGTTGTCGGCAATGATGTTCTCGCCACGGTTCAGGCGCGAGATGGTGCTCTTCTCGTTGAACATAGACAGCGACTGGTCAACACCGTTCAACGCCGAGATGATGTCCTGCTCGAGGTCGTCGCTGCTCTGATATGTTATGTTGAAGAAGGTGCCGAACACTTTGCCCTGAAAATGGCGGTAGGGAGCATTGCTGTTCTGATGGGCAACGAATATGGTGCCTGCTATGAGAAACAGCAGGAAGAGAATCTGGAATATGTTTTTCTTACTCATTGTGGCTGGTGAGGGGTGTTTAGAAACCGATGGTGAGGTTGAAGTTGGCTGTGATGCCAGCGTCTTTCTGTCCACCGAAACCAGGGATATACCACGGTTCGGCTTCGCTCGCCTGTTTGTGGAACAGATGACGGCGATAGCGCACATCCCATCCGAGAATCAGCGGTCCCCAGATCTTTGCCTCAACGCCGAACACTCCTTCAAGCCAGTGGTAGGTGGCGTGAAGGTCGTTGTACTGTTGATATGTGGTGGTCTTCTCGCCCTCCTCGTCGGTGGATGTTATGGCGATGCAACGATCATAGTTGAATGTGCTGAAACCATAGCGCACGCCTCCGAAGGCGCGGTAAACATCGTGCTTGTTTTTGAGGATGTTGAAGTCGCAACCCACACGGAAATACGGTGCCTGAGTCTTGAATGTCAGTTGATCGTGGAAATCGTCCACATGATCGGCTTTGCCAAAACCCGCTTCAATGGCAGGGAAGTAACGGTCTTTCAGATTGATACGTGCTCCCACTTCCCACTGTCCGTGGTCGGAGAACAACATCTGATAGGCGCCGATGAGGTCGGCGTGAATAGTGAATCCATTCACGAACGCCACCTGCACGGTGTCCACCTCGACATCCTTCTTGCGCTTTGCCTGTGCATCGAGCGACTGGAGCAGAAGGAGCAGAGTGAGTGTAACTATGGTGATTAGTCCTCTACGCATCTGAGGGTTTTCTCGATTTGATAGTCATTGCGCTGATGTGATGAGCGCGATACGAGGTCGCCGATGAATCCGGTGAGGAAGAACTGGGTGCCAATCATCATCATTGTCAGTGCTATGTAGAAATAAGGCGAGTCGGTCACCAAGCGTGCTGGCACACCTGTTGTGAGGCAATACACCTTGTTGGCACCAATGATGAAGGCGCTCAGGAATCCGATGAAGAACATTATCGAACCAAGGAATCCAAACACATGCATTGGTTTCTTGCCGAAACTTGAAAGGAACCACAGTGTGATGAGATCCAAGTAACCGTTGACGAATCGGTTCCAGCCCATGAACTTGCTCACGCCATGCTGGCGAGCCTGATGATGAACAGGCTTTTCGCCAATCTTATCGAAACCGGCATTCTTTGCAAGGTATGGGATATAACGGTGCATCTCGCCATACACCTCGATGTTCTTCACCACCTCCTTGCGATATGACTTCAATCCGCAGTTGAAATCGTGCAGGTTGTGGATGCCACTCACCTTGCGTGCAGTAGCATTGAAGAGTTTTGTTGGGATGGTCTTCGACAGAGGGTCGCCCTCCTTGCGGTTCTGCTTGTAGCCCGAAACAAGGTCGTATCCATCCTCCATGATCATACGATAGAGCTCAGGAATCTCGTCAGGCGAGTCCTGCAGGTCGGCATCCATAGTGATGACAACATCGCCCTGAGCCTCCTTGAAACCGCAGTAGAGCGCAGGACTCTTGCCGTAGTTGCGGCGGAACTTGATGCCTTTCACCTCAGGATGAGCATCCGACAGTTCGGAAATGACATCCCACGAGTGGTCGGTAGAACCGTCGTTGATGAAGATAATCTCGTATGTGAACTTGTGCTCGTCCATCACGCGCACAATCCAATCGTACAATTCCTTGATTGACTCGTCCTCATTATAAAGAGGTACTATAACAGATATATCCATAGTTTGCTTATTTATTTCTTTGGTGAACGTTTACAGATAAGAGCGATGAGCGGACTGACGATGGCTCCTATGAAGAGGTTGTTGGTCATGAAGGTGAAGATCCATTCCGTAGGTTTCATCTGCTTTACGAGTTCCATAGCCGTTGTCAGTTCCTGTTCCTTAATGCCGTTCTGCAGATACACCGGTTTCATTGCCTCCACCGTCTGGCCCAGCAGCGTGAGGAATGCTCCGTTGTCGAGGAAGCGGAAGTAGAGATATTGCCCGAGGGCAAACAGCAGTGAGGCGTAGAAAAATACATAGCATGAATAGGCCAGCCCTCTACGGAAGGAAATCTCTCCGTCGAGTGCGTAGTCGCGAAACGATTTCAGTCGCCATACGATGAAGAACGGGGTGGAGAGCATCAGTAATGGTCCCCAGGTTGATTCAGTCCATTTGAAGAGGCACCACATACTTGCAAGCCAAACCACCGCCAGGATTGCTCCATCCTGTCGCGCGAAAGCCTTGAGTTGTAAAAGTGCTTCGGGTGTGACCATCGATTTTATTCTATATTTGCATTAATAATATCAGCCGTTTCTCTATGAGAAAACCGCATATTCGATACAAAATTACAGTAATTTCAGCAGACAACAAAATAATTTAGCGTATTTTTAGAAATCAGAGTAGTACAACGATATGAAGGGAGCCGGTGTTTCTATTTTATGATGAAAAATGGATTAACATTATCACAAAATCATTTTTCACCACAATAATTCAATATGAGTCTTTTCTGTGGGGGGCTTGAATATGAGATAAATCATGTTTTTCCGGAGGTGACTGCTAATTTTTGTTGTTTGGATTTGGTGGTTTCAAAGATTTATTGTAATTTTGCAACCGCTTTCGAAAGGAAGCCTTATTGAACATGGGTAAGTCTTGCACGGTCAGCTCCCTCGGAATCCTCCAGGACGGGAACGTAGCAAAGGTACTTGGTTGTAGCGGCGCGATGTAAATCGCTTACCCACCTGCCTCTTTAGCTCAGTTGGCCAGAGCACGTGATTTGTAATCTCGGGGTCGTTGGTTCGAATCCGACAAGAGGCTCCAAAAGAGAATCCAGCAATGGGTTCTCTTTTTTCGTCTCTTGTATTTTTCTCACCAACGCCCTGGTCGTGGTTCTTGCTCCGTTGCACTACGCAAGCGGCGCTACGCTTCGGTTACTTTCTCCGCTATGCTCCGAAAGCGGCGCTGTGCTTCGATCACGAATCCGACAAGAGGCTCCAAAAGAGAATCCAGTAATGGGTTCTCTTTTTTTACTTTGTTTTTAGACAGAATGACAAAATGACTATATTTTATTTATAATCCATAATTTATGAATAAATTCGTGGATAATTCGTGGGCATTCGTGTTCAAAAAATAAATATTGTCTGCGGCACAACATGAATTACTCATTAATTTTTTCATGAATTTCTTTGTATCTATGGAATAACGACTATTATTTGTTTTACCTTTACGACATTAGTCGTACATTGATGTTGCTGGAAAGAAATATTAAGTCTTGCGTAAAATTTACCCCAAAAGATTTGGCGGTTTGGGAAATACTTATTATCTTTGCAGCGTAAAATTTACACAAGATTAATATGGAAGACAAAAATTATTGCTACAAGTACCCTCATCCGGCGGTTACAACAGACTGTGTTATCTTCGGATTTGACGGAACAAGACTACAGGTTTTATTAATTGAAAGAGGTATAGAACCATACAAAGGCAAGTGGGCATTCCCTGGCGGTTTTCTCAATCCGGATGAAACGGCAGAAGAAGGGGCTCTCAGAGAATTACAGGAAGAAACAGGACTTACCGGAGCGTATATCGAACAGTTCCAGACCTTCACCGATCCAGACCGTGATCCGCGTGAGCGAGTGATAACCATAGCCTATTACGCATTGGTGAAAATCCAGGAAGTGAAAGGCGGTGACGATGCGGCCAGAGCAAAGTGGTTCGGTTTGGATGAAGTTCCCCAACTTGCCTTCGACCATGATATGATTCTTCGTGAAGCCATGTCGAGACTCAGGGAGCGCATCCACTTTAAACCAGTAGGTTTTGAACTCCTGCCGGAAAAGTTCACAATGAAGGAGTTACAATCGCTTTATGAAGCAATACTTGATGTGAAGTTTGAGCGTCGTAACTTCGCCAAAAAGATGCTCCACTATGAACTTGTCACCCAACTTGATGAAACCGTCTGGCCAACATCCAAGCGCGAAGCATTCCTCTTCAGTTTCAACAAAGAGAACTACGATCAATTCAAGAAAAAAGGATTTCAGTTGGAGTTTTAATAATAGAAAGGATAGAATATGTTAGGAGCTATTATAGGCGATATCGTGGGTAGCCGTTTTGAATTCAATCCCACCAATGATTATAACTTTGAACTCTTCACCGAAGAGTGCAGTTTCACAGATGACACTATTTGTACTGTTGCAATTGCAGATGCTTTACTCCATGATAGAAATTATGGGAAATATCTTCACGACTGGTGCAGAAAGTATCCAAATCCAAAGGGCGGCTATGGCGGTAGGTTCCGCGAATGGGTGATGAGCGATAATCCTCAGCCATATAATAGTTTTGGTAATGGCAGCGCTATGCGTGTAAGTCCTATTGCTTGGCGATTTCTTAATGCTGGAGGAATGGTGCCAGAAGCAGCGAGATCTGCAGAATGCACACACAATCATCCAGAAGGTGTAAAAGGTGCACAAGCCGTTGCTCTTGCTATACATTATGGTGGGGAAATCCGCTGGCTTGCAGATAAGATAGACAAAGATGCAATAATCCAAGCATTTAAGCCTATTTTGGAATTTACTGGCTACAATATCAACATACGCAGAGCCAGTGTGTTGAACAAGTTCGATGAAACTTGTCAAGGTACAGTGCCAGTTGCTCTATGGATAATTACAGAGAGCACAGGTTTTGAGGATGCCATTAGAAAGGCAGTGAGTCTTGGGGCTGATTCAGATACCCTTGGTGCTATTGTCGGCAGTATTGCAGAATCTATTTGGGGCGTTCCAACAGAATTGGCTATTAAAGCAATGCACTACCTTCCTAATGAAATGAAGGAAGTAATACTTCGATTCTATAAGACTCACGCTTATGAGATATTCCCATTGAAAGGCTACGGTGATGAAGGTGCAGCGCATGACCTTCTTGTGGAAGAGGAGTTAGAAGAGAAGAAAGCGCAGATGTTTGCTATCATGCGTTGGAAACTTGGACTTGGTAATTACAACGGCATAATAGAGGGTGGGGATGGACTCCCACAAAAAACGCAAGTAGCAACAGCAGATAGTTGGAAAACATTGCCAATGCCTGGTGATGATTCCGATATAAGTCGTGTAGAGACACGTATTGAAATCTCAAAAAGAGATATGGAGATAATTAGCAAGGGACACATTCCAGAGGTTCAGGAAGACCATTGGTTTATGTATTGTACTGCTAATTGCATAAGATATTTTCGCAGTTGGACTGGAATGTGCGCTTATGAGGCATACTACCACGAGGAGAACCATCGCTTTATCATCGACAAGGTGTATATGAATCATGGCCTCAGTGAGTTCGGTGTTAATGGTGATGAAGCAGGACTCGCTCTTCTTAGATACTTGTTGGTAGCAGAAACAGGAGCAAATGCAGAAGAGGTATGGCATGAATACACAATGGCTTGGGATTATCTTGATAAGAAGTATTCAAAAAAGCCAGAGCCAAAAGCCGTTGATCCTTGGTTTACAGGCACTCATGGCAAAATTTGCGAAGGCTGCATCTATAAGGATGGCATTCGTAGAATGGACGATTCTTTATCAAATGGAATCATGGGATGCGGACGATGCTGTAGAGACACTTTCAAGAAAAATTATGAAAGTGGGGAGTGCAAGTTCCGCAAGACAGACCTGTTCAAACCATCTGAGTATGAACTTGAACGCAAAGCCGTTGCACTTCAAAAAAAGAAGGAAAAAGAAGCAATGGATAAATCTAAGAAGAATAAATTTGAGATGGAGACGATGTCTTTCATTCTTCTTAAACACACTTATGCAGCAGGTACTCATTTTATCAAGAATAGAAAACCTTTGCAAAAGTTAGAGAAATACTGTAAGATAGAACTTGTTCGCGAATGTGATAACAAGCATGATGAAAATGCAGTTAGCCTCTATTATGGAGGATATCATGTCGGCTATGTGCCAAGGACGGAAAACAAGGAAATTGCAGCCATGCTTGAGGCTGGCATGTGCAATCGACTTGTAACATATGTAACAAAACTAAACATGACAAGAGGTGAGGTTACTTTTGACTTCGCGGTATATCTGAAGCCAGAGCATATAACTGGGCGCAAAGAGTTTGACGGCACAGTCTATTTTTGGGCAGGCAAGATGTTGGAGAAACTTGAAACTATGCCTGATGGATCAAAGTTTGCTACCTCGGAACTCTTTGCTGAAGTATCAGATGAATATGCAAGAGTACACAATGTTATTGTCAGTACTCCCAACGAATGGGAGCTTGATGATGTGTTCAAAGCATTAGCAAAGTGGAAGGGTTTTAGAATCTATGCATCAAACCGGTGTGAAGGATTTCCATATAACATCCGGATGAGATACAAAAGAAGAATAATAGCCCTGCCTTGAGAATGTAATTGATTCAGCCCTCCGGTTAATATTCAATCCTGTCTTCCTTGTTCTCCCATGCTTCGAAGGCTTTTATTGCCTCGTTGCGTAGGAGTGGGGTAGAAGGAATGGAGCGCTCGGACATCGGCTTGTCGATTTCCTCGTATATGAACTGGTCGCCGAAACCGATATGATCGGCATCGTGTTTGTTGTTGCCGAAATAAATACGCTCTATTCCAGCCCAGTAGATTGCACTGAGACACATAGGACAAGGCTCGCAGGATGTGTATATCGTACACCCCTCGAGTTTGAAAGTATTCATCTCGCGACAAGCGTTGCGTATTGCACAAACCTCAGCGTGCGCCGTTGGATCGTTGTTGGCAGTTACACGGTTTGTTCCGCGAGCTATGATTTCCCCGTCTTTCACTATGACAGCACCAAACGGACCACCGCCATTCCGTACATTGTCAATGCTGAGGTTGATAGCCTCGCGCATGAAGGTTTCATCTCTATTTGTCATAGTGATGCTTTATTTGATAGTATTTTACTGTCACTCCGATGAGTTCCAGCACAAATGCCACGATGAGCAACCAGTTGGCGTGCAACTGGAAAACGAAATGTATCAGCATCAGGATGACTCCAAAATATAGTAATGGTCGGCCGAGAAGAGGGCACATGAGTATTTTCTTCATAGAATTCCGCGCTTTGTTTTGCGGTGCAAATGTACAATAATTCTGGTTAACAGAGCAATCGAAGGTTGATTTTTGTCAATATTTTAGTAAAAAATAGTTAATTAGCGCGATTAGCAGTGGGCGACAGGACGTTATTCGAGTAATTTTTTGTAACTTTGCATTCGCTTTGCGCATAATGCGTGTGGGCATAAACATTTTAATTATTTATTAACAGTATGAATCAATACGAAACCGTTTTCATTTTAACTCCCGTTTTGTCTGATGATCAGATGAAGGAAGCGGTCGCTAAGTTCAAGAAGGTACTCACTGATAAGGGTGCCGAGATTCTCAATGAAGAGGCTTGGGGACTGAAGAAGATGGCTTATGCAATTGACAAGAAGTCAACAGGTTTCTACAACCTCATTGAGTTCAAGGCAGAGCCAGCAGTAATTAACAAACTCGAGACAGCTTTCCGTCGTGACGAGAAAGTTATGCGTTTCATCACAGTTAAGCTTGACAAGTACGCAGCTGCTTATGCAGAGAAGCGTCGTGCTAAGCTTGGTAAAAAAGAGGAGGCTTAAACCATGGCAGAAGTATCAGAAATCCGTTATTTGACAGCTCCTTCTATCGATGTAAAGAAGAAGAAGTATTGCCGTTTCAAGAAGAGCGGTATCAAGTATATCGACTATAAGGATCCTGAGTTCCTTAAGAAGTTCCTCAACGAGCAGGGTAAGATTCTCCCTCGTCGTATCACAGGTACTTCTCTTAAGTATCAGCGTCGCGTTGCTACAGCTGTAAAGCGTGCACGCCAGATTGCGCTCCTTCCTTATGTAACCGATTTGATGAAGTAATTTAAAAAGGAGGTAACACAATGGAATTAATTCTTAAAGAAGATATTATCGGTCTTGGATACAAGAACGATATCGTGAGTGTAAAGAACGGTTATGGTCGTAACTACCTCATCCCACAGGGTAAGGCAGTTATCGCTTCACCATCAGCAAAGAAGGTTCTCGCTGAGAACATCCGTCAGCAGGCTGCTAAGCTCGCTGCTCTTAAGGCTGAGGCTGAGAAGAAGGGCGCTGCTCTCGAGGGCGTTGTTCTTACTATTGCTGCTAAGGTTTCTGCAACAGGTGCTACCTACGGTTCAGTAAACGCTGCAACTGTAGCTGCTGAACTCCAGGCTAAGGGCTTCGACATCGATCGCAAGATCGTTACAATGAAGGACATCAAGGCTGTTGGTGAGTACGAGGCAACTGTACACTTCCACAAGGAGGTAGAGGTTAAGGTTCCTGTTATCGTTGTAGCTGAAGGCGAAGAGGCTGTAGAGGCTCCTGTAGAGGAGGTTGTAGAGGCTCCAGTTGCTGAGGTTGCAGAGGAGACTGCTGAGTAATTCAGAACTTTGATCAACTGAAGGTGGGCAAAACCACCGAAACAAATAATCCCGGTCCATAAGGATCGGGATTTTTTTTATTGCTGGCTTTCAGGATTTTTCTTGGCTTTCGGGCGGCGGTGCTTCTTCTTCGGCTTGTCGCCTTTGCTCTGAC
>JAZQOD010000221.1:0-6863 GCA_045627685.1 Prevotella sp. | reverse complement strand
ATCGCGTCATACCACGCCTGGGTGTATTCTATCGCCGAGGTTGTTGGCGAACTCAGACTACCTCCATCAATACGCACTGAATATTTTGTATCAGAATTGGTGTTCTCCGGCATCTTGAAGTCACGTTCAGAATGCAATGGGAATGTAGGAAGAACATAAGTATAAACATCCACGATACCGGCATTGAATGTGTAGAAATCATATTCCACTCGGTTTGGAGAATCAACTGTTCTATATGCCTGCAGAGGTGCCGTCGGCTCTCCCATCTGCAAAGCCTTGCCTTCCACACCAAGACCATCGACAACGAAGAACTTCAAATCATCGTTCTCTATCGTTCTACTGAAATCGGCTGCCGGAATAGACACTACACCATTATCCTCTACAAACACGCCTCTGAGGTCATCAATATTCAGGTCGGCTGGGTTGAATACCGACACGAGTATCTGTTCCTCTTCTTCTCCGGCATTCACCTTCACCCATCCTTTCACAGCCTCGCCAACAGGGGCATTGGCGAAATCAACTTCCACATAATAACGGCAGTTATTCTCACTGCCTGCATTTTTTATTGCAACATTCGTGGTGTATGGATATACTTTTATCCAATCAGCGGAGGTAGTTATCTGTGGTTTCAACTCACCCACACCTTTATTATATATGTCAATCCAATGCTCCGCTGGCAGAACCTTCGAGAATACAGGCAACTGATGATATGAACCGTATGCCTTTTCCATCTGCTCTCCTTCCACCTTTATGCCGAGTGCTGCATGTGCGAGTGGCTTGTATTCCATCTCCATTCGTGGCACTTTGAAATAGGCAGCCGTACCGTCATAGTTCTGTTCGAGCGACATCACATAGCGCCATTTTCCACCAAGCATCTCGTTGTAGTGGTTGGTCATTGCCACAAGCGAATCGTGGAGCTGCTCTACATACGGTTTCACCACATTGGCATCGGCTCTTTCCTGACGCACATACTCGCGATACATCTGACCACCCATATTCATCCGGTTCATCAGCTCTGCTCCCTTCACAGGGTAATACATCAGTTCGAAGAATGCAGGGCGCGCCTCTTCCGACACCTTATTATATATTATATAGGCTTTGTCGGCTATCGCCTTATACTCCGACAGGCGACGCTCATATTCATTATAGTTGCTCATCGAGAACTCCGTATCGGTGCGCTTCTCGCCACCGCCCGGCCCCCAGAAGTTGTTCCAGTATCCGAAACCCATATATTCCGGCTTTCGCTGGAAGCACAACCGGCTCTGCTCCTTGGTGATAGTCTTGAAGTCATCGTAATACTCCTCGCCGAACATATCTGCAAACCATCTTGCGTGGAAGTCCACCACATTGTCATGGTTGAACGAGTCGATGTCGTAAGCCATCGCGAGGAAGAGGGCAAGCGAAGCCTCGGTGCCTTTAATATCGCCCGAATTAGCCACCCACACACGGTCGGCTGTTGTTGTATATGCTTTGTGCAACTCCTCGTACATGAGTGCCGGAGGGGTTGTGCCGAACCACAGATAGCTATGTGGCACACCGAGATACGACAGATGATAATACACTCCCGAACGACCGGAGCGTTTCTGTTCCTTCGGATTCGACAGGCGTTTCATATAGCCGAAATTATCATCAGGCCAGATGATAGTCACATCTTCCGGCAGTTCAAGACCGGCGGAATAGATGTCGAGCACCTCCTTGTAAGGGGTGAACGCCTGCGGAACCTGCTCTATCGGGGTGTCGGTGTTCTGGGCGATGAGGTTACGCTGATCCTGCAGAGCACCTTGCAGGAGTGCCACCTTTTCTTTCATCGTCACGCCACCTCCGTTCATGTGTGCATCGTGCAGACCACGAAGGGCAAGGGTGTAAACATTCTCATAAGGGATAGTCTCCTTCACGCGTTTGTCGAGCACTTTCAATATGCCATCCTTGTTGGTGTCATAGTCCCATTCGCCCATAGTGCGGCGGTCCCAGTCGGAAGCTGTATTGAGAAACAATGGTTCACAATGGCTTGTTCCCATCACAATGGCAAAAGTATCAGCAACGAGTTTGTTTTCCGGAATTGAATAGAAAGATGTTGATACCGGATGCATGGCAGGACATAGATAGTTGGCTTTCAGGCGCAACAGCAACTCGCACACCTTTGCATAGGTACGAGGGCCGATATTGCCTCTCTCCTTCTCGAAGTTCCTGCCAGCCCAAGGGGTGAGGCCCCAGTCTTCATCGTTTATGAACAGACCGCGGTATTTCACCGAAGGGGTCTTCGAGGTAAACGAACCGGAGAGTATCAGTTCGGCATGTTTCTTCGCTGGGACATCAGCCCACCAGCACCAAGGATTCTGACCGATGAGTTCGGATATATGGAGCAATCCGTAGGCTGTGCCACGACGGTCGCTTCCCACCACGACAAGTCCTTTCGCCACTCCTTTCATCGGCGACTTCACCACAACAATCCGGTAGCGTTCCCACTGACCGCGGATATCATCGACATTGATTTTGCCTTTGGCAATGAGTTCATCAATGATGGTGCTATGACCAATGGTTCCAGCAATAACGGTATTTGCAGAAACACCATTAGCGAGTGTCTTGTCCGAGACAGCCTTCACATCATCGATAAACATTCCGGCAGTGCGTTTCACCACCTCGAAATCATTGTCGGCAACGAGCACTGTAGCGTTAGCATTCCTGCCAACGAGCGTGAAAGGCATCGATTTGCTGTTTGACTTACCGAGAGTGAGATCGTTGGACGCATTCATCGTCAGTGGCAGAACCGACAGCATTGCTATAAGCGAGAAAAGAACAGATTTCTTCATTCGTGTTTGATTTTTGGTTATCGACTACAAATATAAGCATAAAAATCCAAACAACCAAAAAAAATAGGCGACCCCTCGCGGGCCACCTATTCATGAAACAATTTATTACCTTATTTACTAATGATTTTCCAAAAACCTTATAACAACCAATTTATATTAACTAAAACCATATTCTCATGCTCGAACGAAATTGCTTCTAAAATTTCATG
Organism: Prevotella sp.; assembly: GCA_045627685.1. GTDB lineage: Bacteria > Bacteroidota > Bacteroidia > Bacteroidales > Bacteroidaceae > Prevotella. Next base: position 3,844 of record JAZQOD010000221.1, on the reverse strand, counting down.
GTGCAAAGTTAGCACAAAAGAAAAATACTCTATGCTAATTTTGCACCATTTAGTTATAAATATGTTTCAATGAAATGAAACTACTATCAATGTATCATATTTACATGTTTGGAATTATATTTCAACGATGTATCATAATTCCAATTTCTATAGGCTAATCTCGCCCGAACCGTAACATCGGTGGTGATTTTCGTCGTAAATGACACAAAATTGCCCTGGGGCAACGCCGTGAATCTTTACTTCGCTATGCACAAAAAAACTTCCGTCTTCTTGTTTTTCCAACGTCGCATGGTTGTAATCGGCTGTATGTCGAATCTTAAAAGTTATCTTTTCAGGCAACTCACTGCCCGGCGTGAGGATATGCATGTCAACCACACGGAAGTCCTGCTTGTAAGCATCCTCCGGTGAATATCCGTTGCTCACATAGAGAATATTCTTTTCAATGTCCTTCTTGATGACAAACCACGGACCACCACCGAAACCGAGGCCCTTGCGCTGACCGATGGTATGAAACCACAGTCCTTTGTGCTCGCCTATCTTCTTGCCTGTCTCGAGTTCAATGACATCGCCCGGATTTTCACCGAGATAGCGACGGATATAATCGTTGTAGTTTATCTTTCCAAGGAAACATATTCCCTGCGAGTCTTTCCTCTTTGCATTGATAAGATGATTCTCCTCGGCAATGCGGCGCACTTCCTCCTTCATCATACTTCCTATCGGGAAGATGGCCTTCTCCAACTGCCAATCGTAAATCTGTGCCAGAAAATCAGTCTGATCCTTCACTGGGTCTGGGGCTGTGCAGAGCCATTTGCGTCCCTGCTCGTCAATCTCCGTCTGGGCATAGTGACCAGTGGCAATGAGGTCATACTCGTGACCTTTCTTCTCGTAGAACGCACCGAACTTGATGAGACGATTGCACATCACATCCGGATTAGGAGTATATCCCGCGCGTACCTTTTCCATAGTATAGCGTGTCACCTTGTCCCAGTAGTCCTGATGGCAGTCCACCACCTCGAGTTTCAGACCATAGCGATGGCATATCGCAGTACACATCTCGAGATCCTCCTCCGACGAGCAGTCCCATTCCGACTCCTCTTCCGGGCCAATCTTTATGTAGAAGCAATCAGGTTTCAGTCCCTGTTCCGTAAGGACATGCACCACTACAGCCGAGTCAACACCACCGGAGAGGAGGACAGCTATCTTACCTTTCCCCCGGCCTTCGGCATTCTCCTCGGCCTTCCCCTTCTTCTGCCTTGACGAGCGAAGCGGCAAAGCCGAGCGACCCTGCTCGGAGCAAGAGGAGTAAAATGCATTATCCACCTGCGAGACTGCTATATCCTGATTTACTTTTATATCTGACATTGAATATACGTAGCTTTATATGCCCTTCATATATTAAGAGTATCTTCATAACCCTCCCCCACTGAGGGGGGAGATGGAGGGGGGCTCTCGGAAAGGGTCCCTAATACGCCGCCCTATACTTCCCGTCTTCCTTGTCTTCCATCATTGAGATGTACGACTGATATCGGCTCTGCGAGATGTAATGGTTTTCCAATGCTTCAAGCACAGCACAACCTGGTTCGTGGGTGTGAGTACAGTTGTTGAAGCGGCAGTTCTTTGAGAAATGGAATATCTCCTTGAAATAACTGGTTATCTCCTCCGGTTCCATATCGAAAGTACCGAAGCCTTTTATTCCAGGAGTGTCGATGAGGGCACCATCGGCCACATTCTTCTCCGGCGAGATGAAAAGCATCTCCGAGAAAGTAGTGGTGTGCATACCGGTGTTGTGGGCATCTGAAATCTCCGAGGTACGCAACTGGGCGTTTGGCACCAGACGGTTTATGAGTGTCGATTTCCCCACTCCACTGTTGCCGCTCAACAGGGTTATCTTCCCAGCCATCAGTTCCTTCACTTTGTCTATGCCATCGCCCTGCTCTGCCGAAATGGCGAGACATTTATATCCGATGGTCTCGTAGAGATGCATCACGCCTTGTTGCAGACGGAGTTCATCTTCGGAAAGGAGGTCGGTTTTGTTGAACACCAACACCACCGGCACATTGTATGCTTCGGCTGATGCGAGGAAACGGTCGATGAATGTGAGTGAGGTCTCTGGATAGTTGATGGTAACGACGAGGAATGCCTGATCAACATTTGCCGCAAGGATATGACTCGCCTTCGAGAGGTTCTGCGAACGGCGGATGATATAATTCCTACGGTCTTCAATAGCAGTTATCCATGCCACATTAGCCCCTTCTCCTTGTGAGAGGGCTGGAGTGAGGTCATGGGCTGGGGTAAGTTCTACCCTATCGCCCACGGCAACGGGGTTGGTGCTACGGATGCCCTTCAAACGGAAATTGCCCTTGATTTTGCAATCAAGGGTAACTCCTTCGTCGGTCAGTACTGTGTACCAATAACCAGTATTCTTTATTACTAAGCCTTGCACTTCTTATACTGTCATAATCTCCTTGTTCTTCTCGGCAAGCATTGTATCAACCTTTGCGATATACTTGTCGTGAATCTTCTGAAGATCTGCCTCAGCATCCTTCTCGAGGTCCTCTGAGAGACCGTCCTTAATAGCCTTCTTCAGTGTATCCTTCACATCACCACGGATCTTGCGGATCTGCACCTTGATCTTCTCGCCCATCTGGTTGCACTGCTTTGCAAGTTCCTTACGACGCTCCTCTGTTGGTACAGGGATAGCGAGACGAATCACCTCACCGTTGTTATCAGGAGTGATACCTACATTCGAATTGATGATAGCCTTCTCGATTTCACGAATCTGCTTCTTGTCCCAAGGCTTGATAGCAATGGTACGAGCATCGGGTGTAGTAACTGTTGCCACCTGATTGAGTGGTACCATAGATCCGTATGACTCAACACGCACACCATCAAGAATAGCTACGTTAGCACGTCCTGCACGAATGTGGTTGAACTGATCGTCCAAAAACATCACAGCCATCTCCATCTCTTCCTCAGCATTGCCGAGTACTTCCTTTACGTCTATCATATTGTACTAGTTTTAATTAATAATTCGTTGTTTACCAAGTTGGTCAGCTCAACAAACTGCGCTACCGTAAGCTGCTCAGGGCGCTTGGTCATGAGTTCATGCTCATAGAAGCTTGGCGAGGCAGGATTGTCCTGACCAAAAATCTGTCGGAGTGACACACGTAACATCTTTCTACGTTGGTTGAAAACCGTCTTTACGACACGCTTGAACAGTTGCTCGTCACACCCTAAGTCAGTAACGGCATTACGTGTCATACGTATCACAGCACTCTTCACCTTTGGTGGTGGGTTGAACACCGTCTCGTCAACGGTGAAGAGGTACTCCGTGTCGTACCAAGCCTGAATGAGAACAGATAATATTCCGTATGCCTTGCAACCAGGCTCTGAAGCAATGCGCAGAGCTACCTCACGCTGAATCATTCCGGTGCAGCAAGGTATGAGATCCTTGTTATCCAGCATCTTGAAGAATATCTGCGATGAGATATCGTATGGATAATTGCCCGTCAGCACGAATTGTTCTCCACCAAAGACTTCCTTCAAGTCCATGCGCAGAAAGTCTCCACTCACTATCTGTGGAACAAAGTCAGGCCAACGCTCAGACAGGTACTCAACACTCTCACGGTCTATCTCAACCACCTTGAGCGGGCGTGGTTTCTCCTTCAGATATTGAGTCATGACACCCATACCCGGACCAATCTCGAGTACAGGCAGATCAGGGCAGGCATCTACCGTGTCTGCTATGCGCTGGGCAATGCCCAAGTCCGTCAGGAAGTGCTGTCCCAGTTGCTTTTTGGCCTTTACTTGCTTCATCTTGGGTGCAAAGATACTTTTTTTATTG
>JAZQOD010000220.1:0-4238 GCA_045627685.1 Prevotella sp. | reverse complement strand
GGAACTGCAGGAAGTTGATGGGGTAGAGCACGACGACTGCACCATTGAGGTGAGAGAGCGCTCACGCTACGACCTGTCGAAGATTATTGCTTCCGACCGTGAACTGAACAAGATGGATATCTGGGAGCGCAAACTGCTTGACTTCACGCTTCGCAACAATATGCTCAACCTGCATCTGCGCCAGAAGGCAATACAGTTCATCTCGTTCGACATCGACAAACTGGAGGATCATCTTCAGGATGGCGAAGAATTCCTGCTTATGGAAAAGCCCGATGTTGATATCCCTATCGACAGCGAGGAGCGACTGGTGCGTTCGAAACTCTATCCGGCATTGCAACCGCTGGTGAGCAATGACATCATGTATCACACCCTCCATTCGTATCTGCCACAGGGCGAGACAAAGACCACACTGACAAATATCTATCGTGCAGCACGAAATGCGATAGAGGAGACAGGTGCCAACTCTCTGTTCCTCACCATCGGCACACTCCGCTGGTTTGAGACCGACAGAAGCGAAACCCCTCGCTATGCTCCTATCCTGATGCTTCCGGTAGAGATGGTCTATAAGAAGGGCCACTATTATATCCGTACCATCGACCAGGATATAATGCTCAATGTCACCCTCATGGAGTTCCTGCGTCAGAACTATGACATCAAGATTCCGGGTCTCAACGATCTGCCACAGGATGAGCATGGTGTTGATGTCAGACTGATCTTCGCTATCATCCGCGATGCTTTGAAAGACCAGAAGCGATGGGATGTCGAGGAGGAATCAATCCTCGGCGTATTCTCGTTCTCGAAGTTCCTTATGTGGAATGATATCCACAACCATCGTGAGGAACTGCTACAGAACGAAGTCATCGACAGTCTTGTGCAGCAACGCCTCACATGGCAACCTGAACCGCTCCAGACCACCCTCCATGAGAAGGACAAGGCTATGAAGCCTGAGGAACTGGCATTGCCTGTGCCTGTTGACTCATCGCAGATGGCGGCTGTCTATGAGGCAGGTCTCGGTCATTCGTTCATATTGTACGGACCTCCGGGAACGGGCAAGTCGCAAACCATCACCAACCTCATTGCCAATGCATTGTTCCAAGGCAAGCGAGTGCTCTTTGTGGCAGAGAAGATGGCCGCTCTGAGCGTTGTGCAGAGCCGTTTGGAAAAGGTGGGATTAGGTCCGTTCTGTCTGGAAATGCATTCCAACAAATGCACCAAGCGACATATCCTCAACCAGTTGGGAATGGCCCTCAATGTGCGCCACACCATTGGACCGAAGGAATATTCACGCACAGCCGCGAACCTCTTCACAGAGCGCAAGAACCTCATCGCCTATATGGAGGCCCTTCATGAGTACAAGGGCTCTGACGGATTCTCGCTCTACGACTGTATCGTGCGCTATGAGAAGGACAACTGCCGCATGATGAATGCCGAAATTCTGACCGAGGATTTCCTCCGCCAGTTCTCTAAGGATTTGTGGAATGAATATGAACATCTGCTCGGTGGTCGCCTGGAGTCGCTCATGGGACTTGTCGGACAGCCATCAAAGCATGCCCTTCTTGGAATGAACATCGAGGAAAGTGACCTTGCCAGTGAAGCCTCATTGCGTAAGTCGCTCCTTGAATCAGTCGATATTATCAATGCGGCAGAAAGCAACTACGAACTGCTTTCGACAGCCCGCCAGAAGCGCGAGGCACTGCTCCGCGACAATTCGCCGGAGATATTCACCCTTGATGCCGACCAACTGTATCGCGAGTGGCGCTCGATAAAGGCAAAATGGTTTGTGCCTCGTTATTTTGCTAAACGCGCGTTCCTCAATAAATTACGCGAGTACAATCCTTATGTCGTTGAAAATGAGGTGGATACACTCATTGAGTCGCTGGCCGACTACCTGAAACTCCACCGTCAGATATCAGCCACACAGACATCAATTAATAGGTGTTTCGGAGAAAATTTACAGGAAGATGCACTCCCTGCAAAGGGCGAGATGAAGAACCTGGCCGACCGACTTGCCGTTTGGAGCAACAATCTCTCCGACATGCGCGACTGGTATCACTGGTGCGTGTATCGCAAGGAGTTGCTGGCAAAGGGACTTGGTGCTGTCGTTGATATGATCGAGAGCGAGGTTGTCAATCCGAAGGATGTACTTCCGATAGTCCGCAAGACCATCTTCAAGGCTCTTGCCCAGAAGAAGATTGCTGAGAATCCTGTTCTCCGCACTTTCGAGGGAGTTATCTTCGACGATACGGTGGCTCTCTACAAGAAACTCACCACTGAGTTCCAGAAACTCAGCGAACTTGAACTATGCTCGCGTCTGGCAGAGAATGTGCCACATGTGACCGATAATATAAGCAGTAGCAGTGAGACTGGTCTTGTTAACCGAAACATCAGCAATGGTGGTCGAGGCATGTCAATCCGCGATCTGCTCGAACAGATACCTGAACTCATCAAGCGCCTCTGTCCTTGCATGCTCATGAGCCCTATGTCAGTGGCACAATATCTGTCGCTCTCGCAGGATAAGTTCGACCTTGTCATCTTTGATGAGGCTTCGCAGATGCCAACATGCGAGGCTGTAGGAGCCATTGCCCGTGGAAAGGCACTCATCGTTGTGGGCGATCCTAAGCAGATGCCGCCAACAAGTTTCTTCACATCAACAAATGTCAGTGAGGAAGAGGTTGACCTCGACGATATGGAAAGCATCCTCGAAGACTGCCGCACTCTGGAGATGCCTTCGCTTCAACTCAACTGGCACTATCGTTCGCAGCACGAATCGCTCATTGCCTTCTCAAACAACGAGTACTATGAGGGTTCGCTCATCACATTCCCATCAATCGACGATAAGCAAACGAAGGTGCGCTACATACCAATAGATGGCGTTTACGACAAGGGAGGCCGACGCAACAACAAGGCTGAGGCTCAGGCTATTGTGAATGAGGTGGAACGCCGACTCATGAGTGCTGACGCTGAAAAACCAAGTATCGGTGTCATAGCATTCAGCGTTGTCCAGCAGAACCTCATCGAGGATATGCTCCAGGAGCGCTTTGAGCGCAACAAGGCACTCCGCGAGGCTGCTGATGCACTCTACGAACCGATATTCGTGAAGAACCTCGAGAATGTGCAGGGTGATGAGCGCGATGTCATCCTCTTCTCCGTGGGTTATGGACCAGACAAGGACGGAAAGGTTTCGATGAACTTCGGACCTTTGAACAACGCTGGTGGTGAGCGCCGACTCAATGTGGCAGTCAGTCGTGCACGCCAGGAGATGATGGTCTTCTCAACACTGAAATCTTCGCAGATCGATCTCAAGCGTTCGCAGGCAAAGGGCGTAGAAGGACTCAAGCATTTCCTTGAATATGCCGAACAGCAGACTCTCGTTCAGGCATCCAACACACTGCAAACAAGCGATGATAATTTCATCGCAACCCAGATAGCAGATGCCCTCAAGGCGAGGGGATATAACGCATCCGTATGCGTAGGTCGTTCGCAGTTCAAGGTCGATGTTGCCGTTTCTGCAAAGGAGAATCCTGATGTCTATTCACTCGGAATCCTCCTTGATGGCGAGGGATACCATATCACCCAGACCACCCGCGACCGTGAGATTGTGCAGCCATCGGTATTGGGCAACCTCAAGTGGCAGGTAATGCGAGTATGGAGCGTTGACTGGTTCAACAACAAGGAGCGAGTCCTCAAGCGCATCATCGAGAGGATAGAATCTGCTCCGGCATTGGATGAGAAATTCCTTGCCTGTGAGTATGACGCTTCGCAGCAGCAGGAAATGGTCGTCACCTCGAATGCCCTTCCTTACGAGGAATACACCCCTCGTGCCAATGAACTGAAATCCGACAAGGTCATAGTGAGTCGTATCATACACCACGAACAACCAATCACCCTCACACAACTCTGCCGTAGGGTGAGCACTATGCGAGGTGAGGCACGTGTGACACCGACATTGCTCCGCAGCATCACAGAGATTGTTGGCAGTGGCTATTACACCACTCCTGATCGCAAGGGCACAACAGTATGGATTGACAAGGATTTTGCCGATTCCTATCAGAGTTACCGTCCAGACAGTGGTCGCGACATCACCGACATTCCACTCGTTGAAATCAAGAATGCCGTTCTTGAAGCCGTCAAGGAGCAGTTCTCCATTGATACCGACTCACTGACACTCATAGCAGCCAAGAAACTCGGTTTCGCCCGTCGCGGAACGAAAGTGGAGGAAGCGATAGCCCTCTCGCTTG
>JAZQOD010000219.1:0-3097 GCA_045627685.1 Prevotella sp. | reverse complement strand
CGCTTCAAAATACTTGTATGCAAGCATCCAGATATTTTGAACCACTCACATCAGCGTGGTGCTACTCACCACTCGACATAACCCCAAGGCGATAAACCGGAAATAAACCGCTACGCACAGAGAGCCCACAGAGAAGGCTTACGCGGACGAGACCATCCGGATGGCGGTTTATTTCTGGTTTATCGCCGCGGGATTATGTCGAGTGGTGGGTAGCACCACGCTGATGTGAGTGGTTCAAAATATCTAGATGCTTGCATGCAAGATTTTTGACACGCTCATAGCAGCAAGCCGATAGGCCCGACATAAGCACAAGGGGTTTTTCCGGTTTTTGTTAATCCAATCGTACACGTATAAATTATACTCAATGGAAAAGACATTTCAAAATATCCTCCCCATTATGGGGGAGGTGCCCGTAGGGCGGAGAGGGTCTTTCTTGCCTTCATTCTATTTACCCCCAATCAGTTGGTTCGCTGCTTTCAAGAGCGGCGAACCAATTGCTATTGAGGTCAACGAGAACTTCCAGAAGCAGACACTCCGCAACCGATGCTATATCGACTCCCCTAACGGTCGTCTCGCCCTGTCCATCCCTATCGACAAGAGCAACTTCTCCGATAGGGGCAAATGTCTCATGCGCGACATCCAACTGAGCCATCAACTCAACTGGCAACACCAACACTGGTTTGCCTTCGAGACCAGTTATTACAACTCCCCATTCTTCGAATACCTCCAGGACGACTTCCGTCCTATCTACGAACGTGAGTGGAAATACCTCGTCGATCTCAACGAAGCCCTCGTAGAGCGTTGCCTCAGCATCCTTGACATCGACCAGCGTCCGTCGCGCACCACCGAGTTCCTCGGCGTCACACCCCTTGCTCCATCTGTTCCACAGAAGGAATACTACCAGGTATATAAGCAGAAGCACGGCTTCCTGCCCGACCTCAGCATCTTCGACCTCCTGATGAACATGGGCCCCGAAGCAGCGTTGTACTTGTAACCAGCGAGCCATACACATTAGGAATATGATAGCTTAAGAATGTTAAATTCACAAGAGAATGATAATATTTAAAAGGAAAAGTGTAACTTTGCAAGCGAAGATATATTGTTGCAAACATTAGATTGACGATTATGCAAACAAATGTTTTTAGTCCAGCTCAGTTGGAGATTATCGATATGATGTCGTTCGTGAAGACTCAGGAATCTCTGCTTCTACTTAAGCAAGCAATCTCAGATTTCTTTGTTCAGAAGGCACAGATGGAGATAGATCGTCTATGGCAGACGGGTGAACTGAATGATGAGAAGGTGGAGTCTTTCCGCAATCTGCACGAACGTACACCATACGCTTAAAGACTGATGGAGAATATTGTTTTGGACACGAATGTCCTTGTGATGTCTATTTCTGCAAAGAACAAATACCGCGATATATGGCGGAGTTTTGTGGAAGGACGGTTTACCCTGTGTGTTACCAACGAAATTATTGAGGAATACACGGAGGTTTTGACGCGTAATATCAATTCGCAGGTTGCCGAGGCTGTAGTCTTCGCCATCTTGACCCGAGCGAATGTTAGGCGATTGGATCCTCACATGCACTACAGACTGATTGAAGCAGATCTTGATGACAATAAATTCGTGGATTGTGCATTGTTTGCCAATGCGAAGTTCATTGTTACAGAGGATCATCATTTCAATGTATTGAAGGAGATTACGTTTCCTCATGTGGATGTCATTGGCATCGACGATTTCCTTTCTTACTTAGGATTTTGATTCTGGGGACTTCGTACGGAAACAAAAGCACCTACCCGACCCTCTCCTAGGAGAGGGAGACCATTCGGAGGAAGGGCACATTATAATTGACTACGAATATCAATACAAAAAGGCTCTCGGAATTTTCCGGGAGCCTTTTGTTATAGATTCATGTACTCTGTAGCTGCATTAAAGCACGGGCATGCCTTTTGGGGATTGAGGTCGTGGTGGCCGAGGATTAGGGCGCGGGGGTAGCTGCGCTTGAGTTCGACCAGGAGGGCATGGAGGGCGGCCTTCTGCTCCGGCGTACGGGTATCCTTTGCCTTTGGTGGAACAGCAGCCCCCTCCCCATAAGGGGAGGGTTGGGGAGGGGCTCCTATTCCACCCTCATAACAGATACCGATGCTATGGGCATTGTGGTTCTTGCAGTGTGCGCCGACAACGGACTCGTCACGGCCCTTATGGATGGTGCCATCTATCTCGATGTAATAGTGGTAGCCGATATCCTTGAAACGGCGGTGACGGATATGATCCTCGCGACACTGCTCGAAGGTGAACCGCCGGTCCACCCGCGTGGCACTGCAGTGAATGATAATGAGAGTTATTGTTCGCATAAACTAAAAGAGAAAAAGCCCCTCCCCAGCCCTCCCCTCATGGGGCGGGAGCTTTTGAGGTTAGCCATATTGTCGGAGGGCACACTGTCAGAAAGAGTATCTCAATATCCCTCCCCCCGCTCGGCTTTGCCGCTTTCATAGCGATAGCGGAGAAAGAATGAGGGGGGAGACGGAGGGGGGCTCGGGGAGGAGGGATGGGGCTATGCATTTAGTATGCTTCCAGCCGCGCAGCCTGTGGCTATTGCAGCCACATCAGACATACCGCAGGCTGATGCGCCCATCGCTGCCGCAAAAGCAGACAGAATGGTCATAGCCAGCTTGATCCAGAAACTGAGATTGAAATTGTTCTTGTTCATAGTTGTTTTGTTTATTAGACAGCGCTCGGCATCCCGCAGGGTGACGCTTTCTTGCTCCTTTGCATTACGCAAGCGGCCCGTTGGTTCGATTACATAACGCAGTGGAGAAAGAATGACAGAATGACATATTTTTTAGCGAAAACGATAACAAGGTAATCAGGATTTTTCACTTTTCACTCTTCACTTTTCACTTAAACTTCTGCCCTCAGGGCGACGGCTGGTGAGCCGTGCCCATCGGGCAAGAAGTTAATACATCTGGAACTTCAGATCCTTGGTGAGATCGGAGATGTGGGTCTTCTTCACCTTGGTGTTACCCTCATCATCGACGTAGGTGCCGGTGGCAACGACACTGTACTCTGGACGGAAGTTCACACGACTGCCGTAGAT
>JAZQOD010000218.1:0-10011 GCA_045627685.1 Prevotella sp. | reverse complement strand
TCCTCTACCGACAGCCAGCAGCATTCTGACGCCCTTGTCCCTAACGAAGTGGAGGGGAAAAGGGAGGCATCGCCAAGCGAGGCGGGGAAAAGGGCCTTCGACCTCTGCTGCGAGGCGGCTGGTCTCGACCCTCAGAAGATGGACATCTGGGGTGTTCACAACTGGCACTCGAACCTCATGGCTGTGCTCTCAGTGGGATTGCCGAAACTGATGTCGCGCGAACAACTCATGGCTGTTGTTGCCGAACGACTGCCGAACTACTCGCAGACTGCCGACTGTCGCTCGCTGATAGACTATTTCTACGATAACTACACCGCCGACAAGGGTTTCATGAGTGCCGCACTCCGCAACATCAATGCCCAGGCACAAAGGGAGAGCCTCGCCACGATGCAGGAAAGTGATGAGCAGGATGACATGGATTTCGCAGAACTCTCGCAGGGCTGGAATCCACCTCCTGTGCCAAAAAGGATTCCGCGACTGATGTCACTCCTCGCCGCCAACTACGACCCTCGCTTCCAGCAGATGCTCCTGCTCTCGGCACTGCCGGTGCTCTCTGCCCACGCCTCGCATTTCCGTGCCACCTACATCAACGGATGTGTCATCGGTCCACAGCAGTATGTGGCAGTGATCGGTGGTTCGGGCAAGGGTAAGGGCAACGCCACGAAACTGTTCAACGAGATGATTCAGCACACACTGGCACAGCACGATGAGAGCGAATGGGAGAAGCTCAGAGTGAACACCGCCATGCGCGATGAGGAGACAAACGCGAAGAAGCGACCACCGAAATACCACCCAAAGATACGCCTGTTTGAGACCACCTCGAAGTCATCAATCCTCGAGTTGCAGACAAACCTCGGCAAGGGCGGCATGCTCCTCGGGCAGTTCTCCGAAGTGGACGGCCTCTCGAGTGCCACACGCTCATCGTTCTCCGACATCAGCGTGCTGCTTCGCAAAGGCTGGGACATGGACTGGCACCGACAGTTCTATATGAGCGATGCCACATGCAACACCTACTGCCAGATGAGTCTCTCGCTCCTGATGGCCGGTACGGTGAAGGCGATGCTCGAACGAATGTTCTCCGACAACAACTGTGAGGGTGGACTGATGCAACGCTTCATAACGGTGCTTGTGCCACAAGGCAAGCGCACCTTCCGACCACCACGGCAGAACTTCCTCACTGACGATGAGAAGCATGAGCGCGATGCACTGATAATGGAACTCTATCAGAAGGACCTCTCGCTGGGCGATGGCACCTGCCACTTGGAGACTCCTATGACCAACAAAGCCATCGGCGAATGGTTTGACTCGCTCGAGGAGCGCTTCAACGATGGACTGCTCACCGAGGCAGAAGCCGACCTGAGTCACCGTTGTGGAGAGTTCATGCTCCGTGCCGCCATACCGCTCATAGCCCTCTACGGCAAGGAGACAAAGGAGATTGTGGATTTTGCCCGATGGGTAGGTGAGACAGCCCATTACACCATGTGCCACATCTTCGGTCATCGCGTGCAGAACGACATCAACGCCTCGAACCGACTTCTGGCAGAACGCCTCGATGGTCGCAAGACAGCCGAACCGCTGTTGGACCAACTCGCCGAAGTGTTCACCGTGCAGGAGTTCAAGGCCCAGCGCGAGAAGAACGGTCAGAGCACCGATGTGCGAATGATCCTGTCGCGATACTGCAAGAACGGTAAGATAGAGAAAGTAGCGAGGGGAGTGTATAAACGCCTCAATAAATGAAAATGTAACATGTAACAGTTACAAAAATGAGAGACCGTACCTGTTACAAAGTAAATAGATAAGATTATGGAAATAACAGTAGAAAGAAAATACAAGAAGCCCAAGTACATCATTGGCAATATGCTGGTGGATGGTCACTGGTACTGTAACACACTTGAACCGCCTGAGGGCACTGCAACAGAGACCGTGACAGCAGGTTCAAAGAAGGCGATTGCCACAGGTACATACAAGGTAAAAATGCAGTGGAGTCCGAAGTTTGGCAAGATGTTGCCTTGCTTGCAAGATGTGCTAGGACGATCTGGCATCCTCATCCATGCAGGCAACTATCCTTACGACACACAAGGCTGCATATTGGTAGGTGTAAACTCAAGGGTAGGAATGGTTCTGAACTCACGCGATTGCCTTGCATTATTAGTCAACAAAATCCGAGTTGCATTAAACTCAGGCGAGGCAGTCACCATCACCATCTGCTGATGCCTCTTGCATACAAAAGCTATTTACGCTTCCCCCTCCCCTCATGGGGAGGCCGGGAGGGGTCTCCTATCATGAAGAAGTAAAGGTTGTCATAAAATAATGATATGGTTAATATTTGGTGGGGGTACTCTGTTGTGATAACAGGGTATCCCTTATTTGTATGTGTGGGGAAAGGGAAATTGGTGCCGAGACCACAAGGTTCGAAAAAACACAAACTGCTCTCTTCATTTTTTGCAAAAAAACTGCAACAGCCTTTGCCATTGCAGTTTATATGATGGTTGCACGTAGTGTGCGGATAGTCTTTTTTATAATGATAATGCGTAGTCGATGAGTTGAAGCGCTTTATCGGCAGAGAGCATATCAAGACTATTCTCGGTTGCGTATTTTTTGATCTCTTCTTTTTTATCAGGAAATGCTTTCAATAAATCCTTGGTACGCTTCACCTTGTAAATCTTGCCTTCTTTTGCGAAGTGGTATATGCAACTTGTTTGCATTTTCCATACGTCAAAGTTGCGCCCTCCTTCATGGGCGTCATTTACTCCGAAGGTTCCGTTGTACATACCTCCACCGCCTGAGGTGGTGAATGTGCCCATTCCGAAGTTGGATGGTAACTGTACTTTCTTTGCTCCGCCACTTTGGGTGGTTAATCCGTATGCGCCTTCGTATCCCTGATGAATCTTATGGATTCTCCACTGTATGCTTATCGTGCCATGTTCGGTCTTGAATGGTTCGATGAAATCGCCTTGCAGTTGTATGAACTTACGGTCACCGAACTTGATGCTGTCGATAGCAGCTACTCCCATGAGTTCCATCAGTTCTCCTCCCTGTTGGAAATACATCTTGCCATTGTTTGCGTCGTAGTTCATGAGCGCAGCATTGACTGCACCGTTTTTGAAATATACTCCTCCTTGAGCGAAATTATCGAAAAGGAAAATGCGTTCGCCCTGCGCATTGGCGATACCAGAGAAGCATACGATGAATGAAATTATTGCAAAAAGTTTTCTCATAGTTGCAGATTTGAGAAAAGGGGAGGGGCTTTGACCCCTCCCCACATAATTAATAATCAATTATTCTCTCGAAAAGCTAATTTTTAGAGCCTTAAATTAGTTCTTTGGAGTACCCCACTGTGGTGCATTCTTGTCAGCCCATACGCGCTCAACGTTCAATGGTGCGTTGCCGCTATTGAACTCAGCGCCCATAGAGTTCTGACCGAATGACTTGAAGCCCTGCTCAGCGTATGCAGCACGCTTGATGTCGCGCATGAGGTCTGTATCGAGAGGATCAGAGATCACGAAACGACGTGGGATAGCAGAGAGAGCGATGTGGCCAGTGAACTCAACGAATGGAAGAAGGGTTGAACCTACCTTTGGATAACCTGAACGACGTGCTGTTACGAACTGATCGTCAGGCTGCTCGCTGAAGTGCATGAGGAGCTGGAGATAAACCTTCTCGAGCTTTTCTGCTGTTGTACCAGTGAGTTTCACATTGTCTGTAGCAAGCATAGCATCGATCTCACCTTCCTCGAGGTCAATCTTCTTCTCGAATGGGTCGTAGTTGTAAGTTGTGCCATAGTAAGGAATCTGGTTCTTAGAAGCGAGAGTGTTGAACTCCTCTACAGAAGCGCGAACACCTGCCTCATACCAAGCCTCAGCTGTCTTACCGCCGAATGAACCACCGTTGAGGAGTGCGAACTCAGCAAGGTAGAGGTTAACCTCACCTGCACTGAGATACATAGTCCAGAGAGCGTGTGGGTCATTATCCTGGATAACGTGCATGTCGATTGTACCGTCATCCTTTACCTCCATAGCAGTAGGGATGGTGTAGCCATCGCGGCCCTTACGCATCTCTGTTGTGTAGTAAGAGAATGGAGAGTAAGACTTAACATTATCATCGCTCATCTTGATCTGGTAGCGGAGACCTGGCTTGAAGTACTCCTCATAGTATTCCTTAGAGATGATGCCCTGCTCGCTTGAGTACTCAGGAGAGTAAACGATTGGCTGTGCTGTGTAGCGTACCCATGGTTCACCCATGCCGCCCCATGCCTTGAAGTTGCCATTCTCATCGAGAATAACGTTCTCCTTAACAGGAGTTGGGAGGTCCTCATACTTACCGTTGTCGATGAAGCTCTGAACTACGCGTGAGTTGAAACCGTTCTTTGTGTAGATGAAGCGAACTCGTGGGTCCTTAGCACCGAGCATGAAATTGAGCACCTTGTCTGAAGCAACAACAGAGGTGATACCGTTGCCGGTACCGTACTGATAGTCCATGTTACCGGTGTTTACCTGAGTAGCCTTGCAGAAGAGGAAGTCGTCCTTTGTGTCAGTGATAACACCTGCAGCAACAGCAGCCTGTGCAAGCTGAGTAGCCTTCTGAGGATCGTTGTTGTAGAGACGAACAGCAATCTTCAACTTGAGAGAGTTAGCGAGCTTAGCCCACTTTGTCCAGTCAGCACCATAAGCAGGGTCCTGCTTAGGGTTAGCGTCGAGATCTGAACCAGAGAGGAGTGTGAGGCACTCGTCGATCTCTGAGAGCCAAGTGTTGTAGAGAGTCTCCATGTTATCGTAGTTTGGTGTTACGATACCAAGGTCATCATAGTGACAAGCCTCTGTGTAAGGGATTGAACCGTAAACGTCAGTATGGAAGATACCGAGGTAGATAGTGAGGAGGTTGGTTGCTGCGAGGTAACCGTTGTACTTTGTCTCACCTGTTGTCTCGATATGGTTCTTGATACGGTTGCGATACTTCAAAGTAGCGATGTACTGGCCGCCCTGATCGCCACAACCACCCATTGAGGTATAGCTGTCGTCGTAAGCACCACCTGCCATCTGGCTCCACTTTGTCAAATAGGTTACGTTGTTGTACCATACAAGGTAGCCGCATGGCTGGAACTCGTTGATGGCTGCTCTCAACAAACCTTCTGGCTTTGTAGCAGTAACATTTGAAGGGTTCTGATTCAACTCCTTGTAGTCGTCTGCACAACTAACAAGAGAAAGGAATGCTACTCCTGCCAAAAATACTGAAAATATCTTTTTCATTTTCTTTATCTTTTTTATTGTTGTAAAAAACTGAATTCGTAATTCAAAAGTTATACCTTATATATTATTATATAGGATTACTTTACAGTTACGATAGCAATACGGTTAGAACGCTGTGAGTTAGCACCCTTAGCGATAGCACGCTCAACCTTTACGCCTCTATCCTGGAGATACTTAGCGATGTTGTCAGCACGCTTCTGTGAAAGAACCTGATTTGCATCAGCGTTACCCTCTGGTGAAGCGTAAGCAACGATCTCTACTGTAGAACCAGCAGGAATTGTGTTGAGTTCAGCAGTCTCGTCAACCTTAGCAGAACCCTGAGCGAAGTTTACAACGTACATACCGTCAGTGATATTCTCCTTTACAACTTCCTTAACTACTTCCTTTACAACCTCTACAGGCTTCTCAACAACCTTCTCTACTACCTTCTCGATGTACTTTGTCTCAGGAACAGTGTAAACTGGCTCGGTGTGCTTCTTTGAAGAAGTACCGAATGTAGCCTTGAGAGTTAAGGTGAAGCTTGATGTTACACCAGAGAACTGACGGATACGGAACTCGGCAGCAGTTGTACCTGCGACAGCCTCTGGGTTCTCACCGTTAGGCAGAGAGTTGAGGAGATAACCGAGGTTGTGACCAGCAGCTGTGAGGCTGAGGTTGCTTGCACCAATCTTGCTTGCAGCCTTCTTGCTGAACATGTAAGAGAGAGAGAGATCACGGAATGCGATGTAGTTCAATGTTGTGAACCAGTCGTCGTTGATAGCGTTAGCCTTCTGTGACCACATGTTGTTCATGTAGTGCCAACCACCAGCGTGAACAGGATCTGCTACCTTCTTGTCAACAAGTTCCTGCCATGTCTCACCTGATGAGTACTTACCAGAACCTACTACGTAGCTTGTGCCGTCAGGCTGAGCAATTTCAGTACCCTTCATTACGATACCCTCAGGGATGATACCATCGTCGTAAACAGGACCGTTGTTGCCGTCGAAGATTGACTGCCACTTCATACCGCCGTTGTTCTCGCCACGACCGTAGAGAGAAGCCTTGGTGTAACCGTAAGCAGTACCATAACGTGAGTTGTAAGAAGCTACCTTACCACCGAAGCGAGCATCGAAGCTTGCAGAGAGTGTGAGGTTCTTCCAGCGGAGAGATGTATTAAGACCACCGAGGAAGTCTGGTGTAGAGTTACCTACCTCCTGAACCTCGCCTGTTGGCTTGTACAATGGAGTACGATAGTTCTTGTAGTAACGTGTGTCGAGAACCTTCAAGCCAGACTCCTTATCAATCATTGGAGCTGAGTCAGACATCAACATACCGTAAGAACCACCAACCTTTGCTACAGAACCGATACGGAAGTTACCGTAGTCAGGTGAACCCTGGAGAGTGATATAGTCAGCGCAGAGGTCAGAGAGCTCTACGATCTTAGAGTTGTTCTTTGTCCATGTGAGGTTCAAGTTCCACTCCCAGTCCTTTGTGAGAATAGGTGTTGTGTTCAAAGCAACCTCAAAACCCTGGTTCTGGATGTTACCAGCGTTGATAAGAGCGCTTGAGTAACCAGAAACTGAAGGAATAGAAACAGTCATAATCTGGTCTCTTGTGTTCTCCTTATAGAATGTGAAGTCAAGACCTACACGGTTGTTTACGAAACGGATGTCAGTACCAACTTCCCAAGAGGTCTTACGCTCTGGCTTGAGGTTCTGGCTGTATGTCTTGCTTGAGAGAACAGTAGAGAATGAGTTACCGTTAGTGTTGGTGTAGCTTTCAAGGCCGTAAGCAGTGTTGATGTAGTAAGCATCACAGTCGTTACCTACCTGAGCCCATGAACCACGAACCTTCCAGAATGAGATAGCGCTTGGGAGCTGCTCACGGAATGTGTTGGAAATCAACCATGAACCGTTAACAGATGGATAGAAGTACGAGAATGTACCGTGACCATCAGTGTAAACGAGTGCTGAAGACCAGTCGTTACGTCCTGTTACATCGAGGAAGATCTGGTCGCGCCAAGAAACACCTGCCTGGAATGCTACAGACTGGATAGTCTTTGTGCCAGAGAGACCTGCGTCAGCATTGATACCCTCAGAACCGTTCTTGATGAAGAACTGGTTTGGAACGATGAACTTACCCTTTGTGTTTTCCGACATGTATGCATAACGGTTGTTGTAAACCTCATAACGGAGGAAGCCGTTTACGTGCCAATCCTCACCGAACTGCTTGTCGAACATAAGGTTGGTGTTAGCATTGATCTGCTCCTTGCGGCTCTGACCTGTTGCATAGTAACCACCCTCGTTGAAGTAACCGCTACCTGGCTGCTTGTTCTCTGAACGTACATTGTAGAAGTTGTAGCTACCCTCAGTAACCCACTTCAACCAAGGAGTGAGCTGAGCAGTGATCTTACCTGTTGGACGGAATACTGTTTCAGCCTGGTAGTACTCATTCTCCCAGATATTCCACCATGTACCACGACCTACTACGTAGCCCCACTCATCACCGTAAGAAGTCTGAGCCAAACCACCGTGCTCACCCTTATACTTATCGCGATAGTACTTAGCATCGTACATACGATCCCATGTACCGTTTACGAAGTTCTCACCGATATTTGGCTGAGCGTTGCGTGGCTTAGATGTTGTGAATGTGATGCCAGCCTCAACTTCTACGTTGCTTGTGATTTTGTGTGAACCCTTGAAGAGCAAGCTCAAACGTGAGAAATCGTTGTTTGGCAATGTACCGTTGTTGTAACGGTAAGAAGCAGATGTATAGAACGAAGTTGTCTCGTTACCACCCTGAACAGCTACGTTGGTATTTGTAGAGAAACCAAGATCGTAAGCGTCCTTGAAGTTGTTGTCGAATGCGCGAGCCTCATAGAGTTTACCGTCGTACATCTCAATCATACCCTCCTTGGCATTGTTACGGAGGTACTCGAATGAAGGACCGAATGCTGTACCCATCTCACCATAGTTAGAGAGCACCTTGTAAGATGCATAACCATCAGAGTTGTTCCAGTAGAGGTCGTTCACATTGTAAGCGTTGGTTGGTGAAGAACACTTGAACCAAGACTCAGCATACTCGTTCTGGAGCTTTGGCTGTGATGTAACCATATCAACACCGAAGGTCTGAGTGAAGCTGATAGTAGTGTCCTTCTTGCCCTTACCGCTCTTAGTTGTGATGACAACAGCACCGTTCAAACCACGTGAACCGTAAAGAGCTGTAGCGGCAGCACCCTTCAATACAGATACAGTCTCGAAGTCGTCTGGGTTCAAGTTCTTCAACTCGTTACCGTAGTTCTGAGCACCAGAAGCCCAGTCAGCATCGTTCTCAACGATATCGTTGTCAAGGATAACACCGTCAACAACGTAGATAGGCTGGTTGTTCTTGTTCAATGTAGAAGCACCACGGATCAAAATCTTTGAAGCACCGAACATACCACCGTCTGAAGAGTTGATCTCGACACCGGCAACCTTACCCTGCAAAGCCTGCACTGGGTTGATGAGGTTCTGGTTGAGTTCGTCACCCTTCAACTCTGTAACGGCATAACCGAGAGCCTTCTTGTCGCGCTTGATACCGAGCGCAGTTACAACGACCTCGTCGAGAGCCTTAGAGTCGTCCTGGAGTGTGATGACACCACCGTTAGCAGCAACTTCCTGTGTGGCGAAGCCAATGTAGGAAACCACCAATGTAGCACCTGCAGGTACATTGAGTGTGTAGTTACCGTCAATGTCGGTAACGGTACCATTGGTGGTACCCTTCTGCATGACTGTCGCACCAATAACTGGTTCGCCAGTAGCGTCCACTACAGTACCTGTTACTTTCTTTGTCTGCTGTGCCTGAATGTTCATGTCTGGCTCTGCCGCATAAGCAACAGTACCCAGCGAAAGCATGCACAAAACAGCAATACTCTTCAAGCAATTGCTTGAGAGCACCTTGTGAAACCAAGATTTGCTTTTCATATAAAAAGGTAATAAGTGTAGGGAGATATTGTTAGGCACTGCCCCGGTTCTCCCATTAACCCGCTGACAGGCCCTTCTTAATAAATTGGATAGTTCTCGAATAGATATATTTCAGTCGCAAAGATACATATTTAAACACAATTCTCCAAAAATAAATTAAAAAAAGTTTAAAAAAAGGTCAATATAGCCCCTCTCACCCCGTTTCCAAGGCATAAGAAGACCCTCAATCTTACATTTTGTCACTTCCTTCATTCCCTAAATTAGGTACATGCGCGCATACATGAATAGTACAATTAGACACAACCATATAAAGAAGATCACAAGGAAAGACCGGTGTTTATTTTATGATGAAAAATGGATTAACATTATGATGAAGGCCTTGAGCCTTTGTGCCTTGTCGCATATTCATTGTCTAAGAGTAAACTCTGTCAATGAATCTGTCGCCAATGCCACTCTCGCTCTGATGAGCATCGAGTGCATCATAATATTAATCTAAAATCGCTGTCGCAGCAAAATATTAAAAAATAGGAGACCCCTCCCCAGCCCTCCCCGTGATGGGAGGGAGACCATCCGGGGGAACTGCATCAGTGCGGGGATAGCGGCGCGTGAACAGATTTTTAAATATTTTGCTGCGACTGCGATTTTAATTTGCTGATAATCTTGGCTGACTCTTCAGAGGCAGCGTATTGGCAGATGGGAGTGGGTGGCAAACTTGTTTGCAAGAACACTCACATTGACAATACAACCACGAAGTGGAGATTATTAGGAAATCATTTTTCACCTTTATAAAATAAGCAAGGATTTGATCTAATAAAGCAACTCTA
>JAZQOD010000217.1:0-27106 GCA_045627685.1 Prevotella sp. | reverse complement strand
TATATATTATTGAACTATTATAACGGTGTTAGTCACTCATATCGAAATAACATATAATATGTGATTATGTTATTTTGGCAACTCGGAAATAAGTTTACATATTCGCCTTGTTGTTTTCCTGTATGGGAGAAAGCACCGTTTTGATGTTGTCATTCCACCGTTTTGATCTCCTCATTCCATCGTTTTGATCTCGTGAAAACGCCGTTTTGACAACATAAAATCACCGCTCTTGCAAGTGCCTGAAAATGAACTTCTTGCAAGAGCGGTATTTCTGCTTATCAACAAACTGACGTTGTGAAGTGACTTGCATAAAAACTTTACAAATGTTACTCTTTGATAGTCTGTCCCTTTCTGGACACGGTCAAATATGTTACTTTTGGCGATGATGAAGGATTTCAAATTCCTCCCCATTACGGGGGAGGTGCCCATAGGGCGGAGAGGGTCTTTTAGAAGTTTACTCCGTATCCTAAACCGAGGACGTGGCGCTGGTAGTCCTTGCCGGACATGACATAGTACATGTAGTACAGATCGACATAGGAATGCTTGCCGAAGGATATCTCGGTGCCGATATAGTTGCGGGTTTTCTTCCAACCGTTGCGGATGAAGGTCTCGCAGGCGAGATATGGTTCCATACCGATGTTCTTGCCGATGTTCTTGATGCTATATGTTGCCTTGACCTGTGTGCGCGAGGTCCATTCCATTGTCTTTGTCTCAAAGGTGTATTCGCCGATTGGCAACTCACGGACGGAGACACTCATCGGTCCAGAAGAGAGTACAAAGGTGATGTATGGACGTGCTGTGAGCTGGGTTGTCTCATCGCCGCACATGACATACTCCGAGGCAAAGCCCACCTTCATGAACTTATATGGGCGGTATTCCACTGACGGCATGACGAGGGCACAGTCGAGATCTTTCGTATTGTTGAGCGAACGGTGCTCTGCCATCAGTCCCACTTTCCATTTGCTGTCGATGCGATAGGAAGCGGAAACTGATGACCAGATACCGAAATCGTCCTTGTCATGTGCCAACATGACGATAGGAAACGAAAGAATAACTAATATTAATGCAATTTTTTTCATGAAGACGAAAACGATAACGAGGCTTCTTTATTCTACGAAGTAATACTTCGCTGGAACCTCATGCATACGGTCGTCGAGTGGGCTGCTCCATTGCATCTTGAACCATACACGGCCTGAATGGCAGAAGACCTTGACCTTGAGGTCGTGATAACCCTTTTCGAGGTTGTAGTATCTGATGCCACGACCCCAGTTTGAGTCAGAGAATGAAACTCCGTCGATGCTGATTGTCACCTCGTTGTCGGCAGAAGCGTGGAATGTCCAGAGACCATCCTCTGGCACATAGATCTTGCCTTCATAGATGTAGCCGAGGTTCTGGCTTGGAACATCATGGAAGTCGTGAGGGAATGGCATTACTATCGATTCGCCCTTTGTTGCCTTTGTCTCCATGTCGGCAAGACTGGTGACATTGGTGTAGGTGGTGCGAGTGATGCCCGGCTTCTTTGCCTTTGCCTTGCTAGCCTTCAGCAAGCGAGTGTCCATGTCAACCTTGTGGGTGTAGTCCTCTACGATATTGCCCGAACGCTCGTGGATCCATGTGCGGAAACCATAGTCACCCTCAGTGAACTCGATGATGCGGACACCCTTGTTGAGGTGGTTGTAGATGGTGTTGTCGCCAGAATAACGGCCGTAAGCCAAAGCCACATTACCAGCCTTTGCTACATAGTCGTTGTCGTGGTCATGACCAACGAAGATACCGTGAACATCGCCACAGTCTTCGATAGCCGAGAGCAGACCAGAGTTGAGTTGTCCTGGACATTCTGCCTCTTTGCGTACACCCATCACTGAGTCGGTGTTGAATGCATCGCGGAACTCAGGGAGTGGAATGTGGAAGAATGAATATGATGGCACAGGCACATTCTTGTTGGCGTGTGTGAACTGGCGACTCTTGTTGATGTACCAGTTGATCTGTGAATGTGAAATCCACGCATAATCCCAGTAGTCAGGCACAACGGAATAGTCGCCGGAATCCATGCAGTAGAACACAGCGGCGGTCTTCTTTCCGTCGGCAGAGAGGATTCTCACAGCCATATCATCGATAGTACCATCGGTGATGGTGTTGAGGCTGTTCTTATGACCTGCATAAGATGCTGCCAGTTCCCATTCAGCCAGGTCGCGCTCACGGTCGTGATTGCCATGGAGCATGATGAAAGGAATGTTGGTGCCGTCGAAAATCGACTCCAGTTTCTCGTAAGCCTTGGCAGCACCAGGGGAACCGGTAACGATGTCACCACCGAAAATCACGAGGTCGGGTTTCTCCTCGCTGAGCATCATGCGGCATTGGTTGAGTACTAACTCCATCTTTGGCTGTTCGTCCCAACTGATGTGAGTATCGGTGAAATACACCACCTTGAACTTGCCGTTCTTGTTGAACTGCAACACTGGGTCTTCGTTTGCCATGCTCTTTGTTGCAAAACCGAAGAGAGCAACAAGAGCCAACAGAATTGATGATACCTTTTTCATTTATGATTTACAGATTTTTGATTTACTGATTTTTTTTTCACGCTTACAGGGCATTTCAACGCCCTCGCCCTAGCGTAGCGAAACGGGAGAGGGAAGAGCGCGAAGCGCGAGGGGAGAGGGTCTGTAGGGGGTGAGACTTCTTACAGGGCTAAATCCTTAACTGTTACCGGACGCAGGTCTTCGCCGTTTTTGCAGAACATCAACTCAAGGAGTTGTGCTTCACAATCCTGGAAATATTCTATTACGATAGGATGCTTGCCCTTGGTGAGTTCTATTGTGCCATACTTTGTTTCGGCAGAGTGCGAACCGTTGTTATCTACCACTTCCTTGCCGTCGATCAGCAATCGTGCACCATCATCAGAGGTAAGTGCAAAACGATATATACCATCCTCTGGAATTACGATGTTAGATGTCATGAGCACGGCCACATCATCCTCATTGGCAGCGATAGGCAGTTCGTCGAGGGTGAATACAGAGATGGTGCCAGTAGCGTCAGGTGCTCCAATCTTACCGAAGTCAGGAAGAACCTCACCCTTGTAGTTGCGGAACAGACGGTAGTTGATACATGCCGCTCCATCCAGAGCACCAGCATAAAGGAAGCAACTTGCAACCTCGCTGTACTGTCCGTTTCTGTAAGCCACGGCTTTCACTGTTGTTGACTCTGGCAATGCGAATGGTTCGGTGTAGTGCTGAGAATCCTTGGTTGGTACTGTGCCATCAAGAGTGTAGTAAACCTCAGCGTCAGGCCAGTCGCAGGTAAGTGCGACGGTCTCGTCATTCTTCACCATACCACCGAAAGGACGGATCATTGGCATAGGAACATAGCACTGCTCGTCCTTTGGTTCCCAAGCCTCTTTCAGGAATCGACCACGACACTCGGATGGGAGTTCAATGCCCATGAGACCGGCGATAGTAGCCGTTACATCGAAGTTCATGCCGACAGAAGAGATGTACTTGCCCTTTGTCACGCCTTCGCCATAAACGATGATTGGAACCTCGAGTTCAGACTTCGTGTCACCGCCATGACCGTAGTGAAAACCACCATGGTCGCCGGTAAGGATGATGACGGTGTTCTTCATCATGCCCTTCTCTTCGAGGGTGTTGACGAGTTTGCCCACCATTGCGTCAGCCTCTTTCATGCATGTCATAAGGGTATCTGACTCATTGCCGAACGTGTGACCGATATGATCCACCTTACCGAGATATACATACATGAACTCAGGCTGGTCGGCTACATAAGCCTCGATGGCGGTGTCCATCACTTCGGCATCATTCTCTTCGCCACCCCAAGACTGTGTCTTGTCGAAGCGGGATGTATCGTACATTCTGTCCTGGCTCTTCCAGTTATAGAATGCATACACCTTGGCATCAGGACGCTGGTCCTTGATATGGTCGAAGATGGTAGGGAACATACCCTTATTGTTCTTTACTGCTGGTTCGATGACACGTGTTTCATAGTCCCACGCATTGCCGGTGACACCGTGCATCTCGATGCTTGCTCCAGAGAGGATGCTCATCCAGTTTTGTGAACTTGATGTCTCACGGACACAACGCGAATACAGTTGTATGGCACCGTTGTCGATCAGTCGGTTGATGTTTGGCGTCTCTGCACGTTGCAGAGTGCTTGCACCGAAACAGTCGATACCAACGAATATCACATGGTCGGCTTTCGGTGTTGAATCCTGACTGCAACTCATGAATGTCATGGCTGCGAGAGTCATCAATGCTATTGAAAGAAACCTTTTCATTTATGATTTATGATTTAACGGTAATTGTTTTTGAACATTAATTATCATTAATCTGGACATTAATTATCCATTAATTTTTCTTTTTGTACAATCTCCTTGCTTTACGAGGCATTTCAACGCCCTCGCCCTAGCGTAGCGAAACGGGAGAGGGAAGAGCGCGAAGCGCGAGGGGAGAGGGTCTTTACTTCTTCAAGAAATACCACTCTGCAGGGATCTCCATCTCTGGCATTGACTTGCCCATGATTTTCACTGATACCTGGTTGCCTGAGTAGTTCTCGAGATACTTCACCTGGAGATGATGCAAGCCCTTCTCAAGACCAATGAAGCGAGGAACAGCCAGTTCACCATGACTACCATCATTGTCGATGATGAGTTTACCGTCGAGATAGAGCACACTACCATCATCGGATGTGAGAACCATCTTGTAAGCACCGCTTTCAGGGATGTTTACATAGGTATCGAAATCGAAACCATACCAGTCTTCCTGCTTTGCCTTGCTGATATCAATCTTCTCTGTGATGCCCTCTTCAACCTTGTTGGCAGGCTTGCAGATATCGTTCACGCTGGTGAGCACCTTTTCTGTGCTGTTCACATAGTAAGCATACTTCACACCGTTCTCGCCAACCTCTACATTCTGAGCAGGCATAAGGTCCTTCTCGAATGTTGATGAAAGGCCAGAAGGGTAGTACCACTTGTCGAGTTCACCAGTCTTTACGGTGTAAACCCATGTATCGAACTCACGCTTGCCTTCCTTCAACTCAACCATGCGAACACCCATTGGAGCAGTAGTGTCGTTCTCGTCCTCAACGCCCGACTGACGGCCGTAACCGAGAGCGATGCCCTTATACATACCAACATAGTCGTCGGTGTGGTCGTGACCAACAAACATACCGATTATGTCGCCCTGATAACGAATCTTATCGAAGAAACCAGTGTTGACATCAGCAGGGCAGCAAGCCTCGCCGAACATGCCGTGGTGGTTAGGATCGAGGGCTACTTCTTTGAACTCTGGCAGACAGATATGATAGTAGGCTACAGATGGAACAGGCACACCGCCGTTCATTGCCTTGAACTTATTACTCTCGTCGATATACCACTGAACCTGGTCTTCATGGATAACATCATAATAAGAAAGACCAAACCACTTGTCGCCTTCTTTTGGATAGTCGTTGGAGTCGATGCAATAAACAACAGCAGCAACAGAGTCGTTGTCGGCATGGAGCACAGGAAGAGCCTTGTTGCCATGGCCATATACCTTCGCTGCACCTTCCACATTTACTATGTTCTTTGCGCTTTTGAGAATATTGAAAATGGTGTCGCCGTTAACATCCTCGTTGGCTTCAGCATCGTGGTTGCCGAGAACAACAGCCCAAGGAAGACCAGTACCGTCGAACACCTCTATCATATCGCGCCAGCCCTGGCGTGCATCATCACCACCTGTAACAAGGTCGCCGGTGAGTACGAAAATGTCTGGCTTCTCGTTCTCTGCGGTCTTCATGATCATGTCTTTGAACATGGAGAGTTTCTCGGTTTCTGTACATCCATAGTGTACATCAGCCACATGAGCGATGCGGAATACGCCGTCATGGAAACGGAACTGAGTTGTTGATTCTTCTGGTTTGTTGCCTGAACATGCTACCATCAGCATTGAGATTGCTGCGATAACAAGAAAACTGATTTTTTTCATAACAATTAGGTTTTTACGGGATTTTAAATTTCTGCCGCAAAATTACTCAATTGCTATATAATAGAAGAAAAAAGTATTTGGAAGATTAACAAATAAAGTGTCGGATGGTAAAAAATGCGATATTTTTGTGTTTTTTACTCGTTTTTTTACCATTTTACGCCCTTCACACGCAAAAAAGGAGACCCCTCCCCAGCCCTCCCCGTGATGGGAGGGAGGCCTTTTTACTCATCTTCAAGTGAGTTTGAGTGGGCGTCTTCATCTGTTTCTGTTGTTACAACAGATGGGCGTTCCCCCTTGATCCATCCCGATGGGGTGACACCGACAACGCTCTTGAAATATTTGTTGAACGATGATGTGCTACCGAAACCGCACTCGGTGGCAATCACCTCGATCTTTGAGTTAGGGTGCTCATCCATATATGCCTTAGCATACTCCAGACGCTGACGGTTGATGTAGTTTGAGAACGACTCGCCGTACGACTCGTTTACCATCTTTGACACATAGGTACGGTTGGTGCCGAGCATCTGCGACACTTCTGTAAGCGACAACTGTGTGTTGAGGAATATCTTTTCTTCGAATACAAGTCGTTCGAAGTTTGCCTTCATGGTGTTCGCCTTTGGAACAACCTCAAGATACTCCGGTTCGTTATGCTCGTTAACGATAGCGTATTTGTCGTAACCGTTGGCAATCATCCACAGCAATACCAAGCCTAAGACGGTGTATGAACCCATATACAAAGCCGTTGTTACCGAGTTCCACGCATTGTCAGGCAGCAGGGCGATGAAAAGTGCAAGAATCATTGCTGTTAATACGACAGTAAGGTACCTCATACCGTTCTTGGTGAGCGACCAGTGTTCACGCCTCATCTTACGGCGCAGTTTGTAGATTTTCAGCGATACCATCAGTGCCTGGAAGAACAGCGCAACCTCATAGATGTTCCAATAGAGAATTTCCTGACCTTTCAGATAGATATGGATATGAGGGCGGTCAATCGGTTCGGCAGGGAATATGTTATCCAGGGTGAGATACATACTCTCGAAGACACATACCAAGGCGATGCCATACAGACAGTATGTCGTAGCGCTGAGCAGGCGGATATTGAAATGGCGACTTGTATAAGTATATACGAGCGGTATGATTATCGATGTGATCAGGTTGGTCAATCGGAGCATTCCTCCGGAAAATTCGAAGTCAGGGCGATAGATCATCTTATACCACATCTCGAAGAAATGGCACAATATGACGCAACTTATTGCTACAACGATGATAGCCTGATGTTTCTTGCCGTTAGATACCAGTCGGAATGTAGTATACCCAAGAGCGCAGATCAATAACGCGAAGTAGCAGTAGTAAATTGCAAGTTCCATTCGTATATGCTTTTATATATTTATATGTGACTTTGTTAGTAATAATACCTTTTCTGATAGCAAAGGTAGTAAAAAAATATAAAAAAACAAAAAAACGGCGCGATTTATTACAGTATGTGCTTTATCTTTTCATTATCACATATATTATTACCGGTATTCCCACCAGTGGCGTCACTGCATTCAACGGTAACAGTGTGCCCGACGGAATGACGCATATCAGATTGCACACAAGGGCTGTGAAGGCTCCCATTAATAGCGTTGCAGGAAGCAGAGCACGATAGTCGGAGGTTCGAATTATGAGTCTTGTGATGTGTGGCACGGCAAGTCCGAGGAAAGCCACAGGACCGCAGAATGTGGTGGAAACGGCAGTGAGCACTCCGACAACCAGCAACACCAGGTTGCGCACCCTGCGGATATCGACACCGAGGTTCTGTGCATAGTTGTCGCCCATCTGCATGGCATTCAGCGGTTTCACCAGCAACAGAGCGACTATGAGGAATACCACCGTTGGTGCTCCGAGAGGCAGGAGTTGCTTGCGGCTCACCGATGAGAAGTCGCCCATGCCCCAAACCATATACTGATGAAGGCTCTCAGGGTCGGCAACGACATATAGAATCGTTATCACCGACGAGATGAGATATCCAAGTAAGAGACCAACGATGAGCAGCACCACATTGTTTTTTATCATACTGCTCACAAAAAGCAGTAAGGCAGTCACCGTCATTGCACCCACGAAGGCAGCAATGCCCATCACTACAAGACCGTCGCCTGGGTTGGCCGAACCAGCGATACCCCCGAGCAACAGCAATGCCACTCCGAGTGAGGCTCCACCACTGATGCCGAATACCGACGGACCAGCCAGAGGGTTGTGGAAGGTAGTCTGCAAGAGCAAACCGCACACAGCGAGTGAGGCACCGACAAGTAATGCCGTGATAGCCTGTGGCAGACGGTGCTCAACGATGATAAACCTCACAGTGTTATTGTCCTGACACCCGAGAATAGCGTCAGTAACCTCGTTGAACGGTATGTGCACCGACCCGATGTAGAGGTTGGCGAGCACCAATATGCACAGCGTTATCAGTGCGACAAGGATATGCAGTTTTCTCATAATTAATATATTTTCTTGAAATATCGCAGTGAGTCGTTATTGCCGTCGATGATATGCTTGAAATCATCGAGCAACCAGTCAGGGCGGAATGGCGTCTCATCGTAGAACGGAACCTTTGAAGTGTTGCACCCAAAGACACGTCCCTCCTTAAACGCCTGGAATTCAGCGTATATCGGGTTGATTCTTGCCAAATCGTCAAGTGTCATATCCTCCTTTCCCATGTATCTCACTATCCAGTAGTCGGCATCGCGGGCATTGAGCAACACCTCCTCTTTCGACAATGCCAGACTGCCACCTTTCTGCTCCGAACGGAAAGGGATTGTACCGCCAGCCATAGTCACCAACTGTCCGATGGTACTCTCTGGCGAAGGCTGATACCACACAGCACCATATATAGTGTCGAAAAGAAACGCCGGACGCGATTCGTTATCTTGCAAGGCATCAAGCGGAGAGATGGCATCTTCTATCACAGAGAACAACGAGTCAGCCTGTTCTGCAACACCCCACAGACGACCGAGATAGCGCATCCACTCAGCACGCCCGAGGGCAGTCGTTTCAAGGAAGTCGCGACAATGCACAACCGGAATGCCCAGACGCTCATATTTCTTCAGGTCGGCACCCTCATAAGCAGAAACAAGCAGCAGATCGGCTTTCGATGCAGCAATCTTCTCCACATCGGGCTTCATCTGGTCGGAGAAATCGATGCACTTGTCGCCAACACCGAGCATCTCCATCAGTCCTTTATATACCGAGGCATCAACTGCCACACGCTGATAATCACCACCGATAAGTGCGAGTTCCTCGTCGGTGATCAGTTGGGCATATTTCAGTTGCAGATTCTCTTCAGCCGGAACATGCGTCCTCTCCCCACCTTGGCAAGCCACCAAGGCGAGAGAAAGAATTGCATATAATGAGCGGAAAAAGAGGCGTTTAATCATTATTCATTTACTGTAACGATGAGTGGCACCAATGTTGTTGGACCAACACCGGCATCATACTTCTTGACGAGGTTGCCGTCATACTTGAACTGCATCACGAAGCCCGGTGCAGCATAGTCGGCATAGCCATAAGCACCCAGATTGTATGAACCAACGAAGATGTATTGGCTCATTGGATCAACGGCGATAGAACAAGGAGAGTAGATGTCAGCTGTTGCTGTGCTTGCCAGTATCGGAGTCTTCACGCCCGTAGCAGTTTCTACCTTGAAATACTCAGGAGTACCTCCATACACTGCGTTGATGGCATACACTGTGTTTTTGTCGATAGCCATCATTGTGGCATCACAGAGATATTTCACATTGTCGTCCTTGTCGATGGTTTGAATCTGTGCCTGCACATCAGCGTAGTTTCCGGTAGAAAGCACATAGATATCGCCACCGTCGTATTCAAGTTGTGTAGGGTTGCAAGCCACGGTGATGTCCTTCACCTTCTTGAGAGTGCCTTCCTCCAGTTTCACCACATTCGTGTTGTAGGTGTAGTCAGCGTTGTAGGCATTGCAAACATACACATAGCCGTTGCGCACAGTGATACCCTCAAGGCAAGCACCGACTTTCTCGCTCTTCGCCATCTGCTTACCTTCGAAATCGAACATGGTGACAGTTCCGTCATAACTGCTCACATAGACACCATCGCCCGAAGCACACACCTCGCGTGGCTGGGTAATCTCGGCGTATCTCACCGACTTGGCATTCTGTGTCTCCACAATTTCAAGACGGTTCTCATCGGTGACACAGATGAATAGACGGCTGTCCACCTGTACCATATCGTTTGGAGTACCACCTAATGAACGACCGTTTGTAGCCTGGAATATTCCGTCGGTAAGGCTTTCGGTCGAATAGTTGAGATACGACAGCGAACCCTTGATACTGTTGTAGTAGCTACCCTCGTTGAGCACAAACACTCCGCATGTGCCATAAACAGGATCAACGATAGGATCATCATGATTTTCTTCCTTCTCGCATGATGTAAATACCGCACCACAGAGTGCAATCATCAAAAAATAAATAAATTTTCTCATTGTTTAATATTTATAGGTTATACATATTTTTATGTTTCTTCCCGGCATGGGGTAGTGGGCGATGAGGCAATATTGCTCATTCAGCAAGTTCTGCACTGTCAGCGAGGCTGCAATGCTCTGCCGTTTGGCCAATGGGAATGTGCGATACAGCGATGCTGCCAGTTCCTTATAGGCAGGCATGGCGTTTCCGTTGTGCTCGTTGTTTGTCCATTGTTTGGAGGCACCAGTGAGTGTCACGGAAAAGTTCGCCCATCGGTTCAGCCACGCAAAGGTGGTGCTGCCACTATGCACAGGACTATATGCTATCTGATTGCCTTCGAATTTCTCGACCACCACATTGTGCAGCCCTGTTCGCTGATATGAATAGTTGGCAGTGAGCGAGAAAGAGCCTGCCGACGGTGTTGTGTAGGCAATCGAGGCTGTCAAATCAGCTCCCCGTCCGAGCACCTCCTCAACATTCATATATCGCCACACGAACATATTGAATGGGATTGCCACAATCTTGTCGTCCACCTTATTAATATATATATCGGCTGTGGCGCTCGCTTCAATGCTCTTCATCCGCTTTGCGTAGGTCACACCGAGGTTCATTTGCCGAGTCTTCTCCGGTCGGAGGTTTGGCTGACCGATGTGATAATAATACATCTCAGTCATCGAAGGCATTCGGAATATGTCCTTTGCCGATAGTCTGATGAGCATATCCTGATGTCTGAACGGTTTTAGCGATGCCGAGATGGTAGGCGACCAGTGATGCTCTGTGTCAATGTTTGAGTTCAGCACCATTGCCACAACGCTTATCCAATCCTTCGACCATTTGCCTGCGATGCTCTGCAACCATGAGTTGCGCTTTGGATTGGGGTTGGCTGCAAGAGTAGTGGTCATCGAGTTGTGGAAATAGTCGATGGAATAGTCGAAATCCAGATTCTTCAGAGGCTGATAGAGTAGGGCGGATGTGGCGTAGTATTCGCGGTTGATGTATCGCTCGCTCTTTATGCCTCCACTCGGTATTCCGTTGTGATAAGCCTGTTCGGCAAGGTTCCATCGCAGACAGCTCTTCAACCATAGATGCGACGCCAGACGGCTAGTGAGCATCGTCTGCACCATTGAGCCTCGGTCGCGCAGCGTCTCGTCGTTTTCATTTGTGTAAAGATGAACTATCCCGGGCAACTGGCGGTCATCGTCATAAAGGCGGATAAGGGTTTTCAGTGAACCTTCCGTTGAAAAACGCCACACCATTGATGCATTGATATTACCCTGCGAGAGACGGGAGTTGGTGCGGTTTTCGCGATGGGTGTCTATTCCATTCTCTACGGTGAACGGGTAGTCATTATTTGCACGCGTGTAACCGCACTGCAATGATATTGCCACCTTATTAATATTATAATGTAGGCGAGCGGAAGGTGATAGATACCCCCAACTGCCACTTTCCAGCGCCACCATTGACGAGACACTGTCGGTGGTGCTTATCGACATCAGTGAACCGCGCGAAAAGTTCCTTGCCGGTTGGAAGATATCGTTGATGCCGGCTATCGAAAGACTGAGCGATGATAGTTCGGCCAACTGGAACTGTTGGAAGTCTGTCTGTCCGGATTGCACATCGGAGAGAAGCATTCCATCGAGCGCCACTCCCGTATGACTTGTCCCCAAGCCACGCACCGACACCGTCTTCATCCCTCCAGCACCGCCATAGTCGCGAAGTGTCACTCCCGGCAGACGATGTAGGGCAGAAGTGATATCCGAAATGTTCAAACGCTGGAAATCCTTTGAAGAGATGGAATACTGAGGAACAAGGCTTCGGAGGTCGTTGGAAGGAGACATACTGACAATCTCTATCCCATCAATCGTGTGGATAGAGTCATTGCCGAGAGGATGTGAACAAACAGGACGACACACCATCAGCAATGCAGAAACAACAATATGTCTACATCTTATACCTCTCATATCTATCTGGTTCCGTCATTCGCGGTCCAATGGAATTCCTCGTAGGTTGAGGAAACAATAGCAGGCATTCTGACTTAAACACAGTTGCGGGACAGTTCAGGATTCTCACCTGCATTCCCCTGACTATTGCAGTGCAAAGTTACAACAAACGAGCGACAATACAAAATAAAAATTACTTTTTTTATTTTTTTTGTCCGAGTGCAGTATTAACTTATCTAAAGGTAGTAATTTTAAGTGAAAAGTGAAAAACGAAAAGTGAAAAATTATGATTACTTAATACATTAATTTGCATATTTCGAAGGATTTACTTATTTTTGTAAACGAAAAAACCTGAATCCTATTATGAAACGACTATTCATATTCCTCATAGTATGCTTCCTTGTTGGTGGGGCAAGTGCAAAACCGAAGGCAAAGAAGCAACCACTGCGTGTGGCTTGTATCGGAAACAGCATCACCTACGGCACGGCAATCGACGATCGTGAACATTACGCCTATCCCGTTCAGTTGCAACAGATGTTAGGCGACAACTATGTAGTGGGCAACTTCGGCAAACCGGGGGCGACACTCCTTCGCCGTGGTCATCGCCCATACGTTGAACAGCAGGAATGGGCTGACGCCAAGGCTTTCAATGCCGATATTGCCGTTATACATCTCGGCATCAACGACACCGATCCTCGCAACTGGCCCAACTATCGCGATGACTTCATCCCTGACTATTGTGCCCTTATCGACACTCTCCGCATGATAAATCCGAAGGTGCGTATCCTCATTGCCGAACTCACTCCACTGTCTCATCGTCATCCTCGTTTTCAGAGTGGCACTCGCGATTGGCGCGAGGAGATAACGGAAGAGATAAGAATGGTGGCAAGGGCTCGGAAATGCCAACTCATAGACTTCTTCACCCCGCTCTATTCCCGTCCTGAACTGCTCGCTGATGGAATCCATCCGAATGCTGAGGGAGCAGGACTCCTTGCAAAGGCTGCATATCAGAGTATCACAGGCGATTTCGGTGGTTTGCAGTTGCCGGCGTGGTATAGTGATAATATGATGATGCAATATGATGAACCGTTCTGTTGCAAGGGTAGGGCGAATGCCAAGGAGGAAGTGACCGTGAAGTTCACTGATGGCAAAGACTACACATACGAGGCGGTAGTAACCCCTTCGTCTGAAACAGGCGAATGGAACGTGTCCGACAATGACTATGTTCTTGAAGCCGGCAAAACCTACACGCTTACTGTCTCAACAAAGGCAAAGACACTCGTCTATAAAAATATCCTTGCAGGCGATATATGGCTTTGCTCGGGACAGTCGAACATGGCATTCCAACTTCATTCTGCAGCCACTGCTCAGCGTGATATCCCGAAGGCAAAGAACCCGAATATCCGTCTGCTGAATATTCGTGGTCGTTGGGACACTAACAATACAGAATGGCCTGTAGAAGTGCTTGATTCCGTAAACCGTCTGCAATATATGGACATACCTCAGTGGACGGAGTGCACTCCTGAAACGGCGTCACACTTCTCTGCCATCGGATATTATTTCGGTAAGGAACTCAACGATTCCACTGGTATTCCTATCGGATTGGTGTGCAATGCTGTGGGTGGCACACCTATCGAGGCATGGATTGACCGCAACACCCTTGAACATGAGTTTCCAGCCATACTGAACGACTGGAAGAATAACGATTTCATTCAGGATTGGGTTCGTGGTAGGGCAAGGAAGAACATAGCCCAAGCAACCAATCCTCTGCAGCGCCATCCTTACGAACCATGTTATATGTACGAGACTGGTATGCTCCCTCTCGAGGGAATGCCTGTCAAGGGATTTGTGTGGTATCAGGGTGAGTCGAATGCCCACAACTACGAGGCTCATGAGAAACTGTTCGACCTGTTGACAAGAAAATGGCTCGACACATGGACCAATGGTGAGGCCGTTCCACCATTCTATATGGTTCAGTTATCCAGTCTGAACCGCCCTTCGTGGCCTTGGTTCCGCGATAGCCAGCGAAAGATTGCAGTAAACAACTGGAATGTCAGAATGGCGGTAACCACCGATGTGGGCGACTCGCTCGATGTGCATCCTACACGCAAGGCGGAGGTTGGTCATCGTCTGGCACTGCAGGCTCTTTACAACAACTACGATCATCATGACCTTATTCCAAGTGGACCGGAGGTTACTGGTGTTGAGGTCGTGGACAAAGAAATTATTATCAGTTTTAACTGGGCTGAAGGTCTTGCTACATCCGATGGCAAAGCACCGAGCACTTTCGAAATGGCCGACTATAATACAGGCATTTTCTATCCGGCAGAGGCGAGGATTAGGGGCGACAAAGTTGTTCTCACCTGCAATGAATTGGGAAATGCTGAGAATGGGGTTATTGTGCGCTACGGCTGGCAACCATTCACGAGGGCGAACCTCATCAATAAAGCCGGACTGCCGGCGTCAACGTTCAGAGAGCCCCTCCCCAGCCCTCCCCTCAAAGGGAGGGAGTAGTATCTACCCTTATCTCACAGTGCGGTTATGGTGATATCAATCCCCCTCCCTATTGGGGAGGGAAGGGGTGGGGCTGTGCTCTTCCTTAGAATGTATACCCGTAACTAATGCCCAGATTATCGTGCTTGCAGATGTCATAGTGATTGCTGGCGGTGAGGGCTTTGCGCCATTGAAGCGACAGACGGTGACGATGCAGGAACTCAACTCCTGCTCGCGGTTCGATATGAATCGTTTCTGGCAGTCCCACACCAATGCCGACTCCTACGAATGGAGTGATATCAGAGTTCTTCATAAAGTTATAGTCACTGAAGACTGTCATTCTGAATATGTTCGAAGAGATATAACTTGAATACGCTTCATTTCTGCGACGGATATTCTCGAAACTGAACTTCACTCCGAGGTCAATATTCGAATTGCCCAGATACGAGCGCCCCTCTACGGCGATGTTGGCTCCAACAAGTGGTTTCTCAAGATCATAGATTTCAGTAGGCGTTGTGATGCCTAATGATGCTTCGCAACGGAATCCCGTTGTGCGGTAGTTGCGAGTAGGCATGACGCTGCCCACACTTCGCTTTGCCCTCTTCCGGTCTTTGTAAGCGCTGATATAAAGCGGTACGGATGAGGCTGTAAACACACAACCCGGAATCAGAAACAGATAGTCTTGGTCGAATCTTATACCCTCATTGTATAGGGCGATTATAGTAAAATAGGAAAAGGACATAGCACCGAGACTGGCGAGCACCGAACCCGCGAAGGTCTTTGTGCGGCATCGGTTCCAGTATTTCGTGTTCTTATAGGCGTTCTTCTCTGCTGTGTAAGCGTCAAGCGCCAGTCCCTGTTCCTGTTGCATAATGGAAACAGTGTCATTGTCAGTCTCAGCGCTCACTGTTATTGCAGTAAGCGTCATGACCATCACAAGGAGATATCTAAATATTTTCATGATTCTCGGTATTTAGGCAGCAAATGTAGTGCAATTATTCTAAACCTCCAAAAACTAGCCGTGTTATTTGCCACTTTTTACGATATATTATATAAATTAATCCCGAGTTCGCATTTGAACCCGGGATCAATCTATATAATATCTTATGCTTTCGCTTTCGTTGAACCCCTGCACTGTCAGCAAAGGTATTAACAATCTCCCTCCCTTTTGGGGAGGGATGGGGTGGGGCTCCTGGGGGGGCTGTTAATGCGCCGCCTCGAATTCTTTCAAGAATCGTGTGTCGTTCTCCGAGAACATACGGAGGTCGGATACGCGATATTTCAGGTTGGTGATACGTTCAACACCCATACCGAAGGCATAGCCAGTGTAAACCTTTGAGTCGATGCCACAAGCCTCGAGCACATTAGGGTCAACCATACCGCAACCGAGAATCTCTACCCAACCGGTGTGCTTGCAGAAACCGCAACCCTTACCGCCACAGATATGGCAAGAGATATCCATCTCAGCCGATGGTTCTGTGAATGGGAAGTATGAAGGGCGTAGACGGATCTTTGTATCTGCACCGAACATCTCGCGAGCGAAGGTGAGGAGCACCTGCTTCAAGTCGGTGAACGACACATTCTTATCTACATACAAACCTTCTACCTGATGGAAGAAGCAGTGAGCGCGAGCCGAGATAGCCTCATTACGATATACGCGACCTGGGCAGAGTACACGGATTGGTGGCTCGTGGGTAGCGAGGTAATGGCTCTGGTCGTTCGATGTGTGAGAACGGAGCAATACATTCTTTGTCACATCGAGAGGACTCGACTCAATGAAGAATGTATCCTGCATGTCGCGTGCAGGATGATCAGCGGCGAAGTTCAGGTTGGTGAAGATATGGAGGTCATCGTCAATCTCTGGACCTTCAGCCAATGTGAAGCCCATACGCTGGAAGATGTCGATGATCTCGTTCTTTACGATTGTCAACGGATGGCGTGTACCAAGACCGATAGGGTAGGCTGTACGAGTCAGGTCGAGTTCCTCGCTGCCAGTATCAACAGTCTCAATCTGCTCTTTCAGAGCGTTGATCTTCTCCTGTGCAACGGTCTTCAACTCGTTGATCTTCATACCAACCTCTTTCTTCTGCTCGGCAGCAACATTACGGAAGTCTGCCATAAGGGCATTGATCTCACCCTTCTTGCTGAGGTATTTCAAGCGCAACTGCTCCAATTCCTCGGCGTTCTTTGCCTCAAGGGCCTGCACCTCCACAAGGAGGTTTGCTATCTTTTCAAGAATCATAGTCTTTTGTTTTTTTGGGAGAAGTTATGAGAATTTAAAGGAAGTTATCACTCGCTTCTCTCGTTAGGGAAGTTAAGTGACATTACTCTTTTCTCCGAACTTCAAATCAATATTTGTTGCAAAGTTAATAATTTTATGCCAAATGAAGAAATTATTGGAAATAAAGTTGTAATTTTGCACTAATAATTCTTTGCCTTCGGGCAATTTTACCGCCAATGAAGAAACTTTTATACATTACATCTGTGGTGATGGTGCTCGCAATGGTAAGCATCATGGACAGTTGTTCGGGCAAGAACAACCCAACCACCAACGAGGCTGACTCGGCACTTTCACGCGAGGATAGTCTTGACCTTTTCTATGCGCAGCATCCGATGCCGAAGGCTGCCGATAATCTTTTCTGCGACTTCCTGTTCAACTTCATGACGCGTCGCGATGTGCAGTTTGAGCGTACCATGTTCCCTTTGAAGGAGGTGACCGGCACTATGGCGAAGCACCATGAGAAGAAAGACTGGAAGATGGACCGTTTTTTCAGTAATCAGTATTTCTACACAATCATCCTCGACAACGAGAAGCAGATTGAACTGAAAGACGACACCACCATCACCCATGCTGTTGTGGAAAAAATCTATCTTGAGAAGAAAACCATCAAGCAGTTTGTCTTCGACCGTATCAAGGGTGCATGGATGCTCACGCAGATTGTGAACACCCCGATGGAGGCATCGCCAAACAACTCGTTCCTCGACTTCTACAACGGTTTCGTCACCGACTCAGTATTCCAGAGCAAGAGTCTTGCCGACAACCTCATGTTCTCGGGACCTGACCCTGACGACGACCTCTCGAATATCGAGGGAGTGTTGCTGCCGGAACAGTTCCCATCGTTCGCACCACCAATGCCACGTGGCTTAATCTATAACATCATCTTTGGCGAGGAAGGCAAAGACTCCGACACGAAGATTCTTCTCATCGAAGGCATCTCCAACGGCAATGAGTCAGTGATGGTGTTCAAGCGTCGTGGTGGAAAGTGGAAGTTGTATAATTTGACGATGTAGTATGAAGGATATTAATAACTACAATCTTCTTTCGCATAACACATTCGGCATTGCTGCCCAGTGCAAGCGTTTCATTGAGATAGAAACCATCGATGAAGCCCGCAGTATCCTACCGACAGTAGCCACACCTTATATTATCATAGGTGGGGGAAGCAACCTGCTGCTCACTGGTGATTATGCTGGAACAGTGTTGCGTTCAGCCATCAGAGGTGTTGAGATTACTGATGGCGAGGCAGGCGAAGTATTGGTGCGCTGTGGTTCGGGCGAGGTTGTCGATGATGTCATTGACTATACCGTAGCGCGTGGCATCTATGGAGCAGAAAACCTGTCGCTCATCCCTGGTGAGGTGGGAGCCTCGGCAGTGCAGAATATCGGTGCCTACGGAGCAGAGGTGAAGGACATCATCAGAAAAATAGAGGCTGTGGAGATAGCCACCGGTGAGATGGTGGAGTTCAGCAACGAGCAGTGTGAATACAGCTATCGTCAGAGCCGTTTCAAGAAGGACTGGAAGAACCGTTACTTCATCACCCATGTCACCTATGCCCTGAGCCGTGAGTTCCGTCCGGCATTGCATTATGGTAATATCATCGGTGCTCTGGCTGAGAAGGGTATCACCACCCCTACAGCGCAGCAACTCCGCGACACGATAATAGAAATCCGTCAGGCGAAGTTGCCTGATCCAAAGGTGTTGGGAAATGGTGGTTCGTTCTTCATGAACCCGATAGTAGGTCGTGAGCAGTTTGAACAACTCTTTGCCCAGTATCCCGACATGCCGCATTATGAAGTTGATGCCGACCATGTGAAGATTCCTGCCGGATGGATGATCGACCGTTGTGGTTGGAAAGGCAAGAGCATGGGGCGTGCCGGTGTTTATGAGAAACAGGCATTGGTGCTGGTTAACCGTGGTGGTGCTACAGGCGAGGAAATTGTTCGCCTCTGCCAAACCATTCAGCAGGACGTAAAGAATAAGTTCGGAATTGAGATTCATCCAGAAGTGAATGTTGTATAGCCAAGTCAAAAAGGAGAATTAAGGGATAATAGGATTGAACTATGAATAATCTCATTAAAATACCAAAGGTTGAGGCTACGTTGGCGCAGTTGCCACCGTATGAAGGTCCCGGGAAACCTCGGTTGCGATTCCTTGGTACAGGCACATCTGCCGGAGTACCGATATTAGGTTGTCAGTGTGATGTCTGCAAGAGCACCGACCCACGCGACAAGCGACTCCGCACGGCCGCCCTCCTTGAAACGAAACATGCCCGCATCCTCATTGATGCTGGTCCCGACATCCGTCAGCAGTTGATGCCACTCGACTTCTATCCACTCGATGCCATACTGCTCACCCATATCCACTACGACCATGTAGGAGGACTCGACGACCTGCGCGGTTTCTGTATCTGGGGCGACCAGCAGATATATGCCGATAAGGCCACCTGTGAGGGCGTGCGACATAACTTCCCATACTGTTTCGCCGAGAAACTCTATCCAGGAGTACCACTACTGCGATTGCATGAGATAGAAGCAGGAAAGCCGTTCGTGGTGAAGGATGTGGAAATAATGCCGATACGCGTCATGCACGGCAAAGCTCCAATCTTAGGCTATCGCTTCGGCGACTTGGCATATATCACCGACATGAAGACCATCGACGACGATCAACTCCAGTTGCTTCGTGGTGTGAAAACCCTCGTTGTCAATGCCCTGCGATGGGAGAAGCCCCACCACAGTCACATGCTTGTCGATGACGCCATTGCTTTTGCCCGTAGGGTAGGCGCCGAACAGACATATCTCATCCATGTCACCCATCATATCGGTCATCAGGACGAAGCCGAATCCCGTCTCCCCGAGAACATCCACCTCGCCTACGACGGTCTTGTGATATAATTTTATTCTTTTTAGAAGCATTTATTCCTCCAAAATTGTCCGCACACCGCCGAACAACTGTGCGCCTATTGAGAAACAACTGTGCGCCCACCGTCCGCACACTCTCATTCCACCGTTTTCATGTTGTCATTCCATTGAAATGACCTCTTCATTCCGCTGAAATGAAGACTTCATTCCATTGAAATGACCTCTTCGTTTCACCCAAATGACACCTTCATTTGGGCGCTTTTATAACAAATTCGCTAGCGAATAATCCCTCATTCCACCGCTTTGACACCTTCATTTGGGCACTTTGATGTCCAATTTGCGCGCAAATTCATTGTCAAAAAGCTGAAATCATCTATCACTTCTATCACTATATGCTCAAACCCCTAGTAAATAAAGGCTAAGAGAGCGTGATAGAGAGCGTGATAGATGCGATTTTTCTCTATCACTACTATCACTTTTTTGAGAGTGATAGAGAACCCTTATCTATCACGCCTCTATCACTCTCTCTATCACGCCCAAACCACCAGTAAATAAAGGGTAAACGAGAGATTAGTGATAGAAGTGATAGAGAAAAACTGAAAAAACAAAAAATATTTGTTTTTCTCGAAAAATTGTTGTATCTTTGCAATAGAAAGGAATAATAACCATAAACTAAAGAAATATGAAAGCAACAATCTTCAGACAGAAAAAGGATAAGACAGGCGTGACAGTTAGTGCACTGGCGCTCAATGAGGTGTTTGATAAAATACGTAATAACCTAGACAACAAGGACTTACGCGAATATCGCGATATGTTTTTGGCATATGAACGACCAGAGGAATCGGATGTCTTCAAGAGAATCCCACGCGTGTGCCCGGGGGCATACTTCATAAAGAGAAAGAATGGTCAGATGGAACTTCAAGAGTACAACGGAGTGGTGGTTTTGACCATTACAGGAGTACGGAATCAGTTAGAATCGGACGATTTGAAGCGAAAAGTAATGCAGATGCCCCAGACTTTTGCCACTTTCGTGGGTGCTGACGCACATTCCGTTGTGGTACTCGTGAAAGCCACTCTTCCCGACTCGGAACTGCCAAAAACTGCCGATTCTGCCCTTTTGTTCGCTGCTCAAGCCTACTCAACAGCCCTTTTGTGCTACCAGCCAATGATTGAACAGCGCATCCTGCTCGAACAACCATCGTTGGAAAGCGGTTTTGCGATGACTGCCGATGCTGATATCCTTGTCAACGAAGAGGCTGTCCCGTTCGTCATCCAGCAACCAACGGAAATTACAATCAAGCAAACTGCCAACTCCTCGACTGCAAAACAGGTACTCGCTAAGATGGTTCCAGGTGCGGAGTCGTTCCTTACATACAACAAAATCTTCAATGCCGCCTACCACCGTGCACTTGAAGAGATAGGCTGGACGCCAGATGGCGATCGCGAGAGACTCTTCATCGAGGTGGCAAGGAAATGCGTCAAGGCGGGAATGCCGCAGGAAGAGATTACGGTGAAGATACACCGCCACTATCAGGAGATGACTCTGGAAG
Organism: Prevotella sp.; assembly: GCA_045627685.1. Classification (GTDB taxonomy): domain Bacteria; phylum Bacteroidota; class Bacteroidia; order Bacteroidales; family Bacteroidaceae; genus Prevotella. The sequence continues at coordinate 5,537 of JAZQOD010000217.1, read as the reverse complement.
ATGTTCGCGCGATGGTTCAGGATATCTATCTCACCGAAGAAGGAGTGGGGGATAGCCTGCCGTTCTCGAAGCATCAGTATGTGGCATACCGACTGAGCGAGTTCCTCGACCGCAGATATGAGATACGATATAACGAAGTGCTGGCTATGACCGAGTTCCGCGAGAGATACAGTTTCATGTTCCTCTTCCGCGAACTCAACCGCCGCGAGCTCAATACTATTCATCATGAAGCCCTGCTCGAGGGTATCGAACCAACATTCGGCGAGATAGAAAACCTTGTGAATTCCACAAAGATAAAGCAGTACAACCCAATAGAGGATTTCCTTGACAACCTCCCTCAGTGGGATGGCACGGATCGTTTGGGCGCTGTTGCCCGTATGGTTCCAACGGATAATCCACATTGGGAACGACTGTTCCGTCAGTGGATGCTCTCGATGGTGGCACACTGGATGCGAGGCGATGAAGCCTACGCCAACAGTTCGGCACCGATATTGATTGGTGCGCAGGGTTACAGGAAATCAACCTTCTGCCGCCGTCTGCTTCCACCGGAATTGCAGATGTTCTATACCGACAGTATCGACTTCCGCACACCATTGGAAGCAGAGCGCGTGCTGGGACGATTCCTGCTGGTGAATATCGATGAGTTCGACCGACTCAGCGAGAAGCAGTTTGTGTTGCTGAAGCACCTGTTCCAGAAACCGGCAACCAACATCCGCCGAATGTACTCAGAGACTATAGGCCGTCAGCGCCGATATGCATCGTTCATCGGTACTACTAACAGCGACGAGATTCTGCGCGATCCTACCGGCAACCGCCGTTATATCTGTGTTCGCGTAACAGCTCCAATCGCCGTGGAACAACAGATAGACCACCGACAGCTCTATGCCCAGATAGTACACCTTATTAATAAAGGCACGCGCTACTGGCTCAACGATGAGGATGAGGCGTTGATAAAGCAGACAAACCAGCAGTTTGAGGTGCAGGATTCGTTGGAGATGCTGTTTCTCTCGATGTTTGCGAAAGCCGACGAAGGTGATGAAGGAGCCGAATGGATGTTGGCCGTTGACATCATGGCAGAGTTGCGAAAGAACCCTGTTTACAACAAGAAGCGTGACAATGATACAATCCGCTTGGGTAGGATTCTTACAAAATACCATCTCCAAAAGCACCGCTTCAACACCGGCTGGAAGTATCTGGTGAAACGCTGCTAGCCCCCAGCTCTGTACGGAATAAATAGTGTTTTCGGTTGTTTTCTTTGGAAGTATGGAGAAAAAACAGTAATTTTGCATTATGAAATCATTATAATGGTAAATCCATAATAAAAGTAAACGTCTATGGTTCAGTTTAATCCGTTTATTGTTGAAGGCTATAAGTCTCCAGAATACTTTTGTGATAGAGCGTTGGATACTCAGATGCTGATGGAGCATTTGAAGAATCAGCGCAATGTGGCACTAATCTCGCAAAGACGATTGGGAAAGTCGGGATTGATTCATAATCTGTTCTATCAGGATGAGATAAAAAAGGAGTTCTATACCTTCTATGTGGATATCTATGACACAAAGAACCTGACGGAACTTACATACGAACTTGGGAAGTGTGTGCTTGCTGAGCTCCGCTCGAAAGGACGACAGGTATGGGAAAGATTTGTTGCTGTACTGAAATCCCTGAAGATGGGCGTCTCTTTTGATATCAACGGTAATCCGGAGTGGGGTGTCTCAATAGGCGAAATACATACTCCGGACATTCTTCTCGATGAAATCTTCAACTATCTGGAGAGTGCGGACAAACCTTGCATCGTGGCTCTTGATGAGTTTCAGATCGTAGCTGATTATCCAGAGAAGACGGTTGAGGCAACTCTTCGTAAGAGAATACAGAACTGCCACAATGTACATTTTATCTATTCCGGTTCAAAGCGTCACATGATGTCTGAGATATTCCTGTCGCAATCACGACCTTTCTATAACAGCACAACACTGATGGGACTTGAACCGATAGACAAGATTTTATATTTCAACTTTGCAAACCATCATCTCCAGTCAAGTCGTCAGGCCATCAGTGAAGAGGCATTCTTTTATCTTTATGAGTGGGCAGAAGGCGTTACCTGGTATATTCAAAGTGTGCTGAATGTGCTGTATGCTTTGAAACAGACAGATGTTGTCTTTGAGGTAGAGGATGTTGACAAAGCGATATCTACCATTGTGCAGAACCATACTTTTGCATACAAGGCATTGCTCTACCAATTGTCAGTGAAACAAAAACAGGTATTGCAGGCAATTGCTCTTGAAGGAAAGGCCAGCCAGATCATGTCGCAGCGGTATCTCCGTAAATACTCACTTACGGCAAGCACCATTCAGGCGGCTGTGAAGGTATTGCTTGACCGTGATTTCATAACTTTCGATGAGAACATATATCAACTCAGTGACAGATTTTTTGAATTGTATCTCCGACTGCAGCAATAGTCACACAATCAATCCCGCCCCGAGTCTCACGACCAAGGGCGGGATAATAACTAATATTAACTTTATTCAATATCTCGTCTGAAGAGAATTGTTTTATAGTTCGCTGATAGCCTTCTCTATCTTTTTCATTATCTTCTGGGCATACTTGCGCTTTGCCTTTGCTTGGTTGCGGTAGTCGTAGATCCTTGGAGATGTCTTCAGGAAGGTTGCGTCCAGCGTCTCGGCATCGGCAATGGCCGCGAAGTAGAGCGAATAGAGACCTCTCAGTTTGCTTTTCTCTTCTGGGCAGATGTCCATTACGTTAAGCATGTCGTTAACATCCTCAAAGGTCTTTGAATCCATCTCAACCTCTTCCTCTGTTGCTTCGGCTGTTACTTCCGGACGTTCCACCTTCACGTTGATGGCCAGCATGTCTCCCTGCTGCAAGGCAAAGTTCTCTACTTGGTATGCGTTTGACTCGATTGTGCTTTGTGCCTTTGCTGACACTACGCTCAGCATGATAGCTGCTAAAATGATAACTGACTTTTTCATAATGTTTAAAGATGTTTTTTATTCTATTGAAATTTCGTTCTCTATATATCTTACACATTCATTGATGGAATGTTAAATGCCGCAGGCTCTTTTTGATTCTTTATTTGCAGAACCATTATGCAGAGAAAGCACCATTTCTACTCTAATGACTCAAATAATGTTGTTTTGTGAGATTGAATTGAAGTTTAACGATGCAAAATTAATCACAAAGACAATAAAGGAAGAGTATTGCTTGACCAAAGTTGTCAAAAAACGACTGATTATTACGCATCTAAGCCCGTATAGAGGAACGTAGGTTCTGCATTCTCACTATTATTTTGTAACTTTGCATTGGTTTTAAGGGTGTTCTATAAATTAGCAAAAGGACACTCAAGCGACAATGTAAAACTTAACCGGGGGACTCGAGCTTGCTCGCTTTCATTAGAAAGAATTTATAGAACACCCCTAAAAACATCATCAATATGAGAACTGTTTGTTGTAGATTATGCTATTTCATTCTTGCTGTTGGCAGTCTCGCGTCTGGTTGTTCCACGAGAAATTCAGCAAGCATAGATCAACGACTGGAGATAATTTGGGAATTGAGTGATTTTGATCTTGACAGTGCTATCGAATCTGCAAGATTGATTAAAGACTCTGTTGCCTTATGCGGAGAGATAACCAAGCAAAGATATGACTTGCTGAATATCCGTTTGCGTGACAAACAATACAAGGTTCCTTCATCGGCAGATTCTGCAAAAGTAATAGCAAAGTATTTTGAAAAGCATGGTACTCCCAAAGACCGCATGCGTGCCTATCATTATTTGTCGAGTGCCTATCGTGATTTGCACGACCGCCCCAATGCAATCCTCAACGATCTGAAGGCAATGGAGATAGCCGACAAGGAATCAGCCAACGATTCTGCAATGCTCGAACGAATCTACTCGCAGTTGAGCACTCTGTATCGTCAGCAACTCAACACGAAAAAGTCCATCGAAATGGCGATAAGGCATTATGAGGTATCCGATGATAAGATTTGGGCTGCCATGGATGTTGCCAATGCCTATTGTTTTGATGGCGACACTGCAAATGCAATGAAATACTACGAGCAAAGTTTCAAGGTCCTCAGCAAGGATTCCAATTTCAGTTATCATCCAGGTCTCCACACCGAACTACTGGCGCGTTATACCGAAGTAGGCAAAAAAAACAAAGCAGCCACAATGAAACGAATCCTCGAACTTGTGCCTTTGGAGTACCGTTCACAGAACTATAATACCGCAATGGGAGCATACTGTCAAAAATATGAAACCGCAGATTCTGCCATACATTATTATAAACAGGACCTGAACGAAACTATCCCGATTGATACCCGTTGTGATGCAGCCCATGACATAATGCTCTGCTATGAGTGCAAGGGAATGGCTGACAGTGTTGCAAAATATGCCCTTCTGTTTGCAGAACTGAATGATGCCGTCATTGAAGAAAGAAGATTTGAGCAGACAAGAAATGCTGAAGCCGAATACCACTATCAAAGAAACATTGAAGAGGAAACCGCTATTATAAAAAGGGATGAGGCTATAAGAACACGATTGTTTGCTATGTCTCTTCTACTTATTTTGATAGTTTTTGGAAGTGTTGTTTTTTACCTGAATCGCAGAAGGCGAATGCTTGAACTGATTGTAGCAAGAGATAAGCAGATTTCCGAATACTCGAAAGAGATTAATGTGAAAAAGGCACAGAACGATGCCCTTATGCAGATGGCGCTCATGCGAAACACAGAAGATAATGCCTCTGAGATAATCGAGAGATTCAAGAAATCAGCAGTCGGTCTGCATTCTTTGACAAACAACGATTGGGAAGAACTAATGTCGGCAATTGATGCTATGTATCCTACCTTCAAGCGTGAGATACAGGATAAGATACCTCGACTTACGAAGCCTGTTCTGCAAACAGCCTATCTTATGAAGGCAGGCATCAGCAATCCTGAAATTGCCAACCTCATGGATATCCCTCGCCAGACAGTGTGGTACCGCAGCAACCTTATCAAAAAGGCAATAGGAGATGATATGTTCGAAATAGAATCCATTTGACGACCAAATCTCGCGCAAATTGCTCCTCAAAACACCGCTTTCATGTTCTGACTCCACGGCAAAATTGGCTCGATTTATAGCAAAACAAAAAAGGCTCGCTTGGGGCGGGCCTTTATTGTTGGGGGGGATGTGAAAACTGCGGGTTAGTTTACGAAATAGTTGAATTCTTCCTTCGAGTCGAGGAAGGCGGTGATACGGTGGTTTACATCGATGCCGGTCTGCTTTGCCTGGAGGAGTAACGTGGTGCCACTCTTCACATCGAAAATCTGCATGAACAGCGGTACATCACCCTTGTTCTCGTTGATCATCTCTGACAAATCCTCGACTAACTCGCTGGTCAACTTGTCACTGCGGAGGGAGATAGTGAATCGGTCGATGGATTTCTCCTTGATATCGTGCATATATTCCACAGAACCAATGGTGAGGGTATAGTAGGTGCTGTTGGCGAATCGTGTGGTGTATTTCGCTTTGATATACAACG
>JAZQOD010000216.1:0-6191 GCA_045627685.1 Prevotella sp. | reverse complement strand
AAATCAGTGTTGACGATCTTAACGCAATGACCGACAACCTTACAATGATGCTCTCTCCTAAGGAGGCAAAGAGCAAGAAACTTGTTGACGGTCTGCTCTATACAGATGAGGTAAAGAACGAGGTGAAGAAACTCCTCAAACTCGATGAGAAGGAGTCTATTTCACAGTTGGGCGTTGCACAGATGAAGAACGCTCGCGAGAAGAAGTCGCGTGGCGGAGAGCAGATTGCCGTTTACTATGCAGCAGGCGAAATCGTTGACTCTCCTGTAACTGGTATCATGAACATGGGTTCATCACAGATTGTTGGTAACACTATGAGCAGCGACCTCGAGGAACTGATGAACGATGATGATGTGAAGGCTGTTGTACTTCGCGTGAACTCTCCTGGTGGTTCGGCTTACGCTTCAGAGCAGATATGGCACATGGTAACAAAACTGAAGGCAAAGAAACCTGTTGTTGTTTCTATGGGCGACTATGCTGCTTCGGGCGGTTACTACATCTCATGCAACGCCAACTGGATCGTGGCTCAGCCAACAACACTGACTGGTTCGATTGGTATCTTCGGTGTTATCCCTGAGGGTAGCGACCTGTTCAAGAATAAACTTGGATTGAAGTTCGATGAGGTAAAGACCAACAAGCACACCACAATGGCTTCAAGTGTTTATGGTTTCATGTCACGTCCGTTTGATGCCGAGGAGACTGAACTCATGCAGCAGTATATCAACCGCGGTTACTCATTGTTCCGCAAGCGTGTAGCCGATGGTCGTAAGCAGAGCGTAGAAACAATCGAGGAGATCGCTCAGGGTCGAGTATGGCTCGGTCAGGATGCTATCGGTCTGAAACTCGTTGACCAACTTGGTAATCTTGATGACGCCATTGCAAAGGCAGCAAAATTGGCTAAACTCGATGAATACTACACCGAGGAATATCCTGCTCCTGGCGATTTCATGGATCAACTTCTTGCTTCTACAGAAGAAGGCAGCGGCACATATCTCGATGATAAGGTTCGCGTGTTGCTCGGCGACTGGTACATGCCATTCGTGACAATGAAGGCTGCTACTGAGCAGACTCCTATCAGAGCCTCAATGCCATACATGATTACAATTAAGTAATTATCAATTGTCAATTATCAATTAGATCCAAGCATCTCCATGGAGGGCGATTTCATAAAAATAAACGAATGGCTGACACCCCTAAGCTGGATTTACGGTTTGGGAGTAAGCATCAGGAATATCTGTTTTGACACAGGTATCCTGAGACAGCATTCGTTCAACACACCTATCATCGCGGTGGGCAACCTCACCGTGGGCGGTTGTGGAAAGACCCCTCATGTGGAATATCTCATAGAACTGCTGAAGGGCGGCAATAAAGTGGCTGTGCTCTCACGAGGATATAAACGCAAGAGCAAAGGATACATCTGTGCGGAAAAGAATACGGAGATGCCTGTTATCGGTGATGAGCCGTACCAGATGAAGCAGAAACATCCGGATGTGTATGTTGCTGTCGATGCAGACAGGGTGCATGGTATAAAGCGCATTCTCGACGACAAGGAAACAAGCGACACAGATGTCATACTGCTCGATGATGCCTATCAGCACCGATATGTCAAACCAGGAGTGAATATCCTTCTCGTTGACTATCACCGACTCATCATCTACGACAAACTCCTCCCTGCGGGAAGGCTTCGCGAACCTGCCGTTGGAAAGGAAAGGGCCGATGTTGTGATTGTGACTAAATGTCCTGAAGAACTGCGCCCTATGGATTATCGTGTGCTGACACGCGCCATGAATCTCCGTCCATATCAGAAGTTGTTCTTCACCAACATTGCCTACGACAGCCTTGTATCCTACAAAGGAAAGAAGAGACGCGAGTTGGTTTCGTTGGATAAGGACACAAACATACTGATATTATCGGGAATAGCATCGCCACAGCAGATGATATCCGACCTGAAAGCCTACTCGGAGAATATCACTACCCTCACCTACCCTGATCATCATCAGTTCAGGAAAAAGGATTTGGATAAGATAAACTCCACCTTCGAAAAGATGGAAGGAAAGAAGATTATAATAACAACCGAGAAGGATGTGACTCGTCTGCACCATCTCGACGGCCTTTCGCAAGAGGTGATAAACAATCTGTTCATCCTTCCGATACATATTGAATTCAAACTCGACCAGCAGGAACAGTTCAACGAATACATCCAGAGTTATGTGATGAAGAACTCTAAGAACTCCGTGCTGAATAAAGGATAGAAAAAAAATGAATATAAGTGAAATAGGAGAATTCGGTCTCATCGACCGTCTCACAAACAACCTTCCGCCATTAAATCCAACAACAATAAAAGGTGTTGGCGATGACTGCGCAGTGCTTCACTACCCTGACTCAGAAGTATTGGTGACATCGGACATGCTCATGGAAGGAGTGCATTTCGACCTTACATATATTGATTTGCAGCATTTAGGCTACAAATCGGCTATGGTGAACATCTCCGACATATTCGCTATGGGCGGAACCCCACGACAGATTGTTGTAAGCATTGCTCTCAGCAAGCGATTCACCGTTGAAGACCTCGAAGAATTCTACAATGGTCTTCGTTTAGCCTGCGAGAAATGGGGTGTTGACATCGTGGGTGGTGATACAACATCAAGTTACACAGGTCTTGCCATCTCAATAACATGTATCGGCGAGGCCAAGAAAGAGGATATCATCTATCGTTCTGGTGCAAAAGACACCGACCTGATTTGTGTCTCTGGCGACCTTGGTGCTGCTTATATGGGACTTCAACTGTTGGAGCGCGAGAAATCTGTTTACTACCAGCAGGTTGACGAAGCACAGAAGAAAGGCGATCAGCGTGCACTGGAAGAACTGAAGAACTTCCAGCCTGATTTCGCAGGCAAAGAGTATCTTCTCCAACGTCAACTTCAGGCAGAAGCACGAGGCGACATCCTTGCAAAACTGCGTGAGGCGGGAATTCGTCCTACATCAATGATCGACATCTCCGACGGTCTCTCATCTGAGATTCATCATATCTGCAAGCAGAGCAATACCGGTTGCCGTATCTATGAGCAGAACATCCCTATCGACTATCAGACAGCAGTTATGGCAGAAGAACTCAATATGAATGTCATAACCTGTGCACTCAATGGTGGTGAGGATTATGAACTGCTCTTCACCGTGCCTATCGGTGATCATGAGAAGGTGCAGAATATCGAAGGCGTGAAACTCATCGGCCATATCACTCGTCCGGAACTCGGCATGGCGCTCATCGCACGCGATGGAAACGAATTTGAGTTACTCGCACAGGGATGGAATCCGCTGAAAAAATAAAAGTCCCCTCTCCCCGCTCCCCCGAGGGGGAGAGCCACAGACACGGTGTGTGGACATTTCGAGGCAAGAGCATCTTTCTTAATATAATAAGGTGTATTCTGTATTTCAAACCAACAAATCGCCGATGAAATCGGTCAAAATTGAAGATTTTTGCAAAAAAGTTCTCAAAATGTTTGGTGGTTTCAAAAAAAGTCAGTACCTTTGCACTCGCAATTAAGGAACACCACCTTACTGCAACAAAAAAAATGATGGTGCCATAGCTCAGTTGGTAGAGCAACGGACTGAAAATCCGTGTGTCCCCGGTTCGATTCCTGGTGGTACCACTCCTCCTTTCATTTGGCTCAGTGATTTGACAATTGTCAGCACTGGGCCCTTCTCTTTTTTAGTCCACCCCACTACATTTACTGATTTACGGATTTACAGATTTACGGATTGACGGATTTATGTCATCGTCATCGTAATCGTCATCGTTCACTCCCCCTTCTTCTGCCCTAACGAGCGAAGCGGCAAAGCCGAGCGTGGGGGCTGGGGGGCTGTTTTCGTATTCGTTTTCGTATTCGTTAATAAATTCCTTGCATATACCAGAAAAAAGCAGTACCTTTGCAGTCAATTTGAACATTTAGTTATATAATAACTACTATGACTACATTCGTTATCTCACTCCTGTGTCTGCTCACAGGCTATTTCATTTATGGTTCTTTCGTAGAGCGTATCTTCGGTTCTGAACCTAACAGACCAACTCCATGCTACACCTCAAACGATGGTGTGGACTACACTCCAATGGCAACTTGGAAAGTGTTCCTTATTCAGTTTCTCAATATTGCTGGTACCGGACCAATCTTCGGTGCTATCCAGGGTATTCTCTTCGGTCCAGCTGCTTATCTTTGGATAGTGCTCGGTTGTATTTTCGGCGGTGCAGTTCACGACTACATGTCGGGAATGCTCAGTACACGTCGTAACGGTGAGTCACTGCCAGAAATCGTAGGCGATGAACTCGGCCCTCGCTTCCGTGTACTGATGCGCGCCATCTCTATGATACTAATGATACTTGTTGGTACTGTATTTGCAACAACACCAGCGGGATTGCTTGCAAGCATGACCGGTGGATGGGGTACATTCGGAACTGTTACCTTCTGGACAACAATTATCTTCTGCTATTATATATTGGCAACACTCCTTCCTATCGACAAACTCATAGGAAAGATTTATCCAGTGTTCGGCCTGGCTCTGCTCGTAATGGCTGCAGGCGTGCTCTACGGCATTTTCGCAAATCCTGGTGCTCTACCTGAGATAACAGATGCGTTCAGCAACCACCATCCATCAAGCAACATTCCATTGTTCCCAGGACTCTGCATCACCATTGCCTGTGGTGCTGTCAGCGGATTCCACGCTACACAGTCACCAATGATGGCACGATGCATGAAGAACGAAAAATACGGCCGTCCTGTGTTCTATGGAGCAATGATCACCGAAGGTCTCGTAGCAATGATATGGGCGGCGGCTGCAATCAAATTCGCTGATTCACTCAGCGTAGCAGGTGCTACTCCTTATGAGAAACTCATGAACGCACTGACTGAAAACGGTGCTCATGGTGTAAATCCAGCAATCATCGTCAATGAAATATGCCACTCATGGCTCGGCAGTGTTGGTGCGGTATTGGCAATCCTCGGTGTTGTGGCTGCTCCTATAACATCTGGAGATACCGCTTTCCGCAGTGCACGACTTATCGCTGCCGATTTCATGCACTTCCCACAGGATAAGATTTATCGACGACTGATGCTCTGCGCTCCTGTATTCGCGATATCAATCGCTCTGATGTTCATTGACTTCTCAATCATCTGGCGTTATTTCGCATGGACGAACCAGACACTTTCGGTGTTCACACTATGGACAATCACCGTTTATCTGGCACGCAACAAGAAGATGTGGTTCATAACACTCATCCCTGCTCTTTTCATGACTATGGTATGTTCAACATACATCATGATTGCACCAGAAGGATTCCATCTCTCAGCAATATTGTCATACTGCATCGGATTGGCTGTTACCGTCATTTGCAATGGCTGCTTCTTCAGTTGGCTTGCTCAAAACAGAAAAGACTGATTACCACAATAAATCTTTGATTTATCCGTTATATAATATATGAACCAGCAATATCCATCTGCTCTGCTCGAAAGAGCCGTCAGCGAACTGGCAAAACTGCCGGGCGTGGGACGAAAGACTGCTCTGCGACTGGCACTCCATCTGCTTCGCAGGTCGGAGGATGAGGTGGATATGTTTGCAAATGCCGTCAGTGAGATGAGACACAATGTGGTGTATTGCAGTGTATGCCACAACATCTCGGACACCGAAGTATGCCCGATATGCAGCAATCCAAGCCGTGACTCCTCAAAAGTATGCGTAGTGGAGAATGTCCAGGATGTGATGGCAATAGAAAACACAATGCAGTTCAACGGACTATATCATGTTCTCGGTGGAATAATCTCGCCTATGGATGGTATAGGGCCAGGCAATCTCGAAATAGATTCGCTGGTAGGTCGTGTGTCCGAGGGAGGTATTGAAGAGGTGATACTCGCCCTGAGTTCTACAATGGAAGGCGACACTACCAATTTCTATATTGCACGCAAACTTGAAGATTACAATGTGAAACTGAGCGTCATAGCACGCGGCATTTCCGTTGGCAACGAGATTGAATATACAGATGAAGTGACGCTCGGTCGCTCTATCGTTAATAGAACGCCTTTCGGCAAGTAACATCAAACAACAATACAAGGCATCAACAATCCTACAAAAAACAGAAAAACAATGGATCAGATAAAGACATTCCGAAAAATATATTGGGCAATCCTTGCAGGTATCGTCCT
>JAZQOD010000215.1:0-2598 GCA_045627685.1 Prevotella sp. | reverse complement strand
CTCAAAGAGAGCGTTGTATTTCTCGATGAAATGTGGGAACAGTCCGAGGAATGTTGCATCGAAGGCGGCATACATATTGGCACGGTCTTGCTCGAGTTTCTGATGACTGACAGTCTCCTTGATCTTGTCTATCTGCTTTGTGGTAATCTGACGCTCGATGGTCTTGTAGAGTTTGTCGAGTTTTGTGATAAACTCAGCATTGGCATAGAACGACTGACCAATATATTCTGTCTTGATCTTATTAGCCTCGATGAGTTCCTTGTTCATCAGTTCCACCTCTTCAAGGCTCTTCCTTACATTCTCATCGGCAATGGCAATGAGGCGGCTCTTCTTTTTCACAAGGAAATACGAACCAGTGGTGGCAATGATAAGGAGCAGAGCAAGGATTGTAGCCATAAAGGCAGTGTTGCGCTGCGATCGGATGATATCGTATCGTTCCTGCTCAATCTGCGGAAGGATACCGCCAATCTCAAGTTTTCGCTGGTTGGCATTATAGAAGTTGATATCGTCGAGTGCAAGGTGGATATACTTTATAGCCCTCTCCGACTCACCTTTATCAACGATACGCTCTGCCAGGAGATAGAGGGCGGTAATCTCGCGTGTTGCACTCTCATTATCGTAGATGGCAGACTCAACGAAATGTTCGATAGCCTTATCCTCATTGCCCAATGCGACATAAACCCATGCCATTTCAGCCTTTACCATAGCCTTAGCGTGGGTATCGAGCGACTTAAAGGTAAAACATTTCTCATAGGATTTGAGAGCATCCTCGAGTTTGCCCTCTCTCATCTGACGGGCTCCCAAGTAATCCCAATAGTCTTAGGTGTCTTTCGGTGTTACATGACAGAGGGAATCAAGATATGCGTGGCTCTGGTGAACATACTCGTCGTGCAGTTCATTGTTAGGAATACGGATTGCTTCTTCGTTCCAGAGTTTATAGAGCGTGAAATAATATAATTGCTTGATATCGCGAGAACTGTTGCTTACATCAATATCGGAAAGCAACTTGTTTGCTTGAAGAGGAATACCTGCAGACACAAGACTGAAAGCAAGATAGCACTGAGATTCATTGATGAGTTCCTGGTCATCAATTTTCTTTGCTGTCTCAAGACAACGCTTTGCATATACTGAAGCCGAGTCGTAGCGATAACTCTTATACTCTTCGAAAAGTTTGCGCTCGGTATCAAACCTCACCCTTTCATCTGATGTTTCATTCAATAAAGACCGCAGGTGATCAATGCGTTCAATCCTCACTTTTTCGTATTCAGCCTTATGCTTCAGGCTCTTGTCAAGACGGTCGAGGAGTGACTTCACATCGGTCGATGCAAAGGCTACTGATGATACGCATAGCAGTAACAAAACAGATGCGAATATCTTGTTGTTAGTTCTCATACATGCAAATTTAGCAAAAATGAGAATAAAACAGCGAGATATTCGCGCCTAATTAGAATTTATTAACAATAAAATTGTTACTGGTTGATGAAAACCTTCTGGCTGTAGGTTCCATACTTGCCACTGACAGTGACAATATACAACCCATTGGTGAGATCGGTTGTCCACACATTTAGCGACTTGTCTGCCCTACCCTGCTTCAGCAACGAACCGTTAGGGGCTGTGATTCGCCAAGTGAAAGGACTGTTGTCTGGCGACTCAATCAGCAACTGATAAAGGCCTTCAGCAACACTTACCTTATACGACTGGTTATCATCGGTTACGCCCTTGATAGAAGTGGTAGCGAAATAAGGTACTTCAGATTCAACCGACGGAACATTGTTCATGATATATGGCCAGCCCTTTGTATCCCAGAGCACCTTGTCGAGATAGGTCACACGACCTTGGTCGACATTGTCAGCCTGGAAGCCATGATAGAGAATCCAGTAATCGCCGTTGTCATCAATCTGCCACTCCGAGCAATGACCTGGTCCATAGACCTGTGCACTGCGATGAAGCAACTCCGACATGTTATCGCCTGTTGCAGAGCGACCGTTCTTATCGACATAAGGTCCTGTTACCTTGTTGGAACGAGCCATGACAAGGCGGTAGGTACTGTTTGCACCTTCGCAACAAGAACCGGCAGAACCGATGAGGTAGTAATACTTATCGTGCTTGAACACATAAGCAGCCTCCATGATACCACCGGCAACCTTCTTCTTCTCGGCACCTTCGGCGATAGACAGACCGTCCTCGCTGAGTTCAATCATATAGATATCATTGAACGAGCCCCAGAAGAGATAGTTCTTGCCGTCATCGTCCTGGAAGAAACAAGGGTCGATGCTGTTGTTCACACCAATCTCTGGCGAGGTAAAGAGCACCTTACTGTTTGAGTAAGGACCATAGATGCGCTTTGATGTAGCCACACCAATGGCACACTCATCACCATGTCCCCATACTCCGTGTGAATAATAGAGTACATAATTGTCACCAATCTTGTTCACATCAGGTGCCCAGAATGCCCAACCATGCTCACAGTAGTAGTTAGGACGGGTGGCATCGGTGAAAGCAGTACGGAGATAGTTCCAGTTCACAAGGTCCTTCGACTTCATAACCGGTATGTTATGAGTGAAACGAAAATATAGGTGATAGAAATATCCGTCATCG
>JAZQOD010000214.1:0-5380 GCA_045627685.1 Prevotella sp. | reverse complement strand
GGAACGGGGGCAGCAGAGGGAACCGAGGGAGATGTCTTGGAAACAGGGGCATCATGGAAATTCTCGGCGATGCGCTGAGGGAGCGAGGTGATGACCTTATCATGGTCGGTGCTCGTCAGTTCTGCCATGCCACGTCCATAGTCTTTCTGCGCCTTCATCTCACGGGCTTCGCGATAAGCCTCGCCGATGATTTGCTGGAGATGGAAATACGGTTCGTAGCGACACTCTGGAGAAGCATCAATGGTAAGCAAATGTTCCTTTCCCCGGCGGATGATGAACTCTTCCATCTGGCCTTTTAGTGCCGACATCTCGCAGAGAGAGTCGTTGACCATCAGTTTGCCCTCGGCATCGAGGGTGATAGCCATGACATTCTCCTTGTCAACAATGATCTCCTTCTTGTCGTTGTCTTTATCTTTTGGTGGCAACTGACCGAGGAGTCCTTTTGCCTCGTACATCGACGATGTGACAAGGAAGAATATGAGTAGCATGAACGAAATATCAGCCGTTGAGGTGGTATTCAGTTCCGGCACGCCCTTATCTCTGCGACGAATCTTCATACCCCTACCCTCTCTTACGCTTTAACATCGACCAAACAACGCAGAGGACTGCCACCCCAAGGAACAGGGTTATGAGGGCGAGGAACACATAAGCCACGATGTTCCACACACCCGACTGGTCGTCGCTGTCGATGAACCCTGGAAGAATCCAAGCACACACGCCCACCACAGCAGCCAGAACAACGCTTGCAAGCACTGTCTTCTGCCATGAACGCACCTTCGACCAAACAACAGCAACGAGGGCTGCAGCGATGGCGAGATACATCAGGATGAGTATGATGTCGATTTCCATTACTTACGGTTCTTCTCTATTGAATCGATGAGACTGATTGCACTCTCCTCCATCTGAGCCGTAAGGCGGTCGATTTTGGTGAGGATATAATTATAAAACAACTGGAGGATGATTGCCGACACGATACCGAAGATGGTTGTGATGAGTGCCACCTTCATACCCTCTGCCACGATTGTAGGAGAGATGTCACCGGCAGTCTCGATATTCTCGAACGCCATTACCATACCAATGACTGTTCCAAGGAATCCGAGCGATGGGGCGATGGCAATGAAGAGTTTTATCCAAGCCGAACCTTTCTCGAGTTGTGCGAGTTGCACATTGGCATACGACTCCATGGAACGCTCGATGGAATCAGCAGGCTCCTTCATTCGGAGGAGTCCCTGATAGCACACGCTGGCAACAGGACCTACGGTATTGCGAGCCTTGTCCTTTGCACCCTCGACATCGCCTTCGGAGAGACGGCGGTCAAGGTCATCGACAAATTTTCGTGCATCGATCTCAGCCAGTGTGAGGTATATGATACGCTCAATGCAGAATGCAAGACCAAGAATGAGGGCGAGAGCCACAAGCGACATGAAGAATGCATTACCCTCGACAAACTTGTCGCGGAGAATCTGGTGCAAGCCCTGAGATGCTTCTGCCTGTAGGAGTATTGATAGGATATTCATTGTTTTCTTTCCGGCGATATATCACCGGACACATAACAGGTGGGTTCTAAAAATTAACACGGGGAAGTTAGAAACTATAAACGATATCCATGATCTTCTTGCCGAGTTCGTCGGCAGCCTCCATTGTGGAAGCCTCGCTATAGACACGGATAATCGGTTCGGTGTTAGACTTGCGGAGATGTACCCACTTGTCGGCGAAGTCGATCTTCACACCGTCGATATCATTGACCTGCTCGTCCTTGTAGAGTTCCTTCACTTTTGCGAGGATACCATCAATGTCGGTAGATGGCTGAAGGTCGATACGGTTCTTTGCAATGAAATATTCAGGATATGTAGCACGGAGTTGGCTCACTGTCATCTGCTTCTCGGCAAGGAGCGAGAGGAAGAGGGCGATACCTACGAGGGCATCACGACCATAGTGGCTCTCTGGGTAGATGACTCCACCATTACCCTCACCACCGATGACTGCACCAACCTCCTTCATCTTTGTGGTGACATTTACCTCACCAACGGCTGCTGCAGTGTAAACACCGCCATGAGCGTTTGTCACATCGCGGAGAGCACGGGTAGAACTGAGGTTGGAAACGGTATTACCCGGTGTGTGGGCAAGGACATAGTCGGCAACAGACACGAGGGTGTACTCCTCGCCGAACATCTTACCGTCCTCGCAGATGAATGCGAGACGATCGACATCAGGATCGACAACGATACCCATGTCATAGCCACCACCCTTGACAAGATCCATGATACCGGTGAGGTTCTTCTCCAATGGTTCTGGGTTGTGGGCAAAGTCGCCTGTTGGTTCAGCATTGAGGAATGTGTACTCCACACCAAGACGGTCGAGGAGTTTTGGCAGGATGACACCACCAACAGAGTTGATAGCATCGACAGCCACCTTGAAATGAGCATTGCGGATAGCCTCAGCATTGACGAGTTTGAGGTCGAGCACTGCATTGATATGACGCTCATCGAGAGTATTGTCCTCGGTGTATTTGCCGAGACCATCGACATCAGCATATTCGAAATCCTCAGCCTCTGCTATTGCCAGCACTTCTGCACCATCAGCAGCGGTGAGGAACTCGCCCTTCTCGTTGAGAAGTTTGAGGGCATTCCAATGACGAGGGTTATGCGAAGCAGTGATGATGATACCACCGGCAGCATTGCACATTGTTACTGCAAGTTCAGTTGTAGGGGTTGTTGCAAGACCGATGTTTACCACATCATAGCCACAGCCCATGAGGGTGCCACAAACGATGTTCTTCACCATCTCACCAGAGATGCGGGCATCACGGCCAACAACAATTGTGTTGCTCTGCGAATGGCCCGAGCGACGGATGAATGTAGCATAGGCTGTTGTGAACTTTACTATATCGAGTGGATTGAGGGTGTCGCCAGTACGGCCACCGATGGTTCCACGAATACCAGAAATTGACTTTATAAGTGACATAGTTATTCTCTATTTTTTAATCTTCGAGTTCGTAAGTGAGATCATAGAGGCAAGGATATACCTGCTGTGAAGCATAAGCCTGACCTTGTGATGAAGGAACGATGACACGGATTTTTGCAATCTCGTCATCATCATTCACTGGTCGACCCACATTGATATAGGTGAGTGGGAAGAGCCAGCCAGCAGGAACCGACTGTGAACCATAAACGCTATACATCAATCCAGTATTATCGAACGAGCCGGTGAATGTGCCCGAATTGTTTGTGACCGTCATCTTCTCAACAACCGACGAGAAGTAGAGCACATTGTTAGACAGTTGGAGTGAGTCAGTGAGGAGGTTGCGCTCATCAAAGCGAACGAGGAGACCACGAGGACGGCCATCGGCTTTCAGTGGATCGCCGCAACCCTTACGGATAATCTGGAGATAGATACCATTACTGTCGAACAGCACGAACTCGTTCTTGCTGACATCGGTGGTATAATTCTGGGCAGCGAAAGTTTCCTCAGAGATAACCTTCACATTGTTGTCCACAAGATAATCATTGATTGCGGCATTCTCTCTCTTTTTCTGGTCGGCATAAGTCTCGTACTTGTTGCAAGAAGACATCACAACAATAGCACCAAGCACAACCATTGCAAAACGGATAAGTTTCTTCATATAATAACTTGTTTTTATTTTCAATAAACCTTGTTTCTTTACGCATGGGCGCACATACGCACACATTCTTTGCAAAATTACAAAAAAATCCCGTGATAACTTAATACCACGGGAATCTTTTGCATTATTTAAGGAACTAAAGGGATATTCATCAATTTTTGTCCCTATCACTTCAGACGGTCGGCCCAGGCTTTGATAGCCTGTTTTGCCACCTGACAAGCCTCATCGAGCGAACAGTTGAGGCGTCCGCCGGATGCATTGAGATGTCCACCACCATTGAAGAACTGTGCTGCCACCTCGTTGCAAGGGAAATCATCAACAGAGCGAAGGCTAACCCAGACTGTGTTGTCGAGTTTGCTGTCCTCGCGGAGCGAGATGCTGAGTTTCAAGCCTTTGATAGTGAGAGGCACATTAACCAAGCCCTCGACATCGCCCTTGATAAAATGATATTCTTCCATCTCCATTCTCGACAATGCAAAGAACGAGGCGTGCAGATCCTCATAATAGTTGAGTTTCTGAGCCATGAGATAACCACGCAGACGAACTGCCCACTGTGAATAGTTGTGGAACACATTGCGATAGATCTTGTCCTTGTCGATGCCCTTTGTGAGAATCTGACTGATAATGAAGAATATCTCAGGACGAGTGCTGTTGAAGGTGAAGCCACCTGTGTCGGTCATCATACCGCAATAAATCTGCTCTGCCCATTTGCGAGTGAGTTTCTCGAAATCGCCCAACTGCCAGATGATACGGAACAGGAGTTCACAGGTGGAACTCATTTCAGGATGCGACACCGTGAGGATTGTATCCATGTCAGGGCCGAGATGGTGGTCGATGAGCACTTTCTTTGCTTTGCATGCGGCAAGAGGCCCCTCCATCTGATCGGTGCGACTCAACACATTGAGGTCGAGACAGCATACCACATCAGTATTGTCGAGCAAGGTCTGCACCTCGTCAGGATGCTTGTCGTAGCGAACTATGGTGTGCGACTCTGGCACCCACTGAAGGAAGTCAGGGTAGGCATCAGGAACCACTACAGACACATCCTTGCCATGGACATCGCGAAGATATCCAGCCAGAGCAAGACACGAACCGATAGCATCGCCATCAGGATTCTTATGACCAACTATAACGAAACGCTCGTTATTTGAGATAATAGAGAGGAGCAACTCTCGCTGCTCCTCGGTGAGAATATCTATATTCATAGAATTTTCTTTTCGATTGTGCGTTTTTATGAGGTTAATACTTTACCAAAGATAATCGGATTAGAACATCTTCTCTGGATACTGACCGTCAGCGTGGAGTTTAGCAAGTTTCTCAACAACCTCTGGACGATCCTCTGGATATGTAACACCGAACCACTTTGATGTTGTGTCGAGAACCTCACAAGTAGCCTG
Source organism: Prevotella sp. (assembly GCA_045627685.1). GTDB lineage: Bacteria > Bacteroidota > Bacteroidia > Bacteroidales > Bacteroidaceae > Prevotella. The sequence goes on along the minus strand of JAZQOD010000214.1, from coordinate 361 downwards.
ACCGTTGCGGATGAGGTGATCGACCATCAATGGGATGAAGAACTCAGACTTGAGGTTCTCCTGATTCTTTGGATCTGAAAGGAATGCCTTGAAATACTCCTCAGAGTGCTGGAAATAGTCAGGTGTGAAGCCCCAGAAGTTCATTGATACAGGTGTTGTGTCAGGAATGCTAACCCACTGATCGTTCTCGTCGAGATACTGAACAACGCCATCATGACGCTCAATCTTTGTACGCTCAACAACCGATGTAAGGTGGTGTGTAGCCTCGTCATTCTCGCAGACACCACGAGAGACAGTACCACTCTCCGACAATGTGTTGTCATCACGGAAACCTACAAGGCGGATCGTAGCCATGTCGTTC
>JAZQOD010000213.1:0-6923 GCA_045627685.1 Prevotella sp. | reverse complement strand
CCGGGGCTTGACCCAGAGAGAGTCAAATTATCGCTTAAATTTTACAATACAATCAATACATAATGGCAAATTAGTGAGTGATTCTACAAACACATTTGCAGGATGCATGTCCTCAAGCAGCAGTCGATCAGAAACATAATTCACTCCATTACCATCTCGATTATCTGTAAATCCTTTTGCTGCAAGCATCTTGTCGATCTCCGCTTTCGTAGCAAGCCTCAGGCACTCAATATACGGCTGAGTGAGCAAGATTCTGAACAATCCATCAGAGTCACGCGTGAATCCTATGACTCTCATAATAGTTTCTGGAAATAGTGTATTGTGGAGAGCAATTGCTTCAAGGGCACGTTCAAGTGTGGCATAAATGGATGTACGTGCTTTGATGACGTGTGTATCTCCACTACGTCCGAAAACTTTTGCCTCCGCACCTTGAGCCATCATTGCCCCATAGTTTTCTATGAGCCATTGTTCGGCCTCGGGAATCCAAACGCCTTTGTTCTCTGCCCATTGCTGAAGGGCTTTTTCCTGAGCAGAATCTATTTGCCAGTTGCTTGGGCACCTTCTTTCGCTGCCTGAAGCATCGCCACCTGAGCTAAGGCTTTCTCTCGTGATATTACATACGAAGAGCGACCCAACGAGGAGCGGACCAGCCGAGCAGACTCCTGCATGCTCTGGTTGATTAAATTGAGGAAGGTCTCTTGTGCCATTTAATATATCGTCGGTTTGTTGATCTATGATTTTATAATCCATGTGAAAGCATATATAGTATGCAGTAAACTGATTCGACAGCAAAATTACAGAAAAGATTTTATTTGTGCAAGTATGCCGCGAGAAAAATCAGCAATACGCTGATAAATAAAATAGGAGCCCCACTCCATCCTCCCCCATTAGGGGGGGAGGGAAGCCTCACCCCCACCCCCTCTCCAACGAGGCGAGGGGAGCGATTAACGATGATTGTCAGAAAATGCAAAATTACACTTTTTCTTGATTTTTATGCCTGCAAAATTACACTTTTTCCTATTTTTTTGCGCTTAAAAATTACACTTTTTCCTTGAATTTCGCGAATAAAAATTACACTTTTTCTTGTTTTTTATGTATTTTATCATTGCAGTCCGGTAAAATTTACGAAAATACAACGTAAGCTACTGGTAAACAGTTAATTATACGAGAATTTAAATTTCGGGATTGGATTTCGAGCTTCGCTTAACATTAATTGCCATTAATCTAACATTAATTTATCATTAATTAAAATTATACTGAGATACAGGGCCTTACGAGAATAATTAATGGATAATTAATGGTCAATTCGTGATAATTAATGTGGCGCCGCAGGCAAAGAATATTTTAACCGGACATTAGTGGTATTTTATGATGAAAAATCTGTTCACGAGCCGATGTCCCCGCACTGTCAGAAGGAGTATCTTCATTACTCTCCCCATCATGGGGGAGACGGAGGGGGTCTCCATGGTGGAGATTATCAGGAAATCATTTTTCACCTTATATAAAAATAAGCAAGGATATTTTGATCTAATAAAACAACTCTGTGCCAAAGGGTATATCGTTACCTTAATATATAATAAAAGGCAGGGGATTTTCCTCTGCCTTTATTGTATAATTTACACATCCTCAAACGAAATATGTATCTGAAGGATATTATTCACCATAATAGCCATTCTTACTATAATTTGCCCAAGTGATATACATATCCTGATAGTTAGCCTTGATAAACTGTGTGATCTTGCTAATCTCACGGTCAGTTAAAATACCACGATTCTGCAAGATTGCATCGCCATCAGCTTTCACAAAGAATTTTGCAGAGCCAGCCTCAGTTAGCTTGCGATCGCTAGCATGGACATGCATACATTCCACAACACAGAAGGATGTGAAATAGAGGTAATATCCTGCCACCTTAAACTCATAGTACTTCGGCATTGTCAGTCCTCCATATAAATGCGATTTGCAATGAGATACTTACGTGCGATGGAAATTTCAATGTCATCCATCGTTGTTTCAATGACTTCGTCCTCACTGTTGAATACAGAAGCTTTATCTGGATGATTCAGATTGAGCACATGTATTCCATCAGCTTTGCGTTCAAAGGCATATCCATTAACAATCATATTTGCATTGTCAGCAATTGTTTTAATATCAGGCATAGTGAACAGTTACTTTTTTTATTGGACGGAGAAACTCTGCTTTATCTATATAAAGGTCTTCAAGGATAGGAGCAAGGTCGATGTACTCTTCCTCTGGTTCATCGCTGTGGGTGTATTTTGCAATCACCACGATATAACCATTTTCCCATTCTTTTACAGATATGTAACGCTCAAGGGAATACGGAGCCTTGAATCGCACATTATAGCCACCAAAGCGGAAAATGGTATAGCCATCTCCACTGCTCAGAATAGCCTCGCTAGAAGAATGCTCCAGGGATTCTTGTGTATTTATGTCCATATTCTCTTTCATATTTCATTCGCGAAATAATCCATCTTGGAATCCGTTGTAAACAAGGATTACTAAGAGGAAACAATCGTTCGACCGCAAAGTTACATAATTTTTCCCGATTGAAAAAACAATTACACAGAAATTTAACAAATTCTTGCGTCTCAGCGCTTGTGTCCATCGTGCTTATTTCGGGGCGGGCTCGACCATGGTGCTGTTGGCCCACTGGGTGTACTGCTTGAGCATCTTCTTCAGACGCTTCGGGTTCTGGGCGGATACATCATGCTGCTCGGAACGGTCGATGTTGAGGTTGTACAACTCCCATGGACGATTGTCGCCTGGCTGGACTATCTTCCATCCATCGGCTGTGACAAGGGCTTTCTCACGGAAATGCTCAAAACCGATGTATTCGTGGCCTTTACGCTTGCCTTTCTTGAAGATTGGTGCCATGCTGACTCCTTGTGCCGGGATGATGTCATTGCCGTTGTAGGTCTTAGGATAGTCGGCACCTGTGAGGTCGAGACATGTTGCCATTACATCAATGACATGGCATGGAGCATCGGTGATGCTTCCTGCAGGTGTCTTGATGCCCTTTGGCCAGTGGGCAATCATCGGTGTGCAGATACCGCCTTCGTACATCTTGGCTTTCCAGAAACGGAAAGGAGTGTTTGCCACGTTAGCCCATTCTGGACCGAGCGAGGCGTAGGTGGTTTCTGGTCCAGGCATCACTTCCTTGTTTTTTGGATAAATCATCTGGCGACCATCGCGTGTCATGTCCGGACGGTCGTTTTCTCCTGGTTCAAAGTTCATGCACACCTCTGGCGAACATCCATTGTCGCTCATGAAGAGGATGAGGGTGTTGTCTAACTGACCGGTACGCTCCAGTTCAGCAAGCACGCGACCGATCTGCTCGTCCATACAGTCAATCATTGCAGCATGAACAGCCATAGCTCGTGCATCCCACTCGGCATCAGGATTGGTGTCCCATTCCTTTTTGCTCTGTCGTGCTGAAAGATAGTCGGTGGCATCGCCAAAGATTCCGAGTTGCTGCATTCGTGCAAAGCGTTCTTCGCGAATGGCTTGCCATCCTTTCTTGTAGGTGTTCTCGTATTTCTTGATGTATCGTTCTGGTGCCATCAGTGGCCAGTGTGGCGAATGGTAGGATAGATACATGAAGAAGGGGCGCTCATCGTCGGCATAGCGGCGTACATACTGCACGGCGCTGTCGGTGAGGGCGATGGTGCTGTAATAGTCTTTCGGCACTTCCGTGATTGGTGTCTCGCCATCGACGAGCGAGAATGGGTCGTAGTAATCGACAACGCCATAGATTGTGCCATAGTGGTGTTCAAAGCCTCGGTTCACTGGATAGTCTTCGAGTTTGGTGAATGGGTCGTAGAACACCTGATGGTTGAGCCAGTCGCGCTGGTCTTCGCGGAGTGGTGTTTCTGCCACATGCCACTTGCCTATCATTCCTGTGGCATATCCATTCTCGCGTAGCACTTCGGCGATGGTGACTCCATTGTGGGTCATCGTGCCTCGGTAGCCAGGGAGATGCTGGTCGAAGGTCATACGACCGATGCCTGCCTGATGTGGATAGAGTCCGGTGAGGAGTGAGGCGCGTGTAGGGCAACTTCGTCCGCAGTTGTAGAAGCGGTTGAAGCGCATTCCTTCGGATGCCAGTCGGTCGAGGTTAGGTGTTTGTATCTCGGAACCGTAGCAGCCGAGATCGCTGTAGCCGAGGTCGTCGGCAAGGATGAGGAGTATGTTTGGGCGCTGGTCCTGTGCTTGGGAGCCAATCGCCGCCATACCCATCATCATGAGGGAGAGTTTTTTATTCAAATTCATAATCTATAAAATAAGGAATTGCCTTGTTCTACCTTGTGGGCTTGACTTCAATGATGCGACCGTGCTTGTCGAAGGTGAGGGGATCGATGCATACCTGACGATGAATGCCTGGGGTGAGCTGCGGCTCACGGAAGTTGGGATTTATGCGATGATAGACAATATACCACTCATCGGTGCCTGGAACCTGCAAGACGGAGTTGTGGGCTGTGCCATAAATCTCCTGCGATGGGTCCTGACGGATGACAATCGGTTCTGAGGCCACTTCAATAGGGCCTAACGGCGAACGACTGGTGCCATAAGCAACATGATAGTTGTCGGCTCCAGTGTCATCAACTGACCAAAGGAAATAGTACTTGCCCTTTCTGTAGAAGACATACGCTCCCTCGCGGAATTCATAGTCGTCGAGGGTGCCTCCCTCTGGGGTGAGGTTGACCATCGTTTCTTCCTTTATACTGCACATATCGTCGTTGAGTTCTGCTCCTGCCATGAAGCCGTTGCCCCAATAGAGAAAGTACTTGCCGCTCTTCGGATCACGGAATACGTCAACATCGATTGACTGTCCATCACACACATCGGCAGGACGAATCTTGTCGGTGATAATAGGATGACCACAGTCAACAAACGGTCCTGTTGGTGAATCGCTCACAGCACAGCCTATTTCCTTACGGTCGGTGACTGGATTATGTGCCGAGAAATAAAAATAGTATTTGTAGTCCCTACCCTCTTTCTTTTCAATGATACATGGAGCCCAGGCATTGCCTGTAGCCCATTTCACCTGATCGCCTTCCACATCAAGCATCTTTCCTTCATCGGTCCACAGCTGAAGGTCGTCGGAAGAGAACACCGAGAAATCATGACCTCCCCAACCAGGAGTGCCATCGGTGGTGGAATAGATGTAGTATTTCTTTGTCTTGTTGGAATAGAGCACTTCCGGATCGGCATGGAACTCTGGCAGGATTGGATTCTTGCCCTTGCCCCAACGAGCGAGGAGCCGGTCTTTCTCAGCCTGAGTGATAGGCATGATGGTTCCGTGGCGTGGGGTGAACATTCCGTGTGTCTTGGTGTCGGCAACCCACTCGAAGGTCTTCAGGTCGGTGCTTCTGCAGAACTGATAATGACCATCGCTATAGCAGTCGTACATCACCACCCACGACTTCCCGTCGAGGCTCTTGCATACGCCAACGCCCTCAACGTCTTTCTTCACTACCTCCACATGTCCCGGAATCCTTGTCCACTGACTGCCCGGAGCCTCACCAGGTAGGGCTGTCAACTGTTTTGCAACAGCCTGAAAGATACCACCGCCACCTTCGCTCTTATAGAAGAGATGGAACATGTCGTCGTCTTCGTTATAAACGATGTCGCCATCGATTGTGGCACTGCCATTGTCGAAGAGATATGTTGGTTCACCCTCAAGGTCGGTGAAATCCTCATTGGCATACTGGTAGAAGATTTTGTCGTATCGGCATCGACCATCATTGGTAAGAAGCGAGAAGAACACCATGTATTTGCCCGCCTTTCTATCATAGATAGTCTCTGGTGCCCACACACGGGTAACGTTCTTCCATGTCTTTGGGTATTTTGTTGGGAAGTTCACCGTGGAGTGAGTCCAGTGGATGAGGTCGGTGGATTTCATCATCACAAGTCCTCTGTTTGATGCCCATCCGAGGTTTGACTTCATATCCGTTGCCACCATATAGAATGTCTTTCCGTCCTCAGCACGAAGGATGTGAGGGTCGCGTACACACTGCGTCAAGGCGATGGAATCGGACTTGATGACCGGCAGACCTTGATTGAGGAGTGTGTAGTTATAACCGTCGTCGGACAGGGCATAGCAGATCTGCTCACGGTCGGGTTCATTACCAGTGAAGTAAGTGAAGAGGAACGCTACTTTCTCAGCGTCCTGTGCCATTGCCACAGACGAGAAAGCCGCAAAGACTGCAAGAAGGAAGGTTTTCAGTTTCATAAAGGCATGAGTTTTATAATTTATGTGGCAAAGGTACAAAAATATAACGATAACGATGATGTCTGAAAATGCAAAATTACACTTTTTCTTGTTTTTTATGTATTTTATGATGAAAAATGGATTAACATTATGATGAAGGCTTGCAGCCTTTATGCCTTGTCGCATATTCATTGCCTAAGAGTAAACTCTATACCAATGAATCTGACGCCAATGCCACTCTTGATCTACGATCTTCGAGTGCATCATAATATTAATCTAAAATGGCTGTCGCAGCAAAATATTTAAAAATAGGAGACCCCTCCCCAGCCCTCCCCAAAAAGGAGCCCCCTCCATCTCCCCCCATAGGGGTAGTGCTAGGAAGTTAGCCCTGTATGACGGAGAACTTATGTCAGTGTGGGAACTTCGGCGCGTGAACAGATTTTTAAATATTTTGCTGCCTGCGGCCATTTTAATTTACTGATAATCTGGGCTGACTCATCAGAGGCAGCGTATTGGCAGATGGGAAAGCATCTGGGGAACTTGTTCACAAGGGCTTTCACATTGACAATACAACCACGAAGTGGAGATTATCAGGAAATCATTTTTCATCATAAATAAAAATAAGCAAGGATTTCTGATCTGATAAAACAACTCTGTGCCAAAAGGCTATCGTTTCTTAATATAAAGGGTGTTT
>JAZQOD010000212.1:0-1619 GCA_045627685.1 Prevotella sp. | reverse complement strand
TTCTTGTCGGAGTCGCTCTGTGCGATTCGGGCGTTGAGTTCGCTTATGGCGTTGTTCTTCTTGGCAATCTCGCTGTTCAACTGCTGTTCCTTTGCAGAGAATGTGCTCTCCAACTGCTGTGTCTTCTTTGTCACAGCCAGTTCCACCTGTGTGTCGATGGCTTTTTCGGCTTCAGCCAACTGTTGCTTGAGGCTCTCGATGAGTGAGTCTTTTGTGGCTTTCTCTTTGTCGTTGTTGCGTTCCAATTCCGACAGAGCGGCTCTCTGTTCGGCTTCTTTGGTCTTGATTGCCTCTTCAAGGCGACGATGAAGCTCTGCGTCGAATTCTGTGTTTTTTACCTGGTTCAGGAGTTCTGCGTATTCTGACTCGTCAACGGTGAATACTTTCTGGCAGTGTGGACATTTGATTTCTTTCATACGGTTTTGTATTTGGTAATTCTGCAACAAAGATAGTTCATAATTTTGAAATACCGGACAAAAAGGAACACATTTTTTTCGTATTCTCAAACATTTTGTGGTGAAAATGTCCGTTATAATATAATAATGTCGTATATTTGCAGAAACAAACCTAACGCAATATGCTGAAATTCAAACTTCAATATCTTGAAATCGTTAACTTTGCCTTGGTGAACAATGGCATTGAAATATGTGAGTCGGCTTCGTTGGTGTCGAAAGATGCTGACCTGAGAGAGGTGTGCGTGGAGTGCAGCGGTGAGTTCTTCACAACTACGAAAACGCCTGTAATACCGATGATTCCTCGCGGCAAGGAGATCCGACTGTCGGATTTCCACATCAAGCCTTCTCCACAGGTGATGGCTACTATCACAGAGAGTGTCAACTCGATGTTCACCATCGAGGTGTACACAAATGCTGGTTCTATGGAAAAGAGGGAACTGGTGTTCAAAAAGGATTTCAATATCATGCTGATGCCTTACGACCAATGGCTCGGAACAACCGTAATGCCACAGTCGCTGGCTTCGTTTGTCACTCCAAACCATCCGGCAGTAAACCGAATTGTTGTTGAGGCGGCAAAGATATTGAAAGAGATGACCGGCAGTTCGACACTTACCGAATACCAAACGGACAATAGTACCGATGTGCTGGTGCAGATAGCGGCTGTCTATGCGGCTTTGCACAACGAGAATATTGTATATCGTGCACTTCCTGCAAGTTTCGAGATGGTGGGCCAGCGAGTGACTCTGCCTGAACAGGTGCTGTCGGCAAAACTCGGCAACTGCATCGAACTGACTCTGCTCTTTGCCAGTGTGCTCGAGGCTATAGGCATCAATCCGACTGTCGTGATCCAATCAGGACATGCGTTTCTTGGCGCATGGATTGTGAAAGACTGTTGTCAGTATAGCGTGTGCGACGATGTGTCGTACATAGAAAAGAAATGTTCGCAGGGCATTTCGGAGATGATTGTGCTCGAGACAACAAAGATTACCGACGAGAAGACCTCGTTCAAGGAGGCATTGGAGATTGCCAATGTGACGCTTGCCGATATTGATAAGTTCGAGATGATGATCGATATTCATCGTTGTCGCCTTGAAGGCATCCGCCCATTGCCTGAGCGTATATTTAAAAATGGTAAATCGGAACTGCAGGAAGTTGATGGGGTAG
>JAZQOD010000211.1:0-2705 GCA_045627685.1 Prevotella sp. | reverse complement strand
CGCCTTGCTCCCTGAGAAGTTAAAGGACAACAGTTTCGAATGCGGATAGTATTAGGTCGTGAAGAGGCATTCGTCCCTTAACTTCCCATAACTTCCCAAGCGACGAAGGAGCGATAAATTCTCTTAACTTCTAAAAACTGAGCAAGTTTGAAACTTGCGAAACTTGAATTAAATGTATAAATATAATGGCAAAAGTAAAGATTGAAACAACATTGGGCGATATCGTTGTTCGCCTGTATGACGAGACACCTATCCACCGCGACAATTTCCTGAAACTCGCTGGTGAGGGATATTATGATGGTACTATTTTCCATCGTGTCATCAAAGGTTTTATGATTCAGGGTGGCGATCCAAACAGCCGTGGTGCTGAGATGGGCGTGCCACTCGGCACTGGTGGTCCGGGCTACACCCTCGAGGCAGAGATAAAGCCAGAACTGTTTCATAAGCGTGGCACCCTCGCTGCAGCCCGTCTGGGCGATGATGCCAACCCAGAGCGCCGTTCATCGGGCAGCCAGTTCTATATCTCTTGGGGACAGGTGTATAACGAAGGTCAGCTGAAGAGCCTTGAGAAGCAGTTGAAGTTGCAGAATGAGCAGCAGGTGTTCAACACCCTCGCTATGCAGCATCGTGAGGAGATAATGAATATGCGCCGCAATCGCGATCGTGCTGGTCTGCAGGCATTGCAGGAACAACTCATCGCCGAGACACAGGCAAAGGTGAAGGAGATGGGTGGTCTCACTGACGCTCAGAAGGAAGCATATACCTCTGTCGGTGGTGTGCCACATCTCGATGGTCAATATACAGTCTTCGGCGAGGTTGTGGAAGGCCTTGATGTAGTAGAGAAGATCCAGGGCGTGAGTACAGTTCCAGTGGATCGTCCACAGACTGATATCACAATGAAAATGACCGTTGTGGAATAATCCGCGTGTCCTCAGCAATAAAAGCAAAAGCAATGGGAAAGATAATAACATTGGGCGAGATTATGCTCCGTCTGTCGCCTGACGGCAATGATAGATTTGTGCAGACCGACCATTTCCGCATCATCCCTGGTGGTGGTGAGGCGAATGTGGCAGTAAGCCTTGCCAACTACGGTCATGAGGCATTGTTTGTGAGTAAGGTTCCAGCCCACGAGATTGGTCAGATTGCTGTGAACGCGATGCGCAGATATGGTGTCGACACACGATATATGGTTCGTGGTGGCGACCGTCTTGGCTTGTATTATGCCGAGACCGGTGCGTCGATGCGACCAAGCAAGGTTATCTACGACCGTGCACACTCTTCGATAGCCGAGGCAAATCCAGAGGATTTCGACTTTGACGCAATAATGGACGGGGCAGACTGGTTCCATTGGTCGGGCATCACTCCTGCCGTTTCTGACAAGGCGGCTGAGTTGACCCGATTGGCATGCGAGGCGGCAAAGCGTCACGGAGTGACTGTGAGTTGCGACCTTAACTTCCGCAAGAAGTTGTGGACCTCGGAGAAGGCAATCTCGGTGATGCGCCCTCTGATGCAGTATGTTGATGTGTGCATAGGCAATGAGGAAGATGCCCAACTATGTCTCGGATTCAAGCCCGATGCAGATGTAGAGGGTGGCAAGACTGATGCCAGTGGCTATCACCGCATCTTTGAGCAGATGGCACAGGAGTTCGGGTTCAAGTATGTTGTCTCGACACTCCGCGAGTCGTTCTCTGCTACACACAACGGATGGAAGGCTCTCATCTACAACGGACAGGAGTTCTACGAGTCGAAGCGTTATGACATCAACCCTATCATCGACCGTGTCGGTGGTGGCGACTCGTTCTCGGGAGGTCTTATCCACGGTTTTCTCACCAAACCAACACAGGGCGAGGCATTGGAGTTTGCAGTGGCTGCTTCGGCATTGAAGCACACCGTCAACGGCGACTTCAACCTTGTGAGCGAGGCAGAAGTGGAAGCCCTGGTTGGGGGTAGTGCTAATGGAAGGGTTCAAAGGTAATACAATATGAAAAATTGTATGGCTGATTTATTTAATATTAATAACAAAGTTGTCGTAATCACCGGTGGAACGGGTGTTCTCGGGAAGGCTATCTCGGCTTATCTTGCTGAGGAAGGCGCCAAGGTGGTTATCATGGGTCGCAATGCCGAGAAGGGTAATGCGATTGCCGAAGAAATATGCAAAAAGGGTGGTGAGGCTATGTTCCTTACTACCGATGTAATGAACAAGGATGTGCTGGAACAGAATCTTGCCGATGTCTTGGCCAAATACGGTCGTGTTGATGTGCTTCTCAATGGAGCCGGAGGAAACATGCCGGGGGCTACTATCGCGCCTGACAAGACCTTCTTCGACCTCCAGCCTGAGGCTATCGAACAGGTGATGAACCTCAACCTCATCGGTACGATACTCCCTACGCAGGTGTTCCTCAAACCAATGACGGAGCAGGGCGAGGGTGCCATCGTGAACTTCTCGTCAATGTCGGCATTCCGTCCTCTCACCCGAGTGGCAGGATATGGAGTGGCAAAGGCTGGCGTAAGCAACTTCACAGCATATATGGCAACAGAAGTAGCGAAGAAGTTCACACCGAAGATTCGCGTCAACGCCATTGCCCCTGGGTTCTTCCACACAGAGCAAAACCGCTCGCTGCTCACCAACCCTGACGGTTCGTGGACAGAGCGCGGACAGCATATCATCCAGCAGACTCCGATGGGCAGAATGGGTAGCCCTGAGG
>JAZQOD010000210.1:0-5909 GCA_045627685.1 Prevotella sp. | reverse complement strand
CCAGTTTCTTCATCATCACCAAATACAATCTGGAATGATGATGCCGAAGCACTCTGACCGTCAGCCTTGAGATAGAAGCGGAATGGCACTATCTTTCCTGCGTTTGTTGTTACCGCAAATGCAGTTCCTGCACTGTTGAGTTTATAATAGCCTTCACCTATTGTACGGTTCACAAATGCGCCATTAAGACCAATCACCTCACCAAAAGCAGTATCGCCGGTTGCTGTTGGTACAACACCACGCTCAGCAAGATTCATTATCCAATCCTCCCCACTTTCGCTATACACCAACACAGGTGTACCAGCCTCGATAGTTGCGTCCTCAGCCACCTCTGTGAATGTTATTGTTGACTCATTGATGCGTGTGTACTCATAAACTGTACATCCAGCGTAGTCTGCCGGAGCTGTCCCAAACGGCATACATACAGTGTTATAGCCCTTTGTGTTTGTTCTTACATAGTTCACATTCTGCGCCATGAAAGTCTGCTGAGGAGCAAAATCCTTCTTGTCGGCAAGAACGAACTGAACACATTCCCCATTGGCAATTACATTGTCAGTATTGGCAATCTCACTAGCGTCAACTACCTTGATCATCATGTTTGGAGCATCCTCAACAGCCTTGACCTCTGGTCGGCAGACGAGAGTTGCATTGGTAGCATCGAGAACGAGCTTTGCGTTCTCGCCACTGATCTTGCTGTTGAGTTCCGCCATATTCTCTTCACGCCATGTACCGCTCATCTTCCAAGCCTCATCCACGAGTTCCACCTTGCGTGTCTCCTCGATAACATTCACGCCGAGTTCATCTGCTGGTTTTTCTGCACCGAAATAATAGAGCTGGAAATTATCAAAACAACACCAAGCAGTATTGCTCTTTCCTGTATCTGACGTCTTACGAACTCCGACTTTCAGCATTCCGTTTGTAACATTCACCCAGACATAGTTCTGATAGTATCCCTTCAGGAAATACTGCGAAGCCTCCGACATATTGTCTGGATAATAGTAATTGCCATCCTTCTTGCTGCCTATAGCGTTTGTAGTTTCAGCTTTGAGGTTATACATCAGTTCCACCTGCTGTGCCACATCATTACCGTAAAGTTGGATGGTGGCAGTGGTAGTATTGCTGTTGCTGATACGCTGGAACGCCTGGCAGGACACTCTGTACCAACCATTTGGCACTCCAGTAAGAGTCTGGTTAATATCCCATGTTGTCGCATGATCGCAACTTCCAATATGAGTCTTAGGACATTTATTCACATACGCCTCTGCACAAAGGTTGTCATTAATGCCACCCTCGTTCATTCCATCCTCGTCATCGCCATAGTTCGACCACATACGAGTTGCATCGCCACTAATAGAGTTATCCCACTTCGACGTATTCAGATTTCTGTCAAAGTTTGGATTGCTCATCAACCAACTTACATTTACTGGGTTTGCTGCATTGGCTTTCAACATCTCCTCCTTCATCTGCTCCTTAGTCAGCATCTCCCACTGCTGGTTCTTGTCATCTGGGTTCAATGCCTCGAGAACCACCATGCGATAGTTTGGATCATCGTTGAGATACGAAGAAGAGTTTGCTGACAAAGCACGACCATCGTGAGCCAGCACATAGAATCCATCATGTTCAATGAGTTCCCAGTCCTTCACGCTACGAGCCTCGTTGTCCGAACCGTCAATAAACGACTTCACATTATCTGCCTCGCAGGTGACATATCCGGCCTCCGATCTCAGTGAATATTTACCGTCATTCTGTGCCAGAGAGAAACCAATTGGGTAATTGCCCACTACAGAATGTGTGCCCCAGTCAGCACCCGACTTAAGGTAACGGCCTGTCTGGCGGTTACGCAGGTACATTGCACTATCATCCTCCTTCTCGTCAACCGGCTGATCATCAATAGCAGGATCAAAGTCGTGATAAGAGAATGTCACTGCACAAGGCTTATGGTCACACAATGGAGAACCCTCGTCATCAACAAACGAAAGGTCTTGACAGTAAGTTTCTGCGACAATACGGATGTCACACTCCTTGTTGTTGATATACCAGATTTTATCTACCACCTCACCACTCAGGTATCCGTTCACACTTGCCATGATTGATCCTGAAGGATATGCTGGGTATATGCCGTTACGACCATATTGAATCCATGGGTCACGAATGGTGAATCGCTCATCGGCATTAATACCATCAATGAGGATACTTTTCACCTTGTCGCGAGTATATCGGCAGTTAGAGTCACCAATAATGATGATTGGGCGTTTGTTGTTTGTAGCCTTTATGGCAGCAACAAGCTGTCTCAACTGACTAGCACGAGCCTCACGGTCTGCTTGACCGTCGTCTGCATCCATGTGCATAGTATAGAGGTCCACCTCTGTGCCATCATCAAGAGTAAGCAGATAGTAACGATAACCCTTCTTTATCAGTCCATCGGCACCCTGGTCGGTATAACCATTGTGCTGGTTCCACTGCACGAAAGTCTCGTTGGTAGGTGTCATCTCTGCAGTCTTGTAAACAAGTCCAAGACCATCAGAGTCAAACAATGGTTTCTGTGTAACAAAGTTCAAAAGGTTCGCCTCCCCCACACTGATACCACCTCTATGAGTCATATCATTATAGCCGAAAGGCCTCACCTCTGCCATGATGTTATTATGATAATTGAAGTCCTCACTCAATCCCACGACATCAATGCCCGACACAGCCAGTCGCTTACCGATAAGAGTAGCACCCGGTCCTTCCTTTGCATCAGGGTTAAGACTGATGTCAACAACCAGATTCACTGACTTTGGCATACCATCCACATTTAGGCTGGAAACCGTGAATTTCTTCTTTGCCAGCCACTCTGCATACTCCTCCTCAGAGATTAGTTGCCAGTAACTGCGATCAGTATCGTTCGCTGATGGCTGACAAGTCACACCACCACCGAGATACAAGGCACGGTTCTCATCAGTAGGATTCTCTGGATCTACGACCTTGTCTTCGAAAGCGAAGAACTCGTTACCATTTTTCAACTGGTAGTACTTATCCTTCTCTGCAAGAGTCCATGTCTTACCGCCCACAGTCATTGTATTTTCTGTAACAGCAAACAATGCAGCACCCGAACGGCTCAATTTACAGTCCGCACCAAGGAATTTTCCCTGGTACATATTAAACAGATAGTAGTTTTTCCCTGCCACAGGCTTACTACCATCAAAGGCGTTCATGTCAACCCATGAACCAACGAGCATCAACAGCACGAAGATACATTTCAACACTTTATGTTGCAAACTATACATATGCATAACCTACTATTTAGACATCATGTTATATTCAAATATGCAAAGATACAAAATTATCTTGACATTGTCTCGATATTTGCCTGATTTTTTGTTAATCCTCCAAACAATACTATCTAAATCATTGTTCTAAGGATATTTTACTAGTAAAATACACAAAAAAAAGAGGCAACCACTTTCGTGATTGCCTCCTTATTTTTATATCAAATAAAAAGTCTTCTGTCCTCCTTCGTCGAGCGGCCGTTGATTACTCGTCTTCCTCGCTCCAGAGATCCCACTTAGCGAATGAATCTCCTTCGCCCCACTCGCCTGAAACGATAGTTGTATCAATATCATTGCTCAGAGAAAGGAGATGATTTGTATTCATCATCTTCACCTCCACCTGAGGTGCTATATATTTCTTCATAATTTTATTCGTTCATTAGTGTTTTACTTCACCAGTACCTTTTTACCGTTCTTGATAATGATACCCTTAGCATTCTCACTTACACGCTGACCAGCAATGTTATACAAGCAGTTATCGTTACCGTTAACGTTACCGTTGATAATACTGATTCCATCTGTTTCATCATCCATGCCCTCGATAGAGAGGCCCTTTGCAAGACTTGTACCAGTAAGGTCGATATATGCGCTGTAAGCCTTCACGATCTCCTTGTTAGGATATACCCAGAAGCCGAGGTTTCCAAGGTTACTGAGACCGAAGTGCAGATAGTTCTCCTTGTCGTTTGCAATATGAGTATAATTACCTGTCAGGAGATTACCCTCAACAGCCTCACCGTTGCTGTCCATAGCAGGTGCAAGGATTACGATGCTAGCAGCCTCTTCCTTCTCAACGAGAGTACCAACGCCAGCAGGAACAACATCAGCGAATGCTACAGGATGAACCTTACCCTGAGTAGCGCTCTGTGTCATTGCATAAGCAGTGGCATCAACAGGACGATAAGCGAAAGGCATGCAGTTTGAAACATATGAAGTACCATCTACAGTATTAGCCTTGCGCATATTGAGCTCACGCCAAGCGAGGTCGCATGCCACAACTTCCTTCTTCTGAGCAGGCGAAACGATAGTAATCATCTCGTCAGCATCCTCGCTTGTCACGAGGTAAACCTTTCCAGCCTCAAAGTCAGCCAAGTCGCCCATCTTTGTATAAGCTACAGCCTCACCATCAGCATTGAGAGTCACCTCATAACGCTCAGCATCACAGCCGAAGTAGTATCCATCGAGAGTTGCTGGGAACTGGAGGAATGTGTGAGTGCCAGGAATCATTGCGTATGGCAAAGCCATCTCAACACGATCAACTGTAGTTGCTGGTGAAATAGAAGCAACAGTTAAAGCTGTTGGCACCTCAGGATCAAGGTTTGTGTTATATGCAGTACCAGTAGAAGCAGGATTGTTCTTCTCTGGGCGCATAATCTTTCTTTCTGCCAAGAACTGAGCATAGAAACGAGCACCAAATGTACGATGATCTAACTGCTTAAAGTTATAGCTATCATTGCCAGTGATACCTGCTAACCCCATAATTGTCAGCTGACCTGGGTACTGGAAATCGCTCTTCCATACTTCGCGGAAAACAGCTGGATGCCACAGATAGTTGTCTTTTACACTTCCGAAAGCACTCCATGTATAGCTATAGTCGTCAACAGCATCTACATACGAGCAATGACCCTTGAAGCGCTCCAATGCATCTGCTGTACACTGGTAAGGTACTACGATATCATTTCCTGCATGATCGTGATAGAAGATGATATCCTTACTTGGAGTCCAGCCATCAGCAAGGAGGTTGCTCTGCTCAAGAGCCTTGCGGATTGTGCGATATACCTTGCTGTTGCGATCAGCATAGTCAGCATTGATAATGCTATAGAATGTATTAAAGCCCGCATTCTTCAACTCATCATTGAGCTGATCCACATTCAGCACCTTTGCATTCAACTTATCCATGAAGCCATTCTGGCAGTAAGCCCAGAACTCAGGAGTGAAGCACTCTTCCAACTCAAGCTTGCGCATGATTGACTTGCCAAAAGCCTCCTTATGTCCGTTGAGTGTGTAGAGCAGATAGATAGGATAGTCAAGAGTAGCAAACTTACCCTCGCCCTTCTCATACACATCAAATACAGTGTTCTGGTTATAAGGACCTGCACCGCAGACAGAACCACGAAGATTAACGAAAGCACGATCTGCATCAGAAGCCTCAGTCTCAAGATAACGCTGGAAAGCCAAAGCAGTAGCACCACCCTGTGAGTAGCCCACATTGATTGTATAATAGTTCTGTGCGATTGTCTCACCCTGCTCCTTTACATACTTGATTGCAGCCTTGTAAGCATCAAGCACATTGCGGCCGGTAAGGGTTGAACACATATAAGGATGAGTCTTGTCCTTCGACTCTCCGAAACCGATGTAGTCTGGGCAAACCAACAGACAGTCCTCTGTTGTCATGAACTTTACAGCCTCCATCTGAGGAGTTTCACCTGTAGGGCAACCAGCATTGTGAGTGATTGTTGCATGGCAGTTAATCATCACAAATTTGATTGTCTTCTCTGATGTCCAGTAGAGCTGGGCAGAAAGAGTGATAGGATTGTTATCAACATCCACACTCTGATAGGTAATAGTCGCTTTCGGATCACCAAGCGAAGCCACCACCGTTGC
>JAZQOD010000209.1:0-50720 GCA_045627685.1 Prevotella sp. | reverse complement strand
TGAAACGCTCATAGCAGCAAGCCAACAGGCTCGACATGATCACAAGGGGTTTTTATTGTTTTTGTTAATATCCTACCGTACTGGGCGGGGGAGGGGTCTTCTTTAATGATGGCCGCAGCAACCGCCGCAACCTGCGCTGGCTTCTGCTTGGTGGCAACCACCACATGCCTTCGCCTCACCAAAGAGTGAACAGAGGGTGTGCTTCAGTTCCTCGCCTGTGATACCGCTGCCGGCGATTGTTCCGTCAGGGGCGATGATATAGAATGTAGGAATCCAACCCAACTGATATGCCTTTGTCACGGCACTCTCCTTCCATGCGGAGTAGTCGCAGACAACGGAATATTTCACTGGATGTTCTGCAAGGTATTTCTCAAGAGCCTCCTTCTTACGGTCGAAAGAGACTGAGAATACCTCGATTTTTCCTTCGTACTGTGCGAGAGCCTCTTCCATGATAGGCATCTCTCTGCGGCAGTCGCCACACCAGGTTGCCCAGAAGTCGAGCATTACATACTTACCGGCATAGTCGGCAAGGGCGATTTTCTTCTCGCCGTTATAAACAGGCAGAGCAAAGTCAGGGGCTTTCTCGCCGATCTTCAGTTTAGGCTGATAAGCACTCATATCAGTCTGCTGAGCAAAACTTGTCAATGCAACAAACAGCATTAACACTAATGAAATGGTTTTCTTCATATGATTATTAATTATTTATTAGTTCAAAATATCCTTGTTTATTATTTAAAGATGAAAAATGATTTCCTGATAATCTCCACTGCGTGGTTGTATTGCCAATGTGAAAGCCCTTGTGAGTAAACTCCCAGATGCTTTCCCCTCGCCAATACGCTGCCTCTGATGAGTCAGCCAAGATTATCAGTAAATTAAAATCGCTGTCGCAGCAAAATATTTAAAAATAAGCCCGCCTCCCCCGTTGCTCGGCTCTGCCGCTTCGCTCGTAGGGCAGAAGAATGGGGAGGACTTTCTGACAGTGCGTTCGCCTGATGCTTCCCTGGGATGGGAGGGAGTTATTGACTACCTCTCTTACGATGTGCACTCCGCAAGAAAAACACGTGGTATAACTCTCCTCCCATGATAGAGAAAGGTGAAGGGACCTTTATATATCTGTTGCTCTCTTCCACAGTTCCTCCAGTGGACCGCGGCGATGGTGAGTCATCCACCAGCGGCAGAAGAAATACAGGCAGATGCAGAAGGCTATGCCCATCAGGAAACTAATGCCGTGGCTGGCAACGAGGTGCAGTTCGAGGCCCCACTTATAGAACAGGAACCCACCAACGGCTGACTGCAACAGATAGTCGGTGAGACTCATCTTGCCAATATATTCCAGATGCTGCAAGCCTTTGCGTGCGCGCGTGTTATTATATAATAGGTATAACGCTGCTACATAGAATGCCATCATTGCGAAGTTTCTCCAAGCAGTGAACTGTGTCTCGAGACCTTGACCAATTACTGTCGGCATTTCTTTGAAAGGCACGAAACTCACGAGAACCTGCATCACTGGGAATCCAACGCACAGTGCTATCAGGGCAACACGCTTCCAGAAACGGTTGTTCTGTTCGTTCCAGTCGAACTTATGCTCACGTCCGAGCCACATACCGACAACGAAGAGCATCAGCGTCTGTGTCAGTCGGCCGTGCTCGATAGCCCAACCGAAGTTTATCTGCAATCCGCAGGTGAGGTTTGCCTTTGCCACATCCCAGAAACTTCCGTCGCGACAGGCGTCATACGCTATGCCCCAGTATCTGCCCAGTCCCAAGTCCATTGGCTGTGTCTCAGGGTTGATGAGCCCCGCAATGATATATCCCACCTCTATCGGCTGCAGGAAGAGTAGGGCGGCAACAAGAATGACCACCTTGTTGCTTGCCTTCACTAATGGGATGAGCAACAAGCCCATCACGGCATAGGTGCAGAGGATGTCGCCGTTGAAGAACACCAGGTCGAGCAGTCCCCAACCAAAGAGCAGCAGCATTCGCCATGCAAATCGCAACCGGAAGTCCTCGCCGTGTCGAGCCCTATTATCGTGCTGGATGAAACAACTCAATCCGAAGAGCAATGCGAAAATAGCATACATCTTGCTCGCACCGAGATAGAAGGTAGTATCCCAGAGTCCCTGTTCGAATGGGGTAGGGTCGGGGAAGGAGTAGAAGTTGAGATGCTCGAGGAAATGGATGAGGATAATGCCCACCACGGCAAAACCTCGGATGCAATCTACAACCGTTATTCGCTTGTTATCATTCATATTCTCGTTTTTTGCTACGCAAAGATAGCAAATAATCGTTGCATTACCAAACAAATCGAGCAGAAATAGCAATATAAATTCTTTATTTTTGAAAAGATTGTGTAACTTTGCAGTTCGTGATAAATAAAAAATATAAAAGTAATATAGTAATGAAAAAGACTTTGACTATTATTGCTGCTATCATTTTTAGCAGTTTGGCAGCGTTTGCGCAGGACAAGATCACTTATGGAGTAGGAAATCATGTTGCAGTAGGCGTTGGTATCGGTTTCCAGGGTATCACCGCAGAAGTAGGAACATGCATGTCGCCTTATGTTGCACTTCGTGCTGGTGTTGACATTTTCCCATCGGTAAAGGCTGACTATGATGTGAACTTCAAGTATTCGTATGTGAAGGACGGACAGCGAGTTTTCCCAGATGACAAAACGACATCTACCATTACCGGTAATTCAGGACGTGTTTCAGGTCATCTCCTGGCTGACATCTACCCATTCACACAGAACAAGACATTCTTCGTGACTGTCGGTGCATACTTCGGTGGTGCAGCACTCCTGAAACTTGAAGGCTATTCGGCAGGTATTGAGAATCTTTACAAGGGCAATCCTAATGCCGAAGTTCTTGTTTACCCAGATGAGGACAATCCAAACAGTTATTCACTCACTGTTGACGAGCAGGGTAAGACCTATGCAGACCTTTCTGTAAGCGGTTTCCGTCCATATCTCGGCATTGGTTTCGGCCGTTTCATTCCAAGATCACGTGTTGGATTCCGTTTCGAACTCGGTGCACAGTTCCATGGAACACCGAAAATCATGAACAATGGTGAGGATATCCTCGACAAACTTCAGAATGATGTGACAAACCCAGATGTGGCAGATGCACTTGACATCGCAAAGAAGGTTGTTGTCTATCCATGTCTGAAGTTCGGACTCACATTCAGAGCGTTGTAAGAAGACCCCTCCCAACCTCCCCGTAAGAGGAGGAGATAAAATAGCATAATAAAAGCATAGAACAGTTCGAGAGTATCACACATACTCCCGGGCTGTTGTTTTTTGGGAGCCCCCTCCGTCTCCCCCCTCATGGGGAGGGGGCTTCATTATTTTTTTCTGTGAAAAATGGTGTAGAGTTAAAATATTTTTGTAACTTTGCGTTGGTATAGCGAAAACTAACCATACAAAGAGTCAATTAACTGAAAACCAATAAACGAAGAATAGAAACTGAAACCAAAGATAATGAAAAAGATCATCCTCTCTGCACTGCTCGCTTTGTCATGCGTGGGTGCTGCTTTTGCACAAAACAACAGTAAACTGAAGTATGTGGAACCTCGTATCGGTACTGCTCACTGTCGCGCGTTCCATTTCGCTCCGGGCGCAATGCCTTATGGTATGGCAAAGCCTGGTCCATCGACAAATGGATCACTCGGTAATGCTGACGGCTGGCAAGCCACCGGCTACGACTATCGCGACACATCAATAGAAGGTTTCGTGTGCACACACGAGTTCCAGGTTGGTGGTATCTCGCTCATGCCAACCACCGGTCTGCTCCTCACTACCCCTGGCAATCCTGACGGTACTGGTCCTCGTGGCTACCGCTCATCGTTCTCTCACGATATGGAGAAGGCGGAGGCTGGATTCTATGAGGTGATGCTCAAAGACTATGATATCAATGCCGAGGTAACATCGACAGAGCGTGTGGCATATATGCGTTTCACATACCCTGAGTCAAGAATGGCACATCTGATTTTCGAGGTTGGTCATCAGCAGGGCGAGAGTGGAAAGGTGAAAGACTCTGAGGTGTGGATTACAGAGAATGGTGATGTAGAGGGATGGGTTGTTACTCGTCCGGAGTATATCAAGAAATATCAGCCAAATGCCGACCTGCGTATCTACTTCGCTGCTAAAATCGACAAGCAACCAGTGGGCGTTGGCGTATATAACGGCGATGATATAAGAAACGATGAGAAATATGCTCATGGCATTGGTGCTGGTGCATACCTCACATTCCACACTCACGAGGGTGAGCAGATTACAGCAAAGGTGGCTATCTCATATACATCAGTACAGAATGCCCGTCTCAACCTCCAGGCTGAGGCAAGCACAGCCACTTTCGATGAGGTGCGTGCTGCATCGCAGAAGGCATGGGAGGAGGCTCTCGGACGCATTGATGTAGAGACAAAGAACGAGGCTGACCTGACAAAGTTCTATACTGGTCTTTACCACGCACTGCTCGGTCGTGGTGTGATGAGCGATGTCAATGGTGCTTATCCAAAGCATGACGGTACAATCGGACAGGTTCCGATGAAGGACGGTCGCCCACAGTATCGTATGTACAACACCGATGCAATGTGGGGAGGTCAATGGAACCTCACCCAGTTGTGGGCAATGGCTTACCCAGAGCATCTCTCTGAGTTTGTTTCTTCAACACTCCAGCAGTACAAGGACAGTGGCTGGCTGGCAGACGGTCTTGCCAACTCGAAGTTCGTGTCGGGAGTAGGTACCAACCAGTTGCCATTGATGATTGATGCCGCTTATCAGTGTGGCATCCGCGATTTCGACCTTGAACTCGCCTACGAGGCTTGTCTGAAGAACGAGATGGACGGTAACCGCCGTCCTGCAGGAGCAGGCAAGGATGACACAACCGACTTTGTTGAGTTGGGTTATGCACCTCACAAGAACCTCGGTGAGCCAGGTGAGGATTTCTATTTCTCAGGCTCGCACACCCTTGAATATTCGTTCTCTGCATGGGCAACAGCACAGTTGGCAAAGAGCCTTGGCAAGACAGAATACTACGACAAACTGATGTGGATGGCTCGCGGATGGGAGCGCATCTTCGACGAGGAGACAGGTTACATGCACCCTCGTACCCGTGATGGCAAGTTCATTGAGAGTTTCGACCCAATGCAGGTGTGGCGTGGCTTCCAGGAAGGTAACGCTGTTCAGTACACCTTCTATGTGCCTCACATGCCAGAGGAACTGATAGCAAAGGTTGGTGCAGCAGAATTCAACAAGCGCCTTGACGGAATCTTCGCTGCTTCACAGCCACAGATATTCTCGGGTGGTAAGGAGATTGACGCCTTCGCTGGTCTTCGCACATATTACAATCAGGGCAACCAGCCTTGCCTCCATATCTCATGGCTCTTTAACTACAGCGGTCGCCCAGAACTGTCACAGAAGTGGGTTCGTGCTATCTGCGATGAGTTCTATGGCACTGACGGTATCCACGGCTACGGCTATGGTCAGGACGAGGATCAGGGACAACTTGGCGCATGGTATGTCATCTCTTCTATCGGCTTGTTCGATGTTCACGGTCTGACAGCACCAGAACCAGAGTTTGCTATCGGCAGTCCTTTGTTCGACAAGGTTGCAATCCGCTTGAACCAGGATTACTATGAGGGCAAGGAGTTTGTCATCACCGCAATGGGCAACTCAAAGAAGAATGTATATCGCAGCATGCCTGTGCTCAATGGCAAGAAGACCAATGGAAGATTGAAGTTTGCTGACTTCGTGAAGGGCGGCGAACTCAAAATGAAAATGAAGAAGTAAAGAAAAATGGAAACGATATACCATTTGTCACATGAAATAATTTATGGGAAAATTTATGGTAAATTCATGGAAAATTTATGTAGCGCCGCAGGCATTATTTATTTTGAACACGAATGACCACGAATTATCCACGAATTTATTCATTAATTATATTTATGCCTAATTGTATATCATTGCCATTGAATAAGCAAATATTATGAATACAATGAAGAAGATTGCATTGTTGCTGATGGCGATGTTTGCCATCTCGGTAAGTGCACAGAATCCGTTCCTGCCTCTGTGGGAATATATCCCCGACGGAGAACCGTATGTGTTTGAAGACCCAGACAAGCCAGGACATTTCCGTGTGTATGTATATGGTTCGCACGACTCAGAGATTACTCAGTACTGCGGCTTTGAGCAGGTGGTATGGTCGGCACCTGTAGAGAACCTGTGTGATTGGCGATATGACGGTGTGACACTGAAAGTCACCCACGGTGCTGACGGTCGTCAACTCCATGAGAGCGGTCGTGGCGATATGCTCTATGCTCCAGATATGGCAGTGCGCAATGAGGCTGATGGCACAAAGACCTACTTCCTGTATCCTAACGATCAGGAGGGCGGCCGACAGGGACTGGTGGCAAAGTCGAAGCGCCCAGACGGTCCGTTTGAGGTTATCAACTGGAATCCAGAAAAACCAAACGAGACCATCGGTGACTTGCGTTTCGATCCAGCCGTCTTCATCGACGACGATGGGAAGGTGTATGGCTATTGGGGATTTGAGCAGTCGTTTGCCGCAGAACTCGACCCAGTGACAATGGCAACAATAAAGCCTGGCACCCTTGTGGAGAACCTCGTGCCAAGCAACAAGCAAGATGAACTGTACCGATTCTTCGAGGCATCGTCGATGCGCAAGATTGAGGATAAATATGTGTTCATTTACAGCCGCTGGACACGCGAGGGTGAGTTTGGTTTGCCATCATCCAACTACACTCTGGCTTACGCATACGGTGACAATCCGTTAGGTCCGTTCACCTATGGCGGCACAATCATAGACGGTAGAGCACGCGCCACTGACCCTGTCACCGGAAAGACCGTTCCAACAGCCCATCCGGGTGGCAACACACATGGCAGCATCTTTGAGGCAAACGGCCAATGGTGGGTGGTATATCACCGTCAGACAGGAGGCGACGAATTCTCGCGCCAGGCGATGGCTGCACCAATCACCGTAAAGGTAGAGAAGGGTAGAGGTGGCAAGGTCACTATCAGCGAAGGCGAGTACACATCAGAGGGTTTCGCAATAGAAGGTTTGAACCCATTGGAGAGAACCACTGCCGGCATTGCCTGCTATTACACAGGTCCTTCGCCTATTACAAGTGCCTATCCAAAGTTCTTCTTCTCGGGTTCGCATATTCTCCCTACACGCATCGACCAGTCGTCAATGCAATGGCCTTACAGTTATAAGATGCCGATTTCGCCTGTTGTGAACAACACCGCTGGTTCGGTGGTGGGCTATAAGTATTTTGATTTCAAGAAGTTGGGTGCAGAAGGTTTGCTGACTCTCAACATCCTTCCACAAGGCGTTGACGGTACAATCAAGGTGATGATTGGCAATCCTGATGAACGTTTCGGTGGTAAGCAGATTGGTGAGATACAACTTCGTGGCGACATGCCGCAGAAAGCAACCAATGTAAGTTGTGCTGTCTCGGGCATTCCTGCAAAGAAAGGCAAGCAGGCGCTGTTCTTCGTGTTCACATCTAAGACGAAAGAAAAATCGCTCTGCGAGTTCTATGATTTCATCTTCTCGAAGAGATAACTACTAAAAGTAAAGCCCCAGCGTGAATGACGTTGGGGCTTTTGCTTTATACGGTAGTAGGGATTCTTCTACGCGCGTTCGTAATCTACGAAGGAATAGCGCTGGGCATGACGCTCGTCGATGTCGTGATCCTCGCGCCATACTTCCTTCCATCCTTCTGCGAAATCAGGGAAGAAGGTGTCGGCTTGTGCGGGAGTGTCATGAACGAGGGTGAGGCAGAGACGGTCGGCGAGAGGCATTGCTGCCTGATAAACCGAGTTGCCACCTATTATATAAACATCCTCTTCGGCAGTGCAGTGGTCGAGGGCTTCTTCGAGCGATGCATAGAGATCGCAACCAGGGAAGTCCTCTGGTTTGCCGGAACGGCTCAGCACGATATTACGACGGTTTGGGAGTGCTCCCTTAGGAAGACTCTCGAATGTGCGGCGACCCATGATGATGGTATGGCCGGTGGTGAGTGCCTTGAAACGCTTCAGGTCGTTAGGCAACCAATAGATGAGTTTGTTCTCAAAGCCAATGGCGAGATTAGCGGATACTGCAGATATAATACTTATCATATTTCTTTTCTTATTCTCCACTCCTGTGGATACATGTTATTTGCTCTATTACCTAAATTCTTAACGAAACCGAGATGCTTCCCCTTGTATGTGACGATGACATATCCGCGCGGTGCTTCTGGAGGAAGGACGATTGCCTCACGACGCAGGTAGTGGAGGGCTGTGTCTAAGTCGAGTTCCACATGCGGATATTTGTCAGCGGGCAGGTTTATCAGCAAAGCCTCCGCATGTTCGGGGATAATGGCTTTTCCCTTGATTTCACCCTTATATTCACCGTTGGATAATACCTTCAGACACTTAAGTGCTTTTTGGGTATTTACTCCCCTCGCCTCGTGGGAGAGGGGCTGGGGGTGAGGCATTTTTTTCAGTACTGCCATAAACAGTCCTTCGGTCGGTGTGATGCCTGGGATGAAGCGATAGACAGGTTCGTTGAAACCTTCAAGCAGAGAACCTGTAATTCCCCATTCCGGCTTTATCTCGATAGGAATAATCTCTGCCCCTAACTCCTCGCATATCCATTTTACATTCTCCTCGTTCTCACGAGTGTTGAAGGTGCAGGTGGAGTAGATGAGTATTCCGCCCTCACGCAGACAAGGCCAAATATCCTCAATGATGCTGCGCTGTAAGTCTCTGCATTTCAATACATTGGCGATGCTCCATTCACTAATTGCTCCAGCGTCTTTGCGGAACATACCTTCACCCGAACAAGGTACATCGGTGAGGATGAGATCAAACAGCAACTTGGATTTCTGGTAGTCGCGAGCATAGTTGTTGGTCACAACGACATTCGGGTGTCCTTGCTTCTGCATATTTTCCATGAGAATGTTCGCACGGCGATGATCAGGTTCGTTGGAATACAACACACATTCTTCAGGAAGAGCCGCACGGAGCAGTGTGGACTTTCCACCAGGTGCAGCACAAAGGTCAAGGGTATTAAGTGGAGAGTGAAGAGTGGAGAGTTGTCTCAGGACTTCGTCGAGAAACATTGAACCAGCCTCCTGCACATAGTAACAGCCCGCGTGGAGTAGTGGGTCGAGAGTGAAATCCGGACGCGATTCCAAACGAAACGCATTCCTGCACCATGGCACAGGATTTTTAAGTGAAGAGTGAAAAGCGAAAAGCGAAGAATCATCTGCAGTGGATGGTGCAGCGTCAGGTGTACCCTCGATAGGCTTGAACGGGTTCAGGCGGATACTTACCGGCGGTTCTTCGTCGAATGATGCAATGAATCGCTGGTAACGCTCTTTACCAAACAAGGTGCGAGTATATTCTTCAAATTCAACAGGTAGGTGCTTCATTAGAAATCTATTTCAAAATCTTCGTCGGAAGAGTTGTTGGTTTCTTGCTTCTTCTTTGGGAGCATATCCTCTTTGAGGTTGCCGTTCTCATCGAACATGCCATAAGTAGTGCGGAGCACACGGAACTCGGTACGACGGTTTAACTGATGACACGCCTCCTGCTTCTCTTCGTCAAGTTTGTTGATGAACTCTTCCGTAAGTTCCTCACCTTCTTTGAGCCAAGGCAGTTTTTCGGTGAGTTTCTTCTTCACCTTCTTCGGACGCTCCTCGCCATATCCCACTGGGGTGAGTCGCTCAGTGGCAATGCCGTGTTCGATGAGATAGTTCACTACACTTTCTGCACGCAGTTGAGACAGGCGCTTGTTGTAGGCATCAGCACCACGCGAGTCGCAATGAGCCGCCAGTTCGATTGTGATGTTTGGATTCTCGTTGAGCATCTCCACGAGTTTGTCGAGAGCCTCAGTAGATTCCTCGCGAAGGGTTGCCTTGTCGAAATCGTAGAAGATATTCTCGATGAGCACAGGCGATGATATCGATGGCAAAGCAAACTGCAGGGTATATTCCTCAGATTCCTCAGCCTGTTTCACGCTCAGTTCCTCCTTGTGGTTGAGGTAGCCTTTGCATGTGGCGAGGAACAGATAGTCAACGCCCGGTGTCACCTGATAAGAGAACGAACCATCGCTCTTCACACCGATACGCTGGTTGGTACCGTCGTTCGCCACGATAAACACCTCCGCCTCATGCAGTTCGTAACCATCCTGTTCGTAAACCCATCCAACAACATTCTGCACAATCTCTGGGTTATCGAATGAGTAGATGTGATCCCAACCACGACCATCGCCTCGGTTTGACGAGAAGAAACCACGGTTGTAAGGACCTTCGAAAGTCATGCCGAAGTCATCGCCCTGCGAGTTGAGCGGATATCCAGGATGCTCAAGATGATATTTGCGGTCGTCGCCAACCTTTGCTATGAATATGTCGAGGCCTCCCATGCCAGGATGTCCGTTAGACGAAAAATAGAAATCGCCGTTAGGACGGAATACCGGGAACATCTCGTCACCCTCGGTGTTGATTGGTGAACCGAGATTCTCCACACCACCCATGCCTGCCGATGTGAATCGTACACGCCAGATGTCGAGACCACCTTTGCCCCCCGGCATGTCGCTGACGAAATACAGCCACTCGTTGTCTGGCGAGATTGCTGGATGAGCGTAAGACGTAAGGGTATCGTTGGTGATTTTCACCTCAGACACCTTACCCCACGAGGCATCAGAGCGGGAACTCTTCACAATCTGTGCGTAGCGAGGATAGGAAGCATCCTCGACACACTGTGTGAGATACATCTCGCGACCGTCAGGCGAGAAGGTGCAAGCACCCTCATCGTAGGCTGTGTTCAATCCGCCCTGCACCTGTTCCGGTTTGCTCCATTTCCCCTTGTCGTCCTTTGTAGAAACAAAGATGTCGGCAGGCTTTGTGCCAGTGATGCCCGACAACTCATCACCCTCAGCCTCGTTGCGAGTAGAGGTGAAATACAACTGGTCGAACTGGTCGCCGAAGAGAGCCGGTGAATATTCCGCACGACGCGAGTTGAATACATCCATCTTCTTCACCGTGTAGCGTGAACCGAGTTGTTTTATCTCCGGAGCGTTCTTAGCCGACTCGATACCCGCCAGTGCCAGTTTGTTGCCGGGAAGGGAGTCGAGCACAATGCTGAACTCGTTGATAGCATTCTTGTATTCACCGTTTTTGAGGAGAAGGCGGGCATAGTTCAGGCGATGCTCGGGAGTAGCCACATTGTAACGAATGGCATTCTTGTAGGCAGCGATAGCCTTCTGCGTCTGCAGAGAACGCTCGTAGCAGTGAGCCATCTTCAGGGCACGCTCGCCACGCTTCTCCTTTTCTTTAGGTGAAGTCTTGCTATATGCCTTCTTGAATTCGTTGGCGGCATCGTAGTATTCGCCAAGAGCAAGGTACTTTTCGCCCTTCTTCATGTTTTTGTCGATGGCACAAGAGGTGAGAAGCAGCACGGATAATGCCGCTAAAACGAAGAGTGAAGGGTGAAGAGTGAAGAATTTATTTTTTTTCATTATTACTTACTCATTACATCCTGATGGACATTGTTGTCTTCCTTCTTGCGAACACGGAAGCGGTCGCCCGAAGTGTTTACAGCCTGGCGGCGGAACTCCTCGGATACTGGATAGTTATGGAAATGTCCCCAGCCCTCCTTGAACTCCTTGCCTTCTGACTCAAGCACCTTGAAGTCGTTGTATTTCACGATAAGGAACTGTGCCAGTTGCATCCATGTGTCCATCATCTCTGTTGTGCATCGCTCGGTATAGCCGGTGAGCATCTCGCGGGCTTTTGCAGGATTGTCGTTATAAAGAGCCAATGCTTCTTTCTCGATAGAAGCCTGACGGTTTTCAAAGTCATCATCAAGACCATCGCGGAACAGGCGCAGGTCGTCAATCATCAGAATATAGCGCTGATAAACCATGTTGCTCACCCAGTTGCACATCCAGAATGCCGACTTGAAAGAGAACTTGCTGCCGCCACCCTCGCTACGCTTGTCGTCGAAGGCATCAGGCACTCGTTCACAAGTGCAGTAGAACGGTACGTATGCCACTCCGTTAGCGTCGTCGGCACCATACCACAGTACACCGCCGATATCATCAGGCAACCAGTCGCGCATCTGTGCCACCATGGAATATATTGATACGGCACAGCCAACGGTACGCTCGTGGTGATATTCATTGCCATCCACCTTATATATAATAGGAGAAGGGCGGTAAGGCGAGCAGTAAGGTCCCCATGAACAGTCGTCTTCAAGCGAAAGAGGAGTGCCTTCGAAATGGTCGCGCATGGCATTCTTCACATCGCGAACCGACAGTTTCTGCTTAGGGCGGATATAAAGTGGCAGTTTGACATCGCTCTCGCCAGTGACGAATTTCAGGTAAGGCTCCATCAGTTCCTTGTCGCCCCACTTGCTCATAATGCTCCACACGCGAGCCTCGCAGAAACGGCGGCCGCTCATGTCGATAGGGCAGTAAGCATCGCAGAAACTGAAATCCTTGTCCTTGCCGGTGAAGTATCCCTTCTCGCGAGCAAACTTCACCACATCTTTTGAGTACATACAATTCTCTTTGTCGCCAAACGGAATCTTGTCGATACGACTCTGGTTGGCGTGAACGCAGATACAAT
Organism: Prevotella sp.; assembly: GCA_045627685.1. GTDB lineage: Bacteria > Bacteroidota > Bacteroidia > Bacteroidales > Bacteroidaceae > Prevotella. The sequence continues at coordinate 38,088 of JAZQOD010000209.1, read as the reverse complement.
CGTCAGGAATACGGATGGCAGCCCATACAGCACCCTTGTTGCCCGGTCCCTTGCCGATAATCTCCATTATCCACGCCTCGTTCTTGTCGCAGACAGAGAATGTCTCGCCCGAAGAGTTGTAGCCATATTCCTCGACCATCTGCGCCATGACCTTTATTGCCTCGCGGGCAGTCTTCGCACGCTGGAGTCCCAGTTCCATCAACTGCGGGTAGTTGATCATGCCCTCTGGGTTCACCAGTTCCGGACGACCATCGAAGGTTGTCTCGCCGATAGTCACCTGGTATTCGTTGATGCGATGCACCACACGATAGACATGCTCAGCCTGCATGATGGTGTCAGGAACAGCCCATTGCCAGCGAGAGAGCGGCACCTTTGTGCCTTTGGCAAACTCGCCGCCAGGGAGAATATCGACCGTGGCATAGCCTCCATATCCGTCGTTGTTGTAGGAGCACATCACAGATCCGTCAACGGATGCTTTCTTGCCGACCATAACATTTGTGCAAGCCCAACTGCTGATTGCAGAGAACACAAGAACAATAGTAAAAATGTATCTTCTCATTTTCTTCATATATTTACTGTTTCGGAAGGTCTGTTCGGTAATCGCAACCCTCTCTCCAACGCGAGCATCCGAGGGCTGTCCTGCCTTGGATGATGGTGCCTTGCCCACACTTTGGACATGTGGAGCCCACCTTTATTATGGCAGAAGGTTGAGGCGAGGAGGTGCTGCTGTTCTTTGGGGCAGATTTCTTTCTGGTAGTGGATTTCTTGCCCTTTGTCTCTGGCTCGTCGCCCATAATGGTGATACGACGATTGCTGTTGTCGGAAAGCACCTGATTGACGATGTCTGTAATCTGGGCTTTCAACTCGTTGATAAACTGCCCTGCATCGTATGTCTGATGCTCAATGTCGCGGAGTTTCTTCTCCCAGATACCAGTCAGTTCGGGACTCTTCAGCAGTTCCTCGTGGATAAGGCCTATCAGTTCTATGCCCGTTGGAGTAGGAGCCAGCGACTTGCGCTCCTTGCGAATGTAGCGGCGCTTGAAGAGAGTCTCGATGATTGCCGCACGGGTTGATGGGCGACCGATACCGTTCTCTTTCATTGCATCACGCAGTTCATCGTTATCGACAAAGCGACCAGCCGTTTCCATGGCGCGAAGCAGAGATGCTTCGGTAAAAGGTTTTGGAGGTTGTGTCCATTTTTCGGTCAGTGACGGAATGTGTGGACCACTCTCGCCCTTAGTGAATATAGGCAGTGAAGAGTCCTGGCTATCGTTGTTGTCGGCAGAATCGTCATCGATTTTCTTGAATACCACTTTCCACCCTGGGTCAGTGATGACCTTTCCGCTTGTACGGAAAAGAACAGTCTCGCCATCGAGGGTCTTCACCTCTCCGAAAACTGTTGTTGTCTGGAACTTGCAGTCAGGATAGAACGCAGCAATGAAAGCACGAGCCACAAGGTCGAACACATTCTTCTCCATATCGCTCAATCCCTGTGGCGGAATGCCGGTAGGGATGATGGCATGGTGGTCGGTCACCTTACTTGTGTCGAACACCTTCTTGCTTTTCTTCAATGGTTTGCCGCCAATAGCCTTTACCAGTTCTGCGTAAGGAGCATTCCCTGCGAAGGCAGTCTTGTAGAGGCCGTTGAGGATGTTTGGACATTTCGGATATATGTCGTCAGAGAGGAATGTTGTATCTACACGAGGGTAGGTGGTGAATTTCTTCTCGTAGAGCGACTGGATGAGTTGCAGTGTCTGATCGGCAGAGTAACCGAACTTTCTGTTACAGTCAACCTGCAGAGAGGTAAGGTCGTAAAGACGAGGAGGATACTCCGTACCGTTCTTCTTCTCTATTGCTGTTATCGTGAAAGGCTGATCCTTGATAGAATCGAGCACTTTCTTTCCCTCTTCCTCGGTAGCATATTCAATCTGTCGGAAGATAGGACCTTTCGATTTCATCGTCTTTCCCTGTGCCTGCGCCTCTGCTATCTCGGCAGCCTCTTCCGCTTCTGCTTCCTCATCGTGGGCTATGGCGGTGAACTTGGTGTCGCGATAGAGTGTTGAGAGCACCCACGACTGGCGTGGCACGAAGTTGTCGATTTCGTGCTGACGGTTTACGATGAGCGCCAGTGTAGGAGTCTGCACACGACCAATGGAAAGCACTTGACGGTTCTGACCGTATTTAATTGTATAGAGACGGGTTCCGTTCATGCCCAACAGCCAGTCGCCCACAGCGCGTGACAAGCCGGCGAGGTATAGTGGCTGATATTCTTTCTGGTCTTTGAGGTTCTGGAAACCCTCACGGATTGCCTCCTCTGTGAGGGAACTTATCCATAAGCGTTTCACCGGACAGGTAGCGCCCGCTTTCTGCATCACCCAGCGCTGGATGAGTTCTCCCTCTTGACCGGCATCACCGCAGTTGATAATCTCGTCGGCTTGACGCATCAGTGTCTCGATCGTACGGAACTGCTTCTTCACGCCCGAGTCTTCGATGAGTTTTATGCCGAAGCGCTCAGGAATCATCGGCAGTTCACCAAGCGACCAACGCTTCCATGTGTCGGTGTAGTCATGAGGCTCCTTGAGGGTGCACAGATGACCGAAAGTCCAGGTAACCTGATATCCGTTACCCTCCATATATCCATCGCGGCTGCTGTTGGCTCCAAGAACCTTAGCAATATCCTTAGCCACCGATGGTTTCTCTGCAATGCAAACTATCATATTGTAAGTGAAAAGTGAAAAGTGAAAAAGGGAGTTCCATATTATTCCCTTTTACTCCCACTTGTTAATTGTATTAATTATGTAATCAACCTCCTCGTTGGTCATTGCCTGATTGATAGGCAGTGACAGTTCCTCGCGATGAATCTGCTCGGTAATAGGAAACGACAGATGGTTCCATTCCTTGTAGCATTTCTGCTTGTGAGGAGGGATAGGGTAGTGAATCATTGTCCCGATGCCGTGCTCTTTGAGATATGCCTGCAATCGGTCACGCTCTTTGCAAAGCACAGGGAAGATGTGATGCACACCACCTGATGGTGGCAGTACAATCAACGGATTATTGATGCCTGCTATGTATTGCTCGGCAATCTCTTCGCGACGCTTGTTGTCCTCGTCGAGATATTTCAGTTTTACGGAAAGGACAGCAGCCGATATCTCGTCCATGCGTGAGTTGCGACCACGATAGCCGAACACATATTTCTGTTCCGAACCGTAGTTGCCCAATGCCCTTATCACTGCCGCCAGTTCATCATCATCGGTTGTCACAGCACCAGCGTCAGCCAGTGCTCCGAGGTTCTTGCCTGGGTAGAAGGAAAAAAGCCCCCCAGCCCCCGATGGGGGAGTGATACCGTGGGATTGGGCGCAGTCCACCATAAGGATGAGATTGTGCTGTTTGCAAATCTCGCCTATCTTTTCAGTATATGAGTTATAGCCGTACAGATTTACAAGCATTATAGCCTTTGTCTTCTCTGTTATGGCTTCCTCTATCTTTGAGTCATCAATCTGGAAAGGCAGAGAACAATTACCTTCCAATATTCCCCCTTCGGGGGTTAGGGGGCTGGTTAGGGGATTTGGTTCAACGAATACAGGCACGAGATTGTTCTCGGTGATGGAAAGGATTGTTGCGATGTAGGTATTCGCTGGCACTATCACCTCATCGCCATCGTGCAATCTGCCGAGTTCCTTGTGTGCTTGAAGCATAAGGGAAAGGGCATCCAGTCCGTTGGCACATGCGATGCAGTGCTTGGCACCACAATAAGCGGCATATTCCCTCTCGAATCGGGCAATACGCTCGCCTTGCAGATACCAGCCGCTATCCACAGCATCACGAACAGCCTGCTGAATCTCGTCAGCATGCATGTCGGTGATACGCTTTAAACTCAAATATGGTATTTCCATCACTGTTGCTTTTTACTTATTGTCGAGGTTGATTACCCATTGCTTGTAGGCGATAGCCCTGCCACCGAAACCTTCCTTCTGGGCGATGAGATTCTCGTTGAGATAACGCCCGCCGTCCTCGTTGGAAGTGCCGATGTCGAAGTATTTGTAACCAGCCTCGCGATATTTCCTTATCAGATAGTCGTAGAGAATGTCGAGCGCTCCTTCTTCCTTGCCTGCTGGAGAAGCGTGAGCATATTGCACATGTATCGTCTGCGGAGTGACATATACAATTGCGCCAGCCTCCGCCTTGCCCTCTTTCTCGGAGAGATAGCAACGGATATTGTCGGGGAAACGTGACATGAGTAGTCGCATCTCGTCGAGCGAATGCACCGGTGAGGCATTATATCGCTCTTTAAGGTTTGCCTCCATGATAGGCCAGAACTCGTCGGGCTGTTCAGCGGGCTTCACCTCGTAATGCTGTTCCACAGCTTTGGCAATGCCTCTTCTGCGGCGACGCTCCATCGGAACTATCGTGTTGCCGTTGAGCACTACTGTCGCTGAGATGTTGCACACCGTCATCACTGCTCCGTTGCGCCAGAGGGCATATTCGTCTTCTTCAGCCGGACAGAGGTGATAGCACGACGGAACCTGCTTGTAATACAAGGCGGTGAAACCCTGCTCGCAGAGATACCGTTTCGTTGCATCAAACAACTGCAGCACTTGTGCCACGGTGCTTTTCTGCGAAAGGATGAATCCCCCATAGGTCAGTCCACCGTGGGAGTAGAGCGTCATCTCTTTCTCGTTGGCGGGAAGCAATGCAATCAGACGGTCTTTCTCGTCGAAGAACATCAGCGAGTGATCAGTGAAACGATCGCTGTGGTATTCCATATAGGCACGCTTGAAGAGGAAAGTGCCGTTCTTGGCACTCTCCACAAATGCGTCCCATAATGGAGCATCACTTGCCGTATATCTTCTTAAACTCGTCATAGTCGCGAATATAATCGTTCTCATCGTAATGATCAGAACATATCACCAAGCACACTGCCCCCGGTGAGAAGAAATCCTCGGAACTCCACTCGCCCGGTTCTACGAGCAGTCCCTGCCAAGGGGTGTCGAGAACAAACGACTGCTGCTCTTTGCCATCATCGACATTGACGGTGAAACTACCGTGGACAGCCACCAGCAGTTGTCGCAGTTGCTTGTGAGCGTGAGCACCGCGTGATTTTCCTTCCGGAACATTATAATTCCAGAACACGCGCTTCACCTCGAAAGGCACCTCGCCCAACTCCTCGACAACGGTCATGTCACCTCGGTGGTCGCCGATATGTCGCAATGGTATGTATCTTGTCTTCATCGACAGCCGTTATTAGTCTTTCTCCATATAAGGATCAGTGCCCAGAACGGTTGTTGCCAGACGCTTTGCCTTGTCGCGAAGAGCAATCAAGTCGGCATCCGGTTCGCCATAGCACACAACAACACCCATACGGCGTCCGAAGTGAGCCTCTGGTTTACCGAAGATGCGAACACGAGCACATTCCTCTTTCAGTACATCCATGAGGTTGTAGTTGAGTGGCTCGTGGCTCTCCACTGGTGAGAGGACAACAGCCGAGCAACCAGCGTGCTCCAGGCGGATGTCGTGGATAGGCAAACCGAGAACAGCACGGAGATGAAGTTCAAACTCAGAGAGGTTTGTTGTGTGTGCGAGAGTCACCATACCAGTGTCGTGTGGACGTGGAGAGAGTTCTGAGAATATCACCTCGCCCTCCTTTGTCAGGAAGAACTCCACACCCCAAATACCGTAACCGGTCAGTGCTGCGGTTACCTTCTCAGCCATCTCTTCAGCTGCACGGAGTGAAGCCTCTGGCAACTGATAAGGCTGCCACGACTCACGGTAGTCGCCACCTTTCTGCACATGACCGATAGGAGGACAGAAGAGGGTAGGGCCATTCTTCTGTGTTACGGTGAGGAGGGTGAACTCCGAGTCGAAGTTGATGAACTCCTCGCAGATTATCTCCTGCACATCGCCGCGTGCTCCAGCCATTGCTCCATCGAAGCATTTCTGCAAATCCTCGTGACACTGAGCGGTGCTCTGACCGTGACCCGACGATGACATCAGTGGTTTGATGACACATGGGAAACCAACTACCTTACTTGCCTCCACCAGTTCGTCGTAGGTCTTGGCATAGCGATAGCGGGCGGTGCGTACCCCTAACTCCTGAGCGGCAAGGTCACGGATGGCACGGCGGTTCATTGTATAGTTCACAGCGCGTGCAGAAGGAACCACCTGGATGCCCTGCTTCTCGAAGTCGAAGAGCATCTCGGTGCGGATAGCCTCAATCTCTGGTACGATGATATCAGGATTGTGCTTCTCTACTGCGGCTTTCAAAGCCTCGCCGTCGAGCATCGAGAAAACCTCGCGTTCGTCAGCCACCTGCATAGCCGGTGCGTTATCATACTTGTCGCATGCTACAACATAAACACCCTTGCGCTTTGCTGCAATCACGAACTCTTTGCCTAACTCGCCACTTCCGAGTAATAAAATCTTTGTCATTATATTGTGCTTTATTTGTTATTATCTGTTTTTGTACATATCCTCGTAGTACTTCTCGTACTCGCCGCTGGTGATGTTGTCCATCCATGCCTCGTTCTCCAAGTACCACTTCACGGTTTTCTCGATGCCTTCCTCGAACTGCAGGGATGGTTCCCAGCCGAGTTCTGCCTGGAGTTTGCGAGAGTCGATGGCGTAGCGCGCATCATGACCGAGACGGTCGGTGACATAAGTGATGAGGTTCATATCCTCGCCCTCGGCACGGCCGAGCAGACGGTCAACAGTGTTGATGACCACCTTGATGATATCGATATTCTTCCACTCGTTGAAGCCGCCGATGTTATAAGTCTCTGCAATCTTGCCATTATGGAATATGGTATCTATGGCGCGAGCGTGATCCTCAACATACAACCAATCGCGTACATTCTCGCCTTTTCCATAGACAGGGAGCGGCTTGCGATGACGGATGTTGTTGATGAACAGCGGAATCAGTTTCTCTGGGAACTGATAAGGACCGTAGTTGTTGGAGCAATTGGTCACGATGGTAGGCATTCCGTATGTGTCGTGATAGGCACGGACGAAATGATCGCTTGACGCCTTTGCTGCCGAATAAGGCGAATGAGGATTGTATTTCGTTGTCTCCTCGAAGAAGTCCTCACCATAAGCCTCGTGCTGATTGCCCGATGAAGCCTTTGTCGAGAATGGCGCAGGCACGCCCTCAGGGTGAGTCATCTCCAATGCACCATACACCTCATCGGTCGAGATATGGTAGAAACGCTTGCCCTCGTACTTTTCCGGAAGGCTCTCCCAATAGAGTTTGGCCGCCTGAAGAAGCGAGAGAGTACCCATCACATTTGTGCGGGCAAAGGTGAAAGGGTCTTTGATGGAACGGTCCACATGGCTCTCAGCAGCAAGGTGGATGATTCCATCGATATGCTCGTCGTGCATCAACTGATAGAAAGCCTCGAAGTCGCAGATGTCCATCTTTACAAACTTATAGTTTGGCTTGTCCTCGATATCTTTCAGATTGGCGAGGTTACCAGCGTAAGTCAACTTGTCCAGGTTGATGATGTTGTACTCTGGGTACTTGTTTACGAAAAGGCGAACCACATGACTTCCGATAAAGCCAGCACCGCCGGTTATTACAATATTCTTCATATTTTGATTTTTTGTTTTCTATATAACGCGTAAATCATAGATTTATTGTGGTAAATCTACAACCGTGACTTGTTTTCTCCCAGTTCAATCACCTCCAGGTCCTTGAATGTCTTGCCGTCAACCGTCAGTCGCATAATGGTGCGGGTAGGTTGCCACCCCATGTGTCCGGCAGCCCCAGGGTTGAGGTGAAGCAGGTTGAGGGTCTTGTCGAACTGCACTTTCAGCAGGTGGCTGTGACCACAAACGAACAGGTCGGGTGGCGAAGCATAGATTTGTGAACGCACCCGGGCGTCGTATTTGCCAGGATAACCACCGATATGAGTCAGCAGAACATCAGCGTCTTCGCATTTGAACCGCAGTTTCTCGGGGTAGGTGAACCGCAAATCGCCCGAATCGCAGTTGCCCACTACTGCTTTGAGAGGCTTTATCGCCGCCAGCCGTGCCGCCACATCCGCTGAACCGATGTCTCCGGCATGCCATATCTCGTCGCACTCAGCGAAGTATTTCTCGAATTTAGGATCCCAATATCCGTGGGTATCGCTTATTATTCCAATTCTTTTCATTTCTTCTTCATGTAAACTGAACTGTTAGCCTGAGGCGCCATTCCTCGTGGAGCGGCACCGTTGCGCGATGAGTAGAAACTGTAATTCCTCTCATCAGGCTCTTCCTCGATGTGCTCCTTCTGCATACGGCGGAACTTTTTCAGATAGATATATCCCATCGCAGCTGTTGTTATGGAAGCCAGAATGTCGGAAACAGGCAGTGAAAGCCACACTCCGTCAACACCCATGAGGTTGGAAAGGATGACGATAGCAGGGATAAGGAACAGCAACTGACGCGACAAACTCAGGAAGATGCTAATCTTTGCCTTGCCTATTGACTGGAAGAAGTTTGTTATGACCATCTGGAAACCGATGATAAACAGCACAGCACCGTTGATTCGCAAGCCGTGGACAGAACTCTCGATAAGTTCTGCATCATGGGTGAACAGGCGCACGCAGACTTCTGGGAAGAACACGCAGATAGCCCATCCGAGGGTTGTGACGCACGAAGCACCCACAATTGCCACACCGACAACATTCAGCATTCGGTCGTATTTCTGTGCTCCGTAGTTGTAACCGGCAATAGGTTGCATGCCCTGATTGATGCCCATTGTCACCATGATGAATATGAACACGATACGATTGCCGATGCCATAGGCACCCACAGCCATGTCGCCACCCTCGCGCACCAGTGCTGTGTTGATGAAGATAACCACAAGACATGAGCACACATTCATGGCGAAAGGAGAACTGCCGATTGCGATGATGTCCTTCACCAGATGCTTCTGCAGGTGGTAGATGCCGCGACGAAGATGCAACAGCTCGTTTTTGTTGCTGAACAGATAGAACTGCCAGCACATTGCGAGGAACTGCGAGAGTATTGTGGCGTATGCAGCACCACGGATGCCCAGCCCGAATGTATAGATGAACAGAGGGTCAAGCAATGTGTTCAGTATCACGGTGAACATCGTGGCGAACATAGCATGTCGTGGTTTTGAGGCGGCGCGGAGCACTGCGTTCATGCCGAAATACAGATGTGTGATGGCATTTCCCGCAAGAATCACAATCATATAGTCGCGAGCGTAAGGCAGAGTCTGCTCACTCGCACCGAAGAATTGCAGGATTGGATCGAGGAAATAGAGACACACTGCACCGAATATGATACCAGTGATGATATTCAGCGTGATGTTATTGCCGAAAGCCTCCTGTGCCGTTTTATAGTCTTTCTGTCCGAGTCTTACCGAAATCAATGTCGATGAACCCACACCGATGGCTGCTCCGAAAGCAGCGGAGAGGTTCATGAAAGGGAATGTGATGGCAAGTCCACTGATGGCCAATGGTCCTACACCTCTGCCGATGAATATCGAGTCCACCATATTATATAATGATGAGGCTGTCATCGCGATGATGGCAGGTATGGCGTATTGCATCAGGAGTTGCCCTACGGGTTTTGTACCGAGTTCAAGTGTTGCTTTGTTATTGCTCATTTCTAATCATTTTCTTATTATTCGGCAAAGATACGATTTTTTTTGCTATTCTCAAAGAGAATACTGCGAGAAATTGTCGCCAGTCAATTAAATCGTGCCTCCGCAGCGTCTGATTTTTCCGCCAAAAACCGTTTCGCAATACCCTCAAACCGAGGAAGTCGGGCACGATGGATGCTTTGTTTTTGGTAATTATTCCGGCGGAATCGTTGTTTTCTCGTTTTTTTATACTAAATTTGCATCTGTAATGGAAAGTATGACACTTTTTGAACTGAACTCGCTTGTCAGTCGTGCGATAGAGACAACCCTCCCAGACAGTTTCTGGGTGGAGGCCGAACTCATGGAAATCCGTGAGGTCAGGGGGCATTGCTATATGGAACTGGTGCAGAAAGACCTGTTCTCTGCCACCCCCGTCGCCAAGGCTTCGGCTAAGTGCTGGCAGAGTTCGTGGGTGAAGGTGCAACAGAAATTTCGCAAGACTGCCGGTAGCAATCCGATGCCAGGGATGCAACTGCTCGTCAAGGCTAAAGTAAACTTCCATCCAACCTACGGCTACTCCTTGATAATCAGCGATATAGACCCTACATACACTGTGGGTGATATGGCTCGCAAACGCCAGGAGATAATCGACCAGTTGAAGGCTGAGGGAGTCTTCGAACTGCAGAAAGAACTCGCGCTGCCCCTTTTCTGCAAACGGATAGCCGTGATCTCTGCCGCCAATGCAGCGGGATATGGCGATTTCTGCGACCAACTCATCAGCAACGAGTATGGATTCTGCTTCGAGGTGACACTGTTTTCGGCAGTGATGCAAGGCTCGCAGGTGGAAGAAAGTGTGTGCGCGGCCCTCGACGCAATAAACGCCTCGCAGGATGATTTCGACTGTGTGGTAATAATAAGAGGTGGAGGAGCCACATCCGATATGAGCGGTTTCGACACCCTCCGACTTGCGGAGTATGTGGCAAACTTCCCATTACCGATAATCACCGGTATAGGTCACGACCGCGATGAGAGCGTGCTCGACCTGATCTCCTTCCATCGTGTAAAGACCCCGACGGCTGCTGCGGCTTTCCTCATCGACCATCTTGCTGATGTGAGCGAGCGCATTGATGAGGCTGAAACGGTGATTGTGAATGCCGTGAACCGCCAGATTGAGCGCCAATATCTGCTTCTTGAGAATCTGCTGAGCAAGATAACCAACTGCTGCAGGTTGCTTAAGCAAAACGGCGAGACAAAACTGATGCGAATCCACCTGAAACTTGAGAATACCATCGCCCAGCGTCTGCTCAGCGAGAAGCACCGACTTGCGATGCTCGAGCAGCGAGTGAGTTCACTCGATCCACGTTTGTTGCTGAAACGAGGCTATTCCATGACTGTGAGCAACGGACGGATAGTGAAAGACGCTGCAGAACTGAAGGCTGGCGATGAGATTGTGACGATTCTTGAAAAAGGCAGAGTGGTATCAACAGTAAAGGAAATGAAAAAATAAAATATAGTTTATGAGCAACGAAGTGAACAATGCAATGCTGACAGAAAACGGTGATGCTATGACCTACGAAAAGGCACTTGAAGAGTTGGAGGTCATTGCACGGAAAATGGAATCCGGCGGTTATGACATCGACCAGTTGGCCGACCAGTTGAAGAGGGCGCAGGGTTTGATAAAATTCTGTCGCGACAAACTGACCAAAACCGATGCGGAGATAAAGAAGATACTCGATGCAGAAGAGTAGGGGCTTCCTCGTGCTCTTTGTATTGGAATGTAAATAAATATCGGCGAAAAATCCGTTCGCAAAAATTCGCGAAATAGAAATGAGATTTTTGCCGAAATGCTTTTCTGCCGCCCGAATTATGCTCCGATGGCGCAAAATCGCCGTTCGCTTGATCAATTCACTAGCGAATTTGCGCTCATTACACCGCTCGGAGGTTGTCATTTCGCCCAAATGAAGTGGTCATTCCGCCGCTTTGACATAGTCATTCCACCCAAATGACACCCTCATTCCACCCTTTTTTCGTGAAAACACCGGTTTTCGGACTTCTGAAAACCGCCGTTTTTATACCATGAAATCATAACTCGCTGTTTATCAGATGATTACGAAAAACGCCCCAGATTTGCGTATTTGAGCCCTGAATCGGGTTTGCTGACTAATACGCGAGATATGAGGCGTTAGATTTAAAGAATTGTAAAACAACTTCGCATGGATGTGGCGGTCTTGACAGTGCAATCGTTGCTACATAAGGAATTGGGCAATCTATGGAATTGGACTGTTGTAGTGCTATTTTTGCGCCAATTGTTTGCATACCTCGAAAATTATTTATAATTTTGCAATTTGTGTGGGTTTTGCTCGCACAAACGCTATGTGCTGCCCTAAAAGACAGCCGTGGAAAATAGCGAAAATACAATGTCAATAAGTACTGAATATTATAAGAAAGAAATGAAAAATTTAGATTGGGAGAATCTCTCCTTCGGTTACATCAAGACCGATTACAATGTACGTTGCTGGTATCGCGACGGAAAGTGGGGCGAAATAGAGGTTTCGTCAGAGGAAAACATTAATTTGCATATGGCGTCGGTGTGTCTCCATTATGGTCAGGAGGCATTCGAGGGCCTGAAGGCTTACCGTTGCAAGGATGGCAAGGTGCGCATCTTCCGTCCTGATGAGAACGCTGCTCGTTTGCAGGCAACCTCTCGTGGTATAATGATGCCAGAGGTGCCAACAGAGTTGTTCGTTGAAATGGTGAAGAAGGTGGTCCGCCTCAACCAGGAGTGGATACCTACTTATGAGAGTGGCGCTACACTCTATATCCGTCCGTTGCTCATCGGTACAAGTGCTCAGGTGGGCGTTCATCCATCCGACGAGTATCTGTTTATGATATTCGTAACACCGGTGGGACCTTATTTCAAGGGTGGTTTTGCAAGCAATCCATACGTGATTATCCGCGACCACGACCGTTCGGCACCGCTCGGAACAGGTATTTATAAGGTGGGTGGCAACTATGCAGCATCGCTCTATGCAAACAACAAGGCTCATGAGTTGGGCTATGCTTGTGAGTTCTACCTCGATGCAAAGGAAAAGAAATATATCGACGAGTGTGGCGCTGCCAACTTCTTCGGTATCAAGAATAATACTTATGTCACACCAGAGTCGACAAGTATCCTTCCTTCTATCACCAACAAGAGTCTGATGCAGGTGGCTGAGGACCTCGGTATGAAGGTGGAGCGTCGCCCTATCCCTGTTGAGGAACTCGACACATTCGAGGAGGCTGGCGCTTGCGGTACAGCGGCTGTGATATCACCAATCTCGTATATCGACGACCTCGATGCCAACAAGCGTTATGACTTTGGTGCAGAACCAGGTCCGCAGAGCCGCCGTCTCTTTGAAACACTCCGTGGCATCCAGTACGGCGAGATTGAAGACAAGCACGGCTGGACAATGGTGGTTATTGAATAATATGGGCAAAGGAAAACTGGCAAAATTCGCTGATATGGAGAGCTACTGGAATGTTTTCCAGTATCCGTACTCCGTAGTGGACAATGTTCCGTTTGAGATGAAGGGACGTTGGCATGAGGAATTCTTCCATAACGACAACCCTATAGTTCTCGAACTGGGTTGCGGCAAGGGAGAATACACCGTCGAACTGGCTCGTCTCTATCCCGAGATGAACTTCATCGGTGTTGACATCAAGGGTGCACGAATGTGGACCGGTGCTACACAGGCTGTCAATGAGGATTTGAAGAATGTGGCGTTTCTCCGCACCAATATCGAGATTATCGACCGTTTCTTCGCCGAGGACGAGGTGAAGGAGATATGGCTCACCTTCTCCGACCCACAGATGAAGAACCCTCGCAAGCGCCTCACATCGACCTATTTCATGAACCGTTACCGTCGCTTCCTGGTTGACGGTGGTGTCATTCACCTCAAGACCGACTCCAACTTCCTGTTCACATATACATCGTATATGGTCGATCACAACCATCTGCCGTTGCTGTTCCGCACCACCGATCTCTATCATCAAGAGGGACTCGACGCCGAGACACAGCGCATATTGAGCATCCAGACCTATTACGAATCGATGTGGATTGAGCGTGGACTGAACATCAAGTATCAGAAGTTCCTCCTCCCTCGTGAGGGTGAACTGGCAGAACCGGATGTCGAGATAGAACTCGACGACTATCGTTCGTACCATCGCGACAAGCGTTCCAGTCTGGAGAAAGCAAAATAAAACAGAAGGCTCGTTCATGAGGAAAATTGCTGTAGCAGTGCTGTTGATGCTTGCCTCGTGCAACATCTACGCACAGAAAGTCATCACCCTTGGCTCGCTCCTCGACGAAATGATAAATGTTGAGGAAGGGGCTCGCATGCCGGCACTCGACTATAAGTGTCTGCAGAGTTCGAGTTACGACCGCCGTTCGGTGTCGCCTTCCCAGCCGGGATGGTTTGCCAACGACGATGGATATGGCGTGGTGCGGGTTGACACTACAGCAAACGGATTGGAACGAGTGATGCTCGATACCGACGGTCCGGGTGTGGTGACACGTTTCTGGATAACGGCAATAGATAAGAAAGGTGTGATACGCATCTATTTCGACAATGAGGCAAACCCTTCGGTCATCATTCCGGCTTACGACCTGATGCGAATCGGCATTGATGGCATGGAGGGTGGACTGCTTCTTCCTCATACCAGTTATGAGAAAAACGGCAAGGGAGGCAGCACGCTGTTCCTGCCAATGCCTTACCAGAAACACTGCAAAGTGACATTCACATACGAAGATGATGCCAATCTGTCACCTCGTTATTTCCAACTCAACTATCGCAGTTATCCGAAAAAAACGAAGGTGGAGACTTTCTCGCTCGCTAAAATTGCTGATTACAAAGCAAAGATTGAGCGTGTTAATCATGTCCTGCAGCATCCCGAACTGCCTAAATCCCTTACTTCTTCAACCTCAGTATTCCGTTTGCCGTCTCTTTCTGAATCGACGGTTCATTTGCCTCAGGGTGAACAGGGAGTCTATGAACTGCAGTTTGCATTGAGCGATATAGCACCGGAACAGATGCAACAGGCCATGCGCGATGTGCTTGTTTCGATGTCGTTCGACGGAAAACAGACGGTAAGCGACATTCCCGTCTCTGACCTTGCGTGTGCCGGAATGGGCGCTCCAGCGATGAGAAGTTTCTATACTGAGTCGTTTGACAGTGGAATGGTGATTATGCGCTGGTTCATGCCTTATAAGGAATCGGCGGAGATAACGCTCCGCAACAGTTCTGCGCAGCATGTCGCAGTCAGTGTCACTACACAGACAAAACCGATTAAATGGGACAAGCGGATGCTTTATTTCCATGCTTCGTGGCGTCAGCAGTTGGGCACCCCAATAACCACTTTCGATGTAAGCGATGAAAAGGCTATCGATTGGAATGTGGCAGACATCAAGGGCAGGGGAGTGCTCAAGGCTGATATGCTCACGCTCTACAACTACACCAAGGCTTGGTATGGCGAGGGCGATGAGAAGATATATGTTGACGGGGAGTCTTTCCCGAGTCATTTCGGCACAGGCACCGAGGATTACTACAACTGCTCATGGGCACCGGTGGTGGTTTTCCAGACTCCTTTCGGTGGTGCTCCACGCGAAGATATCGCTTGTTCGTTGGGCTATAACACCTTCTTCCGTACTCGCCATCTTGACGGCATCCCATTCCATGAGGGACTGAAGTTCGACCTCGAGATGCTCGGATGGCAGAATGGCAAGGCTGATGTGGCGGCAACAACCATCTGGTACGGCACTGCCGAGAGCGAGTGCATCCGTCATACCCCTCATGATGCAGAGTATCAACTGCCTCCTGTTCCTGCCGATCCAGCCAATTGGCACTTGGAAGGCGCTATCGAGATTGAGGACCTTGAACTGACAGAGAAGCCTGAGGGCATAGCAACTGAGCGACAGATTATGCTCTCCTGGTCGGAATACGACTGGAGTGGCAGTCGCCAGTTCTTCTGCATAAACGGCAAACAAGGTCAGTCGTTCACCTTCGAGGTGTCTGCTGAGGGCATTGAGGGAGAGCACGAACTGATGCTCTATGCTACCAAGGCACCTGACTATGGCATTGTTGACTTCAGCATTGATGGTTCCGAACCAGTCCGTTTCAATGGTTATAGTAATAAGGTGGAACTTGCCGGTCCACTTTCGTTGGGCAAATATGCTCCTAAGAACGGGAAATATCTGCTCACCATAACAATAAGCGACACTGATGAAAAGTCTGTCGGCGCTCGCTATATGTGGGGCCTCGACTGTGTGATAATAAAATAAAGCGGCATCGCCCCACAAATTGTAAATTGCTAAATTGTAAATTGTAAATTGTCAAATTGTCAATAAATATGACCTTATATCCAAAACTCATCCTTGATGTACTGGCAACAGTACTCTATCCAGGAACAAAGAAGAACCTCGTGGAAAGCGAGATGGTAGTTGATAATGAAATCATTGTCAACGGCATGAAGGTGGAGTTCACACTTCTTTTCCCTCGTGAAACCGACCCGTTCCTCAAGTCAACCATCAAGTCGGCCGAGGCTGCTATACATTATAATATATCGCCTGAGGTGGAGGTGACCATAAAGACCGAGTTCAAATCGGCACCACGACCTGAGGTGGGCAAACTTCTTCCACAGGTGAAGAACATCATTGCCGTCAGTTCGGGCAAGGGCGGAGTCGGTAAGAGCACCGTTTCAGCCAACCTTGCCATTGCTCTCGCAAAACTTGGATATAAGGTGGGACTTCTTGATACCGATATTTTCGGCCCTTCAATGCCGAAGATGTTCCATGTTGAAGATGAGCGCCCGTTCGCTGTGAATAAGGATGGTCGTGACCTTATCGAACCAGTTGAGAAATATGGAGTGAAACTTCTCTCTATCGGTTTCTTCGTTGGTCGTGACACCGCAACCCTCTGGCGTGGCGGTATGGCTTGCTCGGCACTCAAGCAACTCATCGCTGATGCCGACTGGGGCGAACTCGACTATTTCATCCTCGACACCCCTCCAGGCACCTCGGATATCCATCTCACCCTTCTCCAGACCCTCGCTATCACTGGTGCTGTCATTGTCTCAACACCACAGCAGGTAGCATTGGCTGACGCTCGAAAGGGTATCGACATGTATATGAACGAGAAGGTGAATGTGCCAATCCTCGGTCTTATTGAGAATATGGCATGGTTCACACCTGCCGAACTGCCAGAGAACAAATACTACATCTTTGGTAAGGATGGTTGCAAGAACCTCGCTCAGCAGATGAACATTCCGCTCCTCGCTCAGATTCCGCTTGTTCAGAGCATCTGCGAGAACGGTGATGCCGGTGAGCCAGCCGCAACGAAGGTTGATACAGTGGAAGGTCAGGCATTCCTCTCTCTTGCCCAGAGTGTTGTTACTGTTGTAAACCGCCGCAACAAAGAGCAGGAAGCAACGAAAATCGTCAGCGTGAAAAAGTAAGGGGCAATGATGATGGGGAATAGACTTTCTCTCCCAGCAATAATCCTTGTCGGCTATGGCAAGATGGGACGACTCATTTTCCGTGAGTTGCAGAAAGTCGTTGACTTCGACCGATGCTACATCTGCGATCCCGCCTTCCCAGACACCTGTCGCCAAGACGGCAAGATTATCTACATCAATTCCCTAAATGCCCTCACGCCTTCGTCATCGCTTTCGTCTTCGTTTTCGTCTTCGTTTTCGTCTCCTCTCCCTTTGGGGGCCGGGGGGGCTTCCGCCTTCATTGCTTCAACTGCCCACACTCATCATTCCGTGCTGCGCAGTCTCATTGCCCTTGGCGTGAAGAATATCTTTGTTGAGAAACCTGCCGTTATGACTGTCGATGAGTATGATGACATTATGTCAATAGCCTCCGACTGTCGTATCTGTACTGGTTATATACTCCGTCATTCCGAATGCGTGCAGCGCATCCCTACCATCATTGAAGAACAGGTAGCACAAGGGTTTTGCCCGCATTACTGCACTGTGGAGTATTCCAAGTATCTCCCTGTAGATGCCGAGCCACGAGCACAGCATGATATCGGCGTATTCGAAGAACTGCCACATGTGTGGGATCTTATCTTCAACTATATCCAGCGCACACCGCAGGATTATTTCCGCGAGACCTATGCGAAGTTCTTTGCCGATCCGCATAAAGCAGATCGTTGCATCGAGGCTGTCCTTGAATACGAAGGAAGTGTGGCTGGTCATCCAGTGACTGTTGCTATCCATTCATCATTCCGAGCACCGCAGCGTCACCGCCAGTTCCATTTCCATTTCATAAGGACCACCGACAGTGGGGCAGAGCATCGTCAATTGCTCATCGACCTTGACCGTACGGACAACACCGACGGCCTGCAACTCATGCAAAGTGAGGAGATTCTCTCTTCTGAAACCTACCAGTCATTGGCAAAACTCGGCAATGAACTCTCTGCCGCCGCCCGTTATTTCCTTACAAGCGACACCGGTCACCTCGCCCTGTTCAAAGACGAACTGACACTTATCCACCTCCTTAATAGATAAAGGAGGCAGTTCCAACAACTAAAACTGAGAAATAGCCGAAGGCTTATATGAGGTGCCGCTTTACTTGCTTCTTCTTATCTGGATGTCGTAAACAATGCAAGTAAGGAAGAAATATACGACAGTCTGAATCCATAATGCTCTTATGTCTGCAGCACAGTCTGCGAGGGTGCCGCCCATACTGCTGACCGTCAGGAATCCACTGACGCCGAAGGTGGATGGGAATAGCCATGATACACCTTGCCAGAAAGCAGGGATGTTACTCTTTGGCCATGAGATACCTGTGAGGAAGAGCAATATCAATGAGGTGAAGACAACTATGAGTATGACATTCTCCCTATAACGGATAAGACACGAAACGGTCATGCCGAAGAAGATACACGAAAGTACAAATGGCGTGAGCAATCCTAACAGTTCCTTTCCCCCGGCGAGGGTGGTGAAAGAGAATATCTTTGGTACTATAAGAACAAGATATGCGGTGATTACTGCATAGAGCATGGCATAACACAACGCCTTTCCTATAACGATACGAAGCAGTCCGTTGTGATGGCGACTGATAGGCACGAGTGAGGCATGACGGTTGCGCTCACGGGATGTGCCGGCAGCGAGTCCTATGCCGAGAAGGAGTGTCTGCTGGATGATGACGATAAGCACTCCAGGGAGCACAGCATTGCCGTAGCCTCCGGTAGCATTGAATATCTGCACTTCCTCAATGTCCAGAGGATGGGTCGTCACCTCATCATCGCGGTTGGTATAGCCTGGCTTGCGCTGCATCTGAATCTTCGAACCTAACTGCTGCGATACATTGGTGGCTGTCTGCAGGATGGCTTTGTAGGTGAGCATCAGACTCATATCACAATAGACGCTGACATTCGCCTGTTCGCCACGGGCTATAGACGATGCATAGTTGGCCGGGAAGAAGAGCACGCCGTGGACTATCTGCCTGCCGACGAGTTCCTTCGCTTCATCAAGACTGTTGCAGTAGTATGCCACCTTCACATCTGCCGAGGCATCGCACATACGGATGAACTCACGGCTATCATGGGAGTGGCTCTGGTCCACAATGGCTACTGGAACCTCATGCACCACTTCGTTGTTGTATATCCAGGCGTAGAGAAGAGGATAGAGGAGCGGTACGATGATGAAGAAGATAACAACGCCTTCGTCTTTGACGGTCATCTTCATCTCGTCACCCCAGATGGTTGCCATGTCGCGCACAGCCTCCAACACTCTGTTAATAATATTTGTTTTCAATTTTCTTTCCTTTTAACGCGAATAATTATTCACTAATCATTCCTCCATCTCCCTCTCCTTCGGGGAGAGTCGGGGTGGGGCTTCCTTATGGGATGTATTTATATTCCAGCATGGCGCGGCGTATGTTGCGCAGCACCAGGAACGGCAGGAAGAGGAACATCGACATTGCCAGCCAGTATATCCACGCATAGTCGATAGGGTAGGCGTTGAAGATGTTTATCTTATATATCATATAATAATGACGCAGTGGGAAAAGCCACGATGCCCCTTGGATGAATGGGTGCATGGCGAATACTGGGTATGTGGCGCCAGAGAGACTGAAACTGACCATCGCCCAGAGTGAACATACTGACATCGACATTCGCAATGAAGGCATTATGCCGAAGGCGAAGATGCCGAAACACTGTGCCGAGAGTACTGCGAGGGTGCCGAGACCAATGATTGGTATGACTCCACCAGGATGTGGGAAACCGAGAACATGATAGATGTAGAACTCAAAGCCGAGGAAGATACAGAGGTAAACGAGCGTCTGCGGTATCATCTTTCCTAAAAGGGCAATGACGGGATTGTTGCCTGCAAGGTAGAACCAGTCGTGAGCCCTACCGAATTTCAGTTCGGTACCTATGGAATAAGGTGTGATGAGAAAGATGAACAGCATGAGTAGTCCAGGAACCATCGTCGTAGAGAGGTACACATTGTAGTTTGCCCATGGGTTGCCAATCATGTGCAGGTCGATGGCTACAGGTTGGAGGAATGCTTTTATCTCGTGGGATGTCTTACCCACTGCCGACAGTTTTGCAGAACCGACACCGGCGCTGCCGAGTGTCACTACTGTCTTGAGGTCTCGGAAGGTGGTGCTTCCCGCCAGCATCACAGTACCGTTATAATAGAACGATACCTTTGGCTGTGTGCCGTTCATCATTCCTTCTGTGGTACCCTTCGGGAAGAGCAGGAAAGCGTAAATCTCGCCACGTTGCACAGCCTCGCGCGCCTCGTTCATATTGGCATAATGACCCACCACGCGCGATGTCTGGAAACTATCGAGCATACGGGTGAGTTTGCGTGTCGTTGAGGTGTTGTCCTGATCGACAATGCCCACAGGTAGTTCCGTCGGTTGTCCGCTGTCCATCAATGTAGTAAAGAACACCACCACAAAGATTGGCAGCAACACCATACAGAAAAGGAAGATAGGGTTGCTGAACATTATGCGGCACTCACGCTCCGCAATATGAAATATCCGTCTTATTGCTTGCATTACTTCTTAACGAGAGTCATTCCTGGACGCAGACCTTCGAATGGTGTTGTAGGCTTTGCCTTCACCTCGAAAGTCTTCAGATCGTATTGTCCATTGGTTTTCGTTGCTTTCCACGCAGCGTACGAGCCCTGGTCCTTCACATTGGTCACCTTCAACTCTATCTCTTTCTGGAATGCTGGCAGGAATGCTTTGAATGTGTCGCCAACCTTCATTCCCTCGAGTTGGTCCTCACGGATATTGAAAGTGCCCCACACATCGTCCATAATGGAGATGTTCATGATAGGCGATCCCAAACCTACGAGTTCGCCCACCTTCGGGAATATCTCACTTACTTCACCATCGACAGCAGCCACCTGTACTGTTTCTCGTATCATCGAACTAATCAGTTCAACGGCTCCGGCTGCCGCTTCTGCCTGTTTCTTCGCAGCGAGTTTCTCCTGTGAACGCAAACCGTTCTTTGCCATCTCGTACTGGCTCTTTGCGGCATTCACCTGTGCTTCGGTTGCCTTGAACGCTGCCATTGCCTCATCGCGCTTCTGTGCTGACACTACGCCTTCGTCAAACAGGCGCTGCACACGCTCGTAGGTTGCTTTCGCCACATCAGCAGCCGCCTGCGCTGCCTGATACATCTGGTATGCCGACTGGATAGTCTCCTGACGGGCACCGCTCGCTGCAAGACTGCTCATAGCATCTGCTGCACTCTCGGTAGCCTCTGCCACCTTCTGCTGGGCATTTGCCTCTGGCACCTCGAGGATGACGAGGGTGTCGCCTGCATGAACGAAGTCGCCCTCCTTGACACGAATCTCAAGAACACGACCAGGGAGTTTGCTCGACACACGGAACTCCTCAACTTCAATTTGACCTTGTATTGTCGGTTCATCGTTGCCGATGGTGAACATACCGATAATACCTACTATTATTACTGTTGCTATCAGGCCTAACACGGCCAGCAGGATGTTGTTATGTTGTTTCTTGTCTGACATAATGACAATATAAGATTTTGTGATTTGTTGATTTGTAATTTATTTTAGGTACCTAAGCTCCTCACTTTTCTAGTTCCTTCCCTAGGGGAGGTTAGGAGAGGCTTTAGAGGATTCCTAATGCTTTCTTTAGGCTCAACTGTGAGAGGATGACATCAATCTCCGCATCGATTTTCTGAGTGTGGGCTGCCTGCCATGCAGTCTGTGCTGCCATAACTTCGGTTGATTCCATCACACCCTCACGGAAACCAACATTGGCACAACGGAGGTTCTCCTCAGCATTGGAAAGGTTTTTAATTGCGGTGCTGAGCAACTTCTGTGCCTCGCTCACCTTGAAGCGACACTGTGCCACCTGAAGGTTTATCTTCTCCTGAGCATCGGCGAGTTCGAGATTGGCTATTGCTGTTGCCGCTTTGCTCGCACGAACCTTGTACATTCCTTCACCCCAATTCCATACTGGCACCTGAACAGCCACGCCTACATTCCATACTCCAGCGAACTTATTCTGGAATCCGTTGAATACATTCGGGTTGGAGATGAGGTAACCGCCTGTCAAAGCCACATGTGGCAGATAAGCCGCACGAATGAGGTTGGTTGACTGACGTGAGAGTTCTACGGCGTTTTCAAGCAGTTTCAGTTCGGTGCGGTTTTCCATTGCGGAATTGTCGCTTATCGTCATGCTGTTGTCAATGACATTAAGCGATGTGTTGTCCTCGTCGGCAAGAGTGATAGGGGAGTCGATAGGTAATCCACAAATCTGGCAAAGAAGCATCTTCGCAAGAGTCAAACCGTTGTCAACCTTTGTCAGAGCCATATCTGCCTCATTCACCTTCACATCAACCTTCAGTCCGTCAGCACGGGTGGCGAATCCCTCTTGTATGAGTTTCTTTACATCATCATCGAGTTTCACAACGAGGTCACGATAACTTTCAGCAAGTCTCTTCTTCTGTTTGAGTGAGACAACAAGCCAGTAGGTCTCGTTCACGCTGTAGATAGTGTTGTCAATCTTGCTCTGTGTATCAGTAGCAGCCATATCTTCGGCAATGTCAGCCATCTTGTTGGCTGCCACGATTGCTCCGCCCATGAATACCGGTTGACGCACCATCACCGAACCTGCCCAGATGTTGTGCGTGTCGGTCTTGAACGCATCGTTTATGCCCTGTCCGAGTTGGTTACCCGCCTCAGCCAAAGGAGTTCCGAGGGTATTCATGATAGTACCCAGATCCTGTGCTATCTGTGGAGAAATAAGTCCCGCTTGAGCAAGACCGGTCAATGCCTGATTCATGCTTGATGACAACCCACCCACTGCTGTTGTACCAAGGTTGCCGAAAGCCGTCTTCTGGTCGTTGTTAAGGATTGACACTTCCTTGCTCATATACTCATATCCGCCCAAGGCATCAACCTTAGGGAGATATTGCGTGCGTACTGCTTTGCGGGCATTTGCAGCCACCTCCTGTTTCAGTTTGGCTGCATTCAATTGCTTGTTGTTGCGCAAAGCCATGGCACAGCAACTGTCAAGTGACAGAGTCTGAGCATCGGAAGGCAATGCCAATAAAGCATAAATAAAAAACAAAAGTAGTTTGCGCATATTTTTAGAAGTTCCAACCGACAGAATCGGCTGGTACGATATATGTTGTTTTATTTCAGATTTACTGTTCTTGAACCAATCATATTGCCATCAGCAAAGATGCTGATCTGGTAGTTACCAGCCTCGAGAGCTTGGTTCACCTCCCAGTACATTGTGATAGGAGTCTCCTTGCCGCCGTATTCCACACTACGCTTTGCAGTGCACTGGAGGTTACGGTTCTCATAAGAGAAAGAACCTGCACCGCCGAGTAACTGACCGGCAGGCGAGAGTATGCGAGCATAGACGGTCTTGTTGCCGCTCACAGCAGTGACATTCTTTGCAAGGGCAAAGTTGAGTTGGAGTTTCTTGCACTTTGAGACTTTGCTGGTTGACTTATCCTTCTTGTCGAGCATCGACAGATTGATACCTACAGCATCGAGTTGTGCAGCGATAGCCACCTTCTCCGAGAGTGTTGCCTTCTCTGAGTTCAAACCCTCAATCTGGCGGTTAGCCTCCTCATACTGAGCCTTCACCTGTGTGTTCTCTGCCACGAGACTCTGGTTGAGACGGTTGAGTGAGTCAATTTCAATGACATAACTGCGTATCACCGCACGACAGGTAGCCAGTTCCTTCTTCAATCGTGCAATCTCACGGGCATTGCTGCTCTTCACCTCTTTCAGTTCCTTGAGCAACTGCTCGGTTTTGAGTTGCTCATTAGTGAGTTGGGCAATGAGCGAGTCGTTGGTGATCTGTGCACGCATCTCGCTGTACTGCTCAGCAAACTGCTGATATTCATTCTCCATTTCCTGCTTGTCCATCTCGGCCAGTTCCTGCATCTCCTCGTTGACCTTGCGCTGGTCGCTGAGACCTTTACCGAGATAAGCAACACCAGCAATCAAAAGTAAAATGACTGCAATTAATGGAATCAAAACTTTCTTGTTCATATATTATCCTTGTTTCTATTTCTAATAAAATAATGTGCATTCAACTATGCAAAATTAGTCTTTTTTGCCGATATTACCAAAGAATTGGTGAACGGAAACTGGAAAAACGAACATTTTTATTAATTTTCTATACTTTTTGGACAATAATTAAATAATAATCGTTATTTTTGCATACGAAAATTACAATGCAGAATGATGAAAAGGACTATTCTCACTCTATTGATAATGTTGCCTTGGGCATTATTTGCCCAGGTCGATGCCAAGCATTACGAGGTGGTGCTTGAAACTACCATGGGCGATATCCGTCTTCAACTCTATGACGACACCCCGCTTCATCGCGATAATTTCGTGAAGAATGTGCGTGAGGGGTATTATGACGGCATCCTGTTCCACCGTGTTATCGAAGGCTTTATGATTCAGGCCGGCGACTCTGCCAGCCGTCATGCAGAACCGGGACAGTTGCTTGGCGAAACGCCAGAGAGTTATACTGTACCTGCCGAGATTCGTTTCCCGGAGCATTTCCATAAGCGTGGTGTGCTTGCTGCTGCCCGCGAGGGAGATGAGGAGAACCCAGAACGTGCCTCGTCAGCATACCAGTTCTACATCACCTATGGCAAGCGAATGACTGAGGAACAACTCGATAAATACCTCGAGAAGACTACCGAAAAGACCGGAACGGTGTTCCCAGCAGAAGTGCGTGAGGGCTATCTGAAGAAGGGCGGTGTCCCACATCTTGATGGTGCATATACCGTCTTTGGCGAAGTACTCGAAGGTATAAATGTGGTGAAAGAGATACAGTGGGTACAGACCGATGAGAATGACCGCCCTCTGGAGGATGTTCGTATCATCAAGGCTTATGTGGTGGAGTAATCTACTGTAACGTGTCGCTCGGCTCTGCCGCTTTCGTAGCAACCTACTGTAACGCGTAACGTAACGCTTATAGTTGATTGCGTAGAAAGAACGTAACGCTTATCAATCATACTTGTATTAAAACAATAATCAAAAACCTATAACATTATGAAAATCAAATCATTATCTATTATCGTTGTGTGCTTTGTGTTGGCGCTTATCGGTTGTAAGCAGCAGGTTGCAGAGCAGACAGTAGTATTGAACAATCCTATCCCTGTGAAGTATGGTGAT
The DNA here is from genome assembly GCA_045627685.1 of Prevotella sp. GTDB lineage: Bacteria > Bacteroidota > Bacteroidia > Bacteroidales > Bacteroidaceae > Prevotella. Next base: position 12,818 of record JAZQOD010000209.1, on the reverse strand, counting down.
CCATTCCTTCTCCACGCTTCCGATGGTAAGTACTATCTCTATGGAACATCCCTCGGCGATGGTTTTGAGGTTTATGTTTCTGAAGACCTCCAGACATGGGAGTCAGGCGGTCAGGTATATAAGGGTGGTCAGCCAGGTCAGTGGAACAAAGACTGCTTCTGGGCACCAGAGGTATATGAGCGCAACGGCAAGTATTATATCTTCTTCTCAGCCAACCTCTGCGACTCACTCAATGTGAACAACGACCTCGAGACATTCAATATCGGTGTAGCAGTCAGCGATTCGCCAACAGGTCCTTTCGTTGATCTCTTCAACCATCCAATCTTCCAGCCTGAGTACCCAATCATCGATGCTGATGTTTACTTCGACGATGAAGCAGGCAAGTGCTATCTCTATTTCTCTCGTTGCTGCTACAAGCACGCTGTTGAGAGTGAGGTTGCTGCAAAGATGAAGGAGGAAGACAAGCAGTACGAGACTGTTGAAGGTCTGAAAGACGAGATCCAGGAGAGTTGGGTTTACGGTGTTGAGTTGAAGCCTGACTTCTCGGGTGTTATCGGTGAACCACAACTGTTGCTTTGTCCTCCAACAAAGATGGACGATGCACAGGCAGAGTGGGAGAGCCGCAGTGTGACATCAGGCGAGGTGAACCGCCGCTGGACTGAGGGCTCATTCATCTTCAAGGACGGCGACACATATTATATTATGTATAGCGCTAACTTCTACAAAGGTCCTCACTATGCAGTGGGCTATGCAACAGCAAAGAATCCTCTCGGTCCTTTCGAGAAGGCTGCTAACAACCCAGTTCTCCAGAAGAATGTTGATCAGGGTGGCACAGTGACAGGTACAGGTCATAATATGGTTATCACCATCGACGGTCAGCGTTATATCGTTTACCACGCTTACACCACAGATGATCCAGAGAACCGTGTTGTAATGATGGACAAACTCAATGTCACTGACGGTGTCCTCACCGTTGAAGGCCCAACAATCGGTAAATAAAGCATTCTCTTCTTATTCACATGCACAGAATATTAATCTCAATAGCGGCAGTCCTTTATGGATTTGCCGCTTTTGCCCAAAATGTGGATCAGACTTTTTACATCGATTTCGGTGAGAAGAATGTCTCTTCCCGCGGTAACCTCACGACAGGGGCTGATGCCAATGGTCATTATTGGACCAATGTGTATTCTTCTCCTTCGGAAAGACTCTATCCAACCGACTGGACACTGGTAAATAGCGATAATCAGGAGACAGCCTATAAACTGCAAGTCCTGACATATTTCCATACCAACGGCATGTCGGGTGGTGGTGGCTTACAGAATCCTTCGAAGACTCATCTCGGTGATCTTGCTGTCGCTACAGCCACACAGGATTATATGCATGTCGAGACCACTCAGGACTATAATGCCATACGCTTTGTAGGTCTCGATCCTGATAAAGCCTATCGTTTCACTTGTCTCGGTTCTCGCGTTGTAGCCGAGGTACGTGGTGGCACCTTCGAGTTCCACGGCGAAAACTCGTGGAGCGACTATATGCAGATGTCTGGTCCGGGCATTGGTGCCAACGGTTATGACGGAAACAACAACAAACCGATGGTTACTGACCCGATATTCCCTACGCGTCAGGGCACTATCACAATGGTGTTCAACAAGCGCTATAAGGATGGAATGATTTATCTGAACTGTATGAAGGTCGAGGAACTATCGGGCTTGGAGCGTCCTTACAAGGAACTATCACTGTCGCAGAAGTTCTTCATCGATTTCGGAGAAACTGCCAACGATTCCCGCGGTCATCAGACAGCAGGTGCCGACAAGAACGGCAACTACTGGAACAACTTCTCGTCAGGTCAGGCCAGCAGCAATGAGATACCGGCAAAGACCATAACCCTCATCAACACTGACAAGACTCGCACAAGAATCAAGATGACCAGTTCGGCTACTATGTACACCAATGGTGTCACCAACGGTGGTCTGAACAATCCTACCGACGAGAATCTTGGTGAACTCGCCATCCAGACAGCCACTGAGGACTATATCTGGATTGACAATAACAATAAATACACCCTCACATTCTCTGGCCTTGACACCGATAAATGCTATCGTTTCTCGGTGTTCGGCTCACGCTCTACCAACGAGGGCGACCGCCGTTTCTCGGAGTACCGGTTTGCAGGCCAGAAGTCGTTCTTCACTGGTGTGGCAACATCGGGACAGTACTGTGGCGGTTCAAACTATCACGGCAATGTGCGCAACATTGCTGAGTCCGACTATCTCTACCCTGATGCTGACGGTGTCATCACATTCACAGTGAACCGCACACAGACGCCTGCCTCGGGCTTTGCTCATTTCAACATCATCCGTGTTGAGGAATATGAAGGTGGAGTGCGTCCAGAGGATCCTCTGGCTCTCACAAATCCAATGCTTGTCGGCAATGCTACTGAACATGGCGTAGAGGTGGCTATGAACGAACTCAAACCTGGTGGTCAGTCGAACGGTGTCTATGAGGTCTATCAGTGTCTCCAGCCTGGAACCCTCTCTCTTGCCGGAACTTTCCAGGGCGAGACCATCACCCTGGGTTTCGATGCTGAGGGCAATCTTGTGAAGGACGGCGAGGCTCTCACCATCACCGAAGAGCAGGTGGCACGAATCCGTTATGACGCACGCAATGCCACACTCACCATAACCCCTGTTGAATTGTATCTGCGTGGAAACATCGTGGCTGGTGGAACAAAGGTGGCATACAAGGGCGACGGAGTGTTCGAACAGGAGGTAGATATGAATAATGGTACGGTGTTCCTTTTCTCCGACAAGTATTTCTACTTTGCTTTCAACAACGACGAAAACCTCACTGTAAAGCGTCTCACTGGTTCACGCACAGCAGTGGGTATGCCGTCGGAAGGTTTCTCTGGCGAGAATATCCGCATCAACCGTGGCACATACACCATGACTCTCGATATGAACAACTACGAATGGAATGTCGATGCACCAATCGATGAGTATAAGATTTCGGCTTTCGGTTCGTCAGTGTGCAATGGTCAGGGTGCTGACGGCAACAAGGGATATGCTTATCTCTATGGTCAGCAGTGCGAGACACGCTCAAAGCGCAACCAGTCGGAATATCCGTTCTATGTCAGTGGAGTGTCAATCGGCGGCAACACCACCAACGACCTTCTCTACCGCTATGACGAGATGATTCATGATTTTGGTAAGTATGTCATCATCGGTCTCTCTATGGGTAACGAGGGCATTCATGGCGCAAGCAATCCTGATGCCATCTACAACCAGTTCCGCGACAATATGCTTCTTCTCATTGACAAGATGAAGCAGGACGGCAAGACTGTTGTTGTGATGAACAACTACACCCGTGGCGACTACAACAGTACCGACTACAACTACATCAAGAACATGAACCGACTCATCCATCAGTGGGATGTAGCTTCTGTCAACACCCTCGGTGCTATCGACAATGGTGAGGGCAAGTGGGCTGATGGTTATATGGCCGACAATGCACATCCTACGACATCCGGTCATTCGCAGTTCTTCCGTGCTATTCCTCCATCGCTTTTCGATGCTCTTGAAAACGGAAAGCCACAGCCGGTACGCGATATGAGTCAGTCCACAACCCTCGAGAACGGTTCTGTCATCACCTTCAAGGGCGAGACAAATGTCAACCCTTATACAGTGACAGTGCGTGTCAATGGTAGTGAGGCTGGTCAGGTCATCGCCTTTGCCAGCGGTTCTTCAAAGAAGGGCACTGTGCGCATCCTCGACGGTGGCTATGTGGAATATGAGGCAACAACAAAGGATGTCATCACTTCATCACACCCCCTTATCACCAGCGACGACACTTGGTACGACATCACCCTCACCAGTTACTACGCCCAGAAGCGCACATTGGTATATGTCAACCACACCCTCGTAGGTGAGGTTAGGGAAGGTGTGACACCTACCGAGTTCACCATTGGTGATCCTGAGAAGGCTCTCCATCGTCAGTTCTCGGAACTTACCTTCTGGCGCTCGGCAATGAATGCTCTTGAAATCAATGACCACTGCACAGGAAAGATGATGAAATCGAGTCTCGACATCTATTCGCCGCTCTCTGATGCAATCAAGACTGACGGTATTGTCAATCTCGCTCAGACTCTCAACGAGGCACATTATGTCGAGGGCACAATCTCAAATGGCATTTCTGCCGTAGAGCAGGATGCCGCTTCTGGTCGTGTATATGATGTCCAGGGCCGAATTGTCGAGAATGCAAATCACTCAGGCATCTACATTGCCAATGGCAAGAAAGTCATTGTGAAATAACATTCCGCTTATCTATATTGAGAATGCTCGGTGAGAAATCATCGGGCATTTTTATTTGTTTTTGCACGAAAAATGGTAAATTGTGCAGAAAATCGTTGGCTATTAGCAGAATTTTTAATAATTTTGCACACGCAAAGCGAAAGTGGGCAATAAATAGTTGACTTCTCTCACATCAATGCAATAATCAGGATAATAAACATTCGTACTTTTTTATTATGAAAATAAAGGACTCTATCGTCTTGATCACTGGCGGTGCCTCGGGCATTGGTCGTATCATGGGCAGAATGGCACTCGAGAAGGGTGCGAAAGGTCTCGCTATCTGGGACATCAATCAGCAGAATCTCGACACAGTAGTAGCAGAACATTCGAAACTTGGCAATGTCAAGGGTTATATTGTTGATGTATCAAACTATGATGCTGTAAAGGAGGCGTATGCTGCCACAGTGGCAGAGTTTGGTCAGGTTGACATCCTCATCAACAATGCAGGTGTTGTCACCACAAACAAGACTTTCGACCAGAACACCCGTCTCGATATTGAGCGCACCATCACCATCAACACCATTGCTCCTATGTACGTGGCATTGGTTATGCTGCCTGACATGATTGCGCGCAACAGTGGTCATATCTGCAACATCACCTCTGCTGCGGGTCTTCTTGCCAACCCTCGTATGTCGGTCTATGCTGCCAGCAAATGGGCTGCCATGGGATGGTCGGATTCTGTGTGGATTGAGTTGAAGCAGATGAAGAGCAACGTGCGCGTCACCACCTTTGCACCTTATTTTATTAATACAGGTATGTTCGACGGAGTGAAGTCGTGGTTCTTCCCAATCCTTGATCCTGAGAAGACATCAGCGCGTGTCATCCGTTCCATCGAGAAGAACATCCGATTCAAGGGTGTGCCGTTTGCTTTCCGTTTTGCGCGTCTCATGCAGGGCATTCTCCCAATGCGTGGTGCAGACTGGATTTTCGGCGAACTCTTCGGCATCTATCATGCCATGGATCATTTCACCGGCCGAAAGAAATAATCCTCTCTCATCCTCTTTAATCCTCTTTCCTCCTCTTAAATCCTCTCTTATGGAAAATACCTCTCATGAGATCATCGATGCTGTCTTTGCATCGCAGAAACAATTCTTCGCTACTGGCGAGACTCTCTCCGTTGATTATCGCAAGGCTCGCCTTGATGCTTTCGCCCGCGGAATGAAAAAGTGGGAGCAACCTCTTTATGATGCTCTGTGGACCGATCTGCATAAGTCTCACGAGGAGGCTTTCCTCACTGAGATAAGCATTGTCCTTGGCGAGATTCGCACTGCCCGCAGGAAGGTCGCTTCATGGGCTCGCCGCGAGATGTGCATGCCAAAGATGGCGGTGCTGCCTTCCATGAGTTATGTTGTCAAGGAACCGCTTGGCACTGCACTCATCGTTTCGCCATGGAACTATCCCGTTCAACTTCTTCTCTGTCCGTTGGTAGGTGCCATTGCGGCAGGTTGCACGGCTGTACTGAAACCATCGCCTTATGTGCCTCATGTGTCGCAGGTCATTGCTGACATGATTGCCGACACATTCCCTCAGGAGTATGTGGCTGTTGTTCAGGGCAATCGCGAAGTCAATGCGTGTCTCTTCGACAAACCGTTCGACATCATTTTCTATACTGGTAGTCCTGCCGTTGCCCATACCGTCATGGAGGCTGCTGCGCGTCATCTCACTCCGGTGGTGCTCGAACTGGGTGGAAAGAGTCCGTGCATCATCGACCGCACTGCCGACATCGACACTACTGCCAAGCGCCTTGCGTGGGCAAAGACACTCAATAGTGGTCAGACGTGTATTGCTCCTGACTATATCCTTATCCACAGCGATGTGAAGGATGCTTTTGTTGAGGCTTTCCAGAAACATGTGCATGCTCTTCATGGCGAGGATATCAAAAAGAGTGAGCATTATGTGCGAATGGTGAGCGACAAGGCGTTCTCGCGTGTCAGCAGTTATCTGTCGCAGGGCACAGTGCTCTGTGGTGGTAGCATTGATGCTGAGGAGCGTTATATCGAACCAACACTTCTCGGTGATGTGGCACTTGATTCGCCTGTGATGACAGAAGAGATTTTCGGTCCAGTGTTCCCTGTCATCACCCTCGATGATAATGGCAGTTCGTTCGCTGACAAGGTGAAGCAGTTTGTCAATGCTCGTCCAAAACCGCTTGCATTATATTATTACGGTAGCAAATCGTTGGCTTGGGACGTCATCCGCCACACATCTTCCGGTGGTGCTTGTATCAACGATAGTATAATGCACATCGTCAATACAAACATGCCGTTTGGTGGAGTAGGCAACTCTGGTATGGGTCGTTATCACGATCGTGAGTCGTTCGAGGCGTTCAGCCACCGTCGTTCAGTGCTTGTGTCGCCAAAGCACCTCGACCTCCCATTCCGCTATATGCCTTATAAACTGTTCGCGTTTGTTAAGCATCTGGTGTAAGCCTCGCACATCTCAGCGCATCGCTCGCCATCAACTCCTGCTGAGACTATACCTCCTGCATATCCTGCGCCTTCGCCGCAAGGGAACAGTCCCTTGATGCGTACATGCTGCAATGTCTCGCGGTCGCGTACAATGCGTATTGGCGATGAGGTGCGTGTCTCTGTGGCTATCAGTACTGCCTCGTTGGTGAGGAATCCGTGGCTCGTACTACCGAACTTCTTGAATCCTTCCTGCAAGCGTTTCGAGATATGCTTAGGCAACCAGAAATGGAGTGGGGAAGAGACCACTCCTGGGGCATACGACACCTTCGGCAGGTCGTAACTCAATCGACCGTTCACAAAATCCACCATTCTCTGTGCTGGAGCATTCTGTTTCATATTTGCCTGCTGCCAGGTGGTTTTTTCCAACTGCTCCTGGAATTCCAGCATCACGAGTGGATTTTGTGTTTCAGACTTTTCACTTTTAACTTTTAACTTTTCACTTCCCACGTCCTCAGGATGTATCTCCACCACCATACCCGAGTTGCTCCACTGTGTACCACGGTTTGAAGGACTCATACCGTTCACCACGAGTTGTTCCGGACCAGTTGCTGCCGGAATGACGAATCCTCCTGGGCACATACAGAACGAATATACTCCGCGACCGTCCACCTGTGTCACAAAACTGTATTCTGCTGCTGGAAGATACTTCCCACGTCCGTTCTTGTTGTGGTATTGTATCTGGTCGATGAGATGACTCGGATGTTCCAGTCGTACACCCATCGCCAGCGATTTTGCTTCAATCTCAATCTTTGCCTCTGCCAGATAGCGATACACATCGCGTGCCGAATGACCTGTGGCAAGAATCACCGGTCCTCGATACTGTTCCTCGCGATTCATTGCGAGGTTAATCGCCTCACAGCCTATGCACTCGTCGCCCTGCAGAATCAGTCGCACCATCTTTGTCTGGAAGTGCACTTCTCCGCCACAGCGTATAATCGTGTTGCGCATGTTCTCAATGACGCGTGGCAGTTTGTCTGTGCCTATATGTGGGTGGGCGTCGGCAAGGATAGATGTCGAGGCACCATGCTGGCAGAACACATTCAGGATCTTTTCTACCGAACCGCGTTTCTTGCTGCGTGTGTATAGTTTTCCGTCGGAATAGGCACCGGCTCCGCCTTCACCGAAACAGTAGTTCGACTCGCCGTCCACCTTCTGTGTCTTGGTTATCATCGCAAGGTCTTTCTTGCGTTCGTGCACATCCTTTCCGCGTTCCAGTATCACTGGGCGCAGTCCCAGTTCAATGAGTCGCAGGGCGGCAAACAGTCCACCGGGACCTTCGCCCACCACCACTACCTGTGGTTTCTGGCTCACATCCTGATATTCGGTGTGCACGTATGCATCATCCTGTGGCACCTCATTAATATATACGCGTGCGTTGATGTTAACAAAGATAGTACGCTGTCGTGCGTCGATGGAGCGTTTCAGTACACGAACGGCATTGATAGTACGGCGGTCAATACCTTTCTCACGAGCAATATAGTCGGCGATAGCCTGTTCCGAAGCAGCCTGCTCTGGCAGAATCCGGAGTTGCAATTCCTGAATCATATTTTCGATGTAATACTTATTGGTTGCAAAATTAATCAATTTATTTGGTATTCTACTATATTTTGTGTAATTTTGCAGTCAAGTTTCGAAGAACCTCTATTGTCAGGAGGACTCCGGAATATTAACTTCAAGTGCAGGGCGATTATGAATGCTGGTGGGTTGGTACCTCCACTTTTCACTTTTCACTTTTCACTTTTCACTTTAAAAAATTATGAAAGTATTGAAATTCGGCGGAACATCCGTTGGTTCCGTAGAGAGTATCCTCTCTCTGAAAAAGATTGTTGAAAAAGAGGCTAAACACCAGCCTATTGTAGTTGTAGTAAGTGCCCTCGGTGGCATTACCGACAAACTCCTCCGTACCTCCCAGTTGGCCAAGGATGGCGATGAGGCATGGAAGGACGAATTCGAAAAAATGGTCGATCGTCATCACAAGATGATCGATACTATCATAACCTACCCCCTTGATCGCGAGGTGCTCTTCAAAGAAGTTGACGCCCTCCTCGAGCAACTCCGTAGCATCTACTTCGGAGTGTTCCTCATTCGTGACCTTTCCGAGAAGACACAGAACGCCATTGTAAGTTATGGCGAGCGTATCTCTTCAAAGATTGTAGCCACTCTCGTGAGAGGCTCGAAATGGTTCGATGCCCGCGATTTCATCAAGACAGTACGCAAGAACGGCAAGAATGTGCTCCATGCCAGTCTTACTGCCAACCTCGTGTGCGAGACATTCAAAGACCTGCCACGCATCTCGCTTGTTCCGGGATTCATCTCACGCGACCGTGACACAAACGAAGTGACCAACCTCGGTCGTGGTGGTTCCGACTATACCGCAGCCATCATCGCTGCTGCCCTCGATGCTGAGGTGCTCGAGATTTGGACCGATGTTGACGGTTTCATGACAGCCGATCCACGTGTCATCTCTACCGCCTACACCATCAAGGAACTCTCGTATATCGAGGCAATGGAACTCTGTAACTTTGGAGCAAAGGTGGTATATCCACCAACCATCTATCCTGTCTGCGTGAAGAACATCCCAATCCGCGTGAAGAACACCTTCAATCCGGAGAATCCAGGTTCTGTTATCCGTGCAAAGGTCGAGAACGACTCAAAGCCTATCAAGGGTATCTCGAGCATCAACGGCACCAGTCTCATCACCGTCACTGGTCTCTCTATGGTAGGTGTCATCGGTGTCAACCGCCGTATCTTCACTGCCCTGGCGAATAACAATATCTCTGTGTTCATGGTGTCGCAGGCTTCATCCGAGAACTCTACCTCTATCGGTGTGCGCGACGAGGATGCCGAGGCTGCAGCCGAGGTGCTCAACGCTGAGTTCCAGAAGGAGATACACACCGGAGCAATGTTCCCTATGCATATCGAGAGTGGTCTTGCCACCATCGCTATCGTTGGTGAGAACATGAAGCACACCCCGGGCATCGCCGGCAAACTGTTCGGCACTCTCGGCCGTTCGGGTATCAGTGTCATCGCCTGTGCTCAGGGAGCGTCAGAGACCAACATCTCGTTTGTTGTGCCTTCTGCCTATCTCCGTAAGTCGCTCAACGTGCTCCACGACTCGTTCTTCCTGTCGGAATACAAGGTCCTCAACCTCTTCATCTGCGGTACAGGTACCGTTGGTGGCAAACTCATCGAGCAGATTCGTTCGCAGTACAGCAAACTCATGGAGAGTTCGCGTCTCAAACTCAATGTCGTTGGTATTGCGTCTTCACGCCGTGCCATCTACTCTCGCGAGGGCATCAACCTCGACACATACAAGGAGGCTCTTCAGGCATCGCCAGAGAGCAATGCACAGTTGCTCGTCGAGAACATCATCAATATGAACATCTTCAACTCGGTATTCGTGGATTGTACCGCTTCTGCCGAGATTGCATCAATATACCAGACTCTCCTCGATCATAACATCAACATCGTTGCTGCCAACAAGGTGGCTGCTTCTGGCGACTATGATACTTATCTCCGTCTGAAGCGCACAGCGTTGAAGCGTGGTGTGAAATATCGTTTCGAAACCAATGTAGGTGCAGGTCTGCCTATCATCGGCACTATCAACGACCTCCGCAATTCGGGCGATAAGATTCTGAAAATCGAGGCAGTGCTCAGTGGTACCCTCAACTTCATCTTCAACACCTTGTCTAAGGACATCCCATTCTCCGAGACTGTCCGTTTGGCACAGGAGGCTGGCTATGCAGAACCAGACCCTCGTATCGACCTCAGTGGAAAGGATGTGATCCGCAAACTTGTCATCCTTGCGCGCGAGGGTGGATATAAGGTGGAGCAGGATGATGTGGAGAAGCACCTCTTTGTGCCCGATGAGTATTTCGAGGGTGAGGTAGAAGACTTCTGGCGTCGTCTGCCAGAACTCGATGCCGACTTCGAAGAGCGCCGTAAGGTGATAGAGTCAGAAGGCAAGCGTTGGCGCTTTGTGGCAAAACTCGACAATGGCAAGACCGAGGTGTCACTGCAGACTGTCGATAGCAGTCATCCGTTCTTCAACCTCGAGGGTAGCAACAATATCGTGCTTCTCACCACAGAGCGTTATAAGGAGTATCCTATGATGATTCAGGGTTATGGTGCAGGAGCGAGTGTCACCGCCGCCGGTGTCTTTGCCAATATCATGAGCATCGCGAATATATAATAAGTTAAAGGTTAAAAGTTAAAGGTTAAAAGTTGGTTGTGGTCATAGAGAACCAAGATTCTATATTCTTTGCCCTGCCGCTTGGCTCAGCAAAGAGCTTTATCTTTTAACTTTTAACTCTTAACTCTTAACTCTTAACTTTTAACTCTTCACTTCCTTTGGCACGCCTTTTGCATTGTTCCTTTCGGGGCCATTATTGGTCCCGTTAAATCCGTGTAATTTGAATAAAGATTTAAAACAATAAATACTATGGCAAAAGGTAATATTGGTGTAACCACCGAAAACATTTTTCCTGTAATCAAGAAATTCCTCTACAGTGATCACGAGATTTTCCTCCGTGAGATGGTTTCTAACGCAGTCGATGCTACTCAGAAGATCAAGACTCTTGCTGAGCGTGGCGACTTCAAAGGCGAACTTGGCGACCTGACAGTGCGCGTCACCCTCGACGAGGCTGCAAAGACAATCACCATCTCCGACCACGGTCTTGGTATGACTGCCGAGGAAATCGAAAAGTATATCAATCAGATTGCATTCTCTGGCGTCACCGACTTCCTCGAGAAGTACAAGGACAATGCCAATGCCATCATCGGCCATTTCGGTCTGGGCTTCTACTCTTCGTTCATGGTTTCCGACCGCGTGGAAATCATCACACGCTCTTACAAGGACAACACAGAGGCTTCACACTGGAGTTGCGACGGTTCGCCTGAGTACGAACTCGAACCAGCAGAGCGTGCAGAGCGCGGTACCGACATCATCCTCCATATCGCCGACGACTGCAAGGAGTTCCTCGACAAGAACAAGATTGGCGACCTCCTCCAGAAATACTGCAAGTTCATGGTAGTGCCAGTGGCATTCGGCAAGGAGACAGAGTGGAAGGACGGCAAGATGGTTGAAACCGATCAGGACAACATCATCAACACCGTTGACCCTCTCTGGACAAAGACCCCTTCAACCCTCAAGGACGAGGACTACAAAGGCTTCTACCGTGCTCTATATCCAATGAGCGACGAACCTCTGTTCTGGATTCATCTCAATGTCGATTTCCCATTCAACCTCACCGGTGTGCTCTATTTCCCACGTGTGAAATCGAACCTCGAACTCCAGCGCAACAAGATACAGTTGTACTGCAACCAGGTGTTTGTAACCGACCAGGTGGAGGGTATCGTACCAGAGTTCCTCACCTTGCTCCACGGTGTCATCGACTCTCCAGACATCCCTCTCAACGTGAGCCGTTCTTACCTCCAGAGCGATGCCAATGTCAAGAAGATCTCTACATATATCACAAAGAAGGTTGCCGACCGCTTGAAGGCGCTCTTCAACGAGAACCGCAAGGATTTCGAGGAGAAATGGGACGATCTCAAACTCTTCATTCACTACGGTATGCTGTCGCAGGAGGATTTCTATGACAAGGCAAAGAACTTCGCTCTGTTGAAGGACATCGACGGTAAGTACTTTACCTACGACGAGTATCGTGAACTCATCAAGAGCACTCAGGAGGACAAGGACTCAACCCTCGTGTATCTCTATGCCACCGACAAGGAAGAGCAGTACACATACATCGAGGCTGCACGCGCCAAGGGCTATTCAGTGCTCCTCTTCGACGGCGATCTCGATGTGCCATGCGTGTCGATGTTTGAGCAGAAGTTCGAAAAGAGCCGTTTTGCGCGTGTTGATGCCGACATCATCGATCGTCTCATCCCAAAGAGTGACACACCTCAGAACGAACTGACAGCCGACGAGTCTGCCAATCTGTCACAGGTGTTCAAGTCACAGATGCCACATCTCGACAAGACCGAGTTCCAGGTAGAGGTGCAG